>JAJZFJ010000023.1:0-24603 GCA_021805395.1 bacterium
ACCATGGTGGTAATCCTGCCCTGCTGGGTAATGCTCAACAGACGCGGTGTACAGGCCTTCATGGTAACACCAGGAAGCAGTTTATAGTTCAACACAACTGGTCGTATCTCACCTGAGAGAACCTTCAGCCCATTGAACTGCTGGGTACCAGTGGATAAGCTGGTTAATTGCACTGTCTTCGTGTTATTATCCAGGAAAACAATGGAACCGGCTGGGGCTGTTCTAGCCGTGACAGCTATTTGAGGGTTAGATGCAGCATTTGAATACTCGGCAGTGGAATTGTCACTGTCTTCAAGTACCGACTCCATACTTCGTGCAAACATTGCTGCCTTCTTGAACCGATAGTAGATCGGTCTCAGGTCTCCTGCCTGGCCAATTGCACCAGCATAGTCGTAGCTGGCAGCATCCTCATCGTTATTGTAGTAGTCGAAGTTCGAACTGCCCACCAGCATATAGTAGTTATAGCCATTGCCACCATACGCAATAATTTTCCAGGTCCCGCGTGTGAAGAAGCGGTAATCAGACGGTGACAAATCACCATACAGGGTATACCAGCCTGGCCAGAATTCAGTGGTGTACCACGGGTTTACGCGTTTGCTGCTCGACCATGGGGTATTGCCTGCAGGATCACTTCCATGGTGCTCACCACTAAAAAACGTGGGCACTTCTATCCCATACTTTCGAGCTTCATCCAGCAGGAAATGGAAATACTGGTTGGGCATATCCGTTCCCCAGCCCAAGGGATGCTCATTTTCAAGCTGAACCATTATCACAGATCCACCATGATTGATCTGGTTTTCAGCTACAATCGGCAAAAGCTTTCTGAAGTAGGGCTTAAGGGCATCTTCGAAAGGCTTGTTTGGCTGTCGCACCAGCAACCCTTTCACAGATCGAAGCCATACGGGGTATCCACCACTGTCCCATTCAGCACAACTGTACGGGCCGACACGCACTGTTGCATACATGCCCATGCTGTGAGCCAGCTTTAGAAACGCATTAAGGTTTGCTCGTCCTTTGAAATTGAAGGTATCTGGCTCAGGCTCCTGCACATTCCAGAACACATAAGTCTGCACGCAGTTAAAGCCGGCACGCTTCATCCTCAGCAGCCTGTCGCGCCATTGCGCCTTTGGCACCCTGTCATAGTGAAGACTGCCAGACACTATAAATGTGCGCTTCCCATGGATTATAAATCCTTTGCCATCGAAATGGATTGCTTGTGCAGCCTGTGGAAGAGACGGAAACATGTGATCATTTGCGTAAGCTCGCCCCATAAGGAACGTCATAGTCCCGACAAGGAGGAAGATATTACGGAGAAACTTTTGCATAGGATGTCCTTACCATAGAGTAGAATATTGCATACTCAACTATTTTACCACCTGTTCATTTAAGTGTTGTTAGTTGTTCAGCAAAGTTCTACCGTTAGCCATTAAGTCTGACATGTAAAAATAGGTAGAAGTCTCTCAATAGCTACAGTCATGATTTCAATAGATGTTAAATGGAGTTGATTTGGTCGCGTATCACTTTCTTTATCTTTTAGAAAATTCTTTACCTTTGAATTACCTTTAGTTAAAATGTTTCCAAATTTATTAAATATCTTGAATTAACATCCAACGTCTTCTCGAAACCCATTGACTGAATTCGTTTTTGCTTAACATAAAGATACTCTGCAAGGATTTAATAGGAAGTAAGTTTAAATCCATAAGTATATTCAACGCCTTCACAAATAAATATGGATTCAAATTGAGTTGGAAAGTTCATTTCATCTGTTAATTAAAATGGACGAACATTGATTGGAAAATCAGGAGATGTGCCCTTTAAAATTAAATCTCTTGCAAAGGATATGGAATTAATCAGATTGGACTTCCCCGGTGCATTTGCTCCATAGATGGCACCCACCCTTAGAACATTCATCTTCCTCCTGGTAGGATGTTGAACTATATGAGAAGTTATAGACTGATCAGTTGTAGCAACTAGATTAAAAATCGTATTTTCTTAGAATGAGAGGAAATTTTCTAATGAAAACTGAACTAGCATTAAGTTCTCCCAACCGCAATTAATAAGAATTATATAATTCATTGACTTCAATATACAATTTTGGAGAAAAAATCACCTAAAATGTCATAGTATCTCAAAATTCAGGAGAATATAGATCAACACCTGTAAGTGCATTACCATGGAGATTTTAAGATGCTAAGCCCTGGTCAACCACCAAATTAAAACTAACATATTACTACTCACGCTGACATGCTGGTATGCATCTGTCTGATTTTTCCATCTCTATAATCCTGCACACCTCAGCTCTCTGCTTAAAAAACGCTTTTTCCGAAGCGTTCCTGGAATATAGCTGCGCTTCATCAAAACAGTGCATGGCTATCGCGCAATTGCCTGCAAGAAGCTGCATCTCCCCAACGGCCGCATGATAGAATGGATAGTGTAACAATCTGTCTCGGTCTGCAATCTCTTCAACAGCACTAATACCACACAGTGGACCCTCCAGCTGTGCCACTGCAATCGCCCGGTTGAGGGCAATTACCGGCGAAGGGGCCAGTGCCATTAGCGAATCATACAGCGAAATAATCATCTCCCAGTCTGTCTCAGCAGCGCTAGAGGCGTCTGCGTGTACAGCTGCGATAGCAGCCTCGATATGGTATTCCGATAACTCCGTCCCTTCAGCAGAGAGATCAAGAAGCCGCTTGCCTTCAGCAATTAACTCGCTGCTCCATTGTGTTCTATCCTGAGACTTTAGCACTACAATATGCCCGTCTTCATCCATTCTGGCGGGTATCCTTGCGGCTAGTAGATGCATCAGCGCATAGAGAGCACAGGTTGCTGGTGTGGAAGTGGTGGGGTTGTGTAAAAGCAGCGAAGTTAGCCGCATTGCTTCCAGACAGATGTCTTTTCGAACGACTATCTCGCTGCTTGTGGCATGATATCCCTCATTAAAAAGCAGGTACAGAGAGCGAAGCACTGCCGACTGTCGATTGCAAAGATCTGAATCTTTCAGGTCGAAAAGCGTCCTGGATCCAGCTAGCACTTTCTTGGCGCGTGTAATTCGTTTCTCCATTGCATCCTGGCTGATTAAGAACGCGCTCGCTGCCTCCTCCACACTAAATCCGCAGATCACCCGCAGGGTGAGAGCAATTTGTGAGGATTCAGGAAGAAGCGGGTTACAGCATGTGAACATCATCCGCAACTGGTCATCCGCAATGGTCTGAGATTTGAATAGCTCATCAATTGTGGGTGATAGTGTCCATTCAGTTTGGAGTAGATGGCCCAGTTCTGGTGCATAGTTACGGGCGGTCCGTTCCCGTCTCAGGATATCCAAAGCTCGATTCTTGGCAGTCGCCATTAACCATGCCGAAGGGTTTGCAGGAACTCCGCTGAACTTCCATACTTCGAGTGCCCTGCAGAACGCATCCTGCACAACATCTTCCGCAAGAGCAAGATTATGCACACCAAACAGGTGTGTTAATACTCCTATCATACGCCCGTGCTCATGCCTGAAAAGATGCTCACTCAGTTCCATCATCTATCCCTTTATAGTATTCTAAATGGAGAAGCTCAGCAAACACTAACATATATATGCCCGAGGAGTTATCCGTTTCAGTTTGAACTCTGCTTTCCCGCTGTCTGTTCTATTTCAAACATGAAGGAATGACACCAGTATTTCGCAATGTCAGTGTATCGTCATAACCTGGCGCACTTCAACCGTACCTTCTAGATCCAGCCCAGGGCATCCGCGGGAGATTTCAACTGCATGCTCCATATCATTCGCCAGTATAATGATGAATCCACACACCGGATCCTTCAATTCAGAAAATAGTACATCGGTTACTTCTCTTTTACTCCCTGTTACTCGTTTCATGACTCCCTCTAGCGGGCAACCAGGAAACGCCACCAACCCCTTCTGGGACAGTTCCTGTATCCAATGGATCCATTTCTGAGTGCGTTTCTGCATCTCCTGTGGTGAGCCTGGAGGAACCCTACCCTCAAAAAGCAGTACAAATTCAGTCATGTTATAATCTCCTCCCTCAAATCATAAAAACACAACAAATTAAAAATAGTGTGATCCAGCACTCGACTCTTGCAGATAACGCTCCCGTCAAAACTCTACATGGCGGGAGCGTTCTTTGCACTACATATCAAGCTTCATTACAGGTCGGATCTCTACACAGCCATCATTGTCTAATGCTGGACAGCCATGAGAAATCTCAATAGCATGATTCATGTCATTCGCCTCAATGATTACGAATCCACCAATAAGATCCTTGGACTCAACATGGGGTCCATCAGTCACAGTTCTTGACTTTCCTGTTACCAGTTTCCCTGATCTTTCCAATGGACGTCCAGCCTTTAGATAGCCATTATCCTGAAGCTCTTTCATCCAGCTCATCCACTTGGGCATTATCTTCTCCATCGTTTCTGGGGGAGCAGCCATCCCATTACTCCTGAACAAGAAAACAAACTCACTCATTTCAATACTCCCTTTCCGCATATTTCACACTAAGAACGTTCAGGTATTACTGTTGCGGACATTTATTTTCATAAAGCTGGAAAAATAGTTGTATCTGACAAACTTGGACAATCACGAAAGCAAGCTTAAGCACCCTGAATGAGGCTGGTCGTTATATCTCCAACCACTATTCTGGCGCATGGCAGAAGCCCTGCTTTCTCTAATGTTCGGCGAGATGCTGTGTTTTCTGCGTTGCATCGTGCCGCAGGAATCTTGCCCATTGCATAGCATTTGCGTTTCAGCTCTTGCACAAGATAGCTGCCGAACCCCTGTCTTCTATAATTCTCGTCCACCTCCATATACAGATCTGCATAGGGTGGGTTATAGTGCAGGAGAGCACCGCCAGTTGCCACCACATTACCATCTAACTCTAGTGCCCAATCCCCTTTCGGCTCATGTTTATGTTCAAAAACAGAGGCTGGATCCAGATCATCTGTCCGCACTATCACCGCACCATTACAGCTGTGATTGGAGATGAAAGCATCTGCGAACAGGATGGTGTCGCTGCCAATGTTTTGGCAGCAGTCGAAAAGCATCATCAGCATAAGTGGAGAGTTTGTCTGAGCCTCAGCACTCGTAGCGCCGCTCTCAGCAATCAGGCTCTTAAACATTGCCACTGAAGCAGTTCGATAGTGAGGCAGGACGTAGAACTCCATAATGCGGTCCCTGTCATAGGAGTTCCAAACCCCTCCATATCCTGCAGTATGCTTCCCAATCGTGATAAGGTAGGGCTCTGCCAGCCCTCTAGGAAGTATCGAGTCTCTCACAATCTGACAGTTCATCTCTTGCCGATACAGATTTCGTAGTGGCTCTATTTCAGAAAATAGAGTTTGCTTTGTTTCAATCTCCATTTTTCCACCCCTTTCTTGTTTCTTCGTTAAGGTATCTGTGCTCTAATTGTATATCGAAACAACCATTGAATCACTACTTAGCGGTGATTAGGTTGTAACTTACACAAGATATATCCTTACTCATCAGTTGGGTCATTCATTTATGGGTGTTACAATGACCTGTTATGTACGACATGAAACCATGAATATCTATCGTATAATTCAGTAGGTATAATCTTTCTTGATTTCAGTGAGGAAATCACATAAATTTCAACTCCATCTACAACAGACTGTCTGGTAAGATGGCAAATAGTGAGGCAAAAGATGCGCTCAAACCGTACAGTTTTATCGTTACTCCTGATTGCTGGAGCTGCAGTGATGTCATTGTGGACTTCCCCATCCCTGGCAGACAGCCCAACTGAGGTGACCCCATTGCCGGTCGTTATCTCACCCTCCAATCACCTCATCCGTTATGTGGGCCGATTCGATACCAGCGAGAGTTCAGGTCCCCGGTGCTCATGGTCTGCGAGTGAAGTAGAGCTTCGCTTTCGTGGTTCAGCTTTAAACGTAAGTTTAGCCGATACTTCCAGTTCAGATGAGTTTCAGGTGGTAGTGGATGGTTCACCTTCTTCTGTAATTACTACAAACAACCCCTCAGGCTTATACAATGTCTATTCTGGTACTAACGATGCTGTGCATACCATACAGCTTGTGAAGCGCACTGAGGCTTTTTTCGGAGTAGCACAGTTTCAGGGATTTCAGCTTTCTACTGGCGGCAAGCTGCTTCCTCTTCCTAAACCATCAAACAGAAGAATTGAAGTCATTGGAGATTCTATCAGTTGTGGATATGGGGATTTGGCACCTAACCAGGAAGCGCATTTTTCTGCTACCACAGAGGATGCTTACCTAAGCTATGGAGCTGTTGCCGCACGTGCACTGCATGCTCAATATGTCTGCATCGCGTGGTCGGGCAGGCTTATGTGGCCAACAAACACAATGAGCTCCGTGTACGGAATGACCCTTCCCACAGTGTCTGGCAGCAAATGGAATTTTAAAACATGGATCCCTCAAGCTGTGATTATCAATCTCAGTACCAACGATTTTGCACCTGGGGTACCTGCTGCAAAGCCATGGGAAAAGGGCTACGAGGCATTCATTGCAAGAGTGAGGAAACACTACCCTCACGCCCTGATCTACTGCGCATCCAGTCCCATGCTGTGGGGGAATAACAGTACTATTTCAAGGGAATACATTCATCAGATTGTTACTGATGAACACAACTCCGGTGATAATCGGGTGCACTATATGGACTTTCAAACACAGCTGGAATCCAATGGGTTTGGGGCCGACTGGCATCCCAATGTGAAAACCCACGCCATTATGGCTGCTGTGGTTGAGCAGGATCTAAAACGTGACCTGGGGTGGTAATATCAGTTTCTTTACAGTATAGAGCTATGCATAAAACGGGTATCTGGGATACACAATATGTCATCAGATAGCCCGTTTTTGTGAGAAAAGATGTCATGCCAGCCGGTATAGTCATAATGCTATATTGATGCCATCATTGGTTCAGTCTCCCGCTCGACAGCATCTCTAGAGCGGGCATCTACAGGTTGTGAACTTCTGATTATGTTTGCCCTCTTATGTATGGCTTTCAGAGATGTATCAATACCCGGTCCACAGCATTTTATTAGTTCAGCAACGCAATGATAACGGCTGATATGTAATAAAAAGTGCTGGCACATCATTCTGCTTTATGCCCTTGAAGGAGGCAGAATGCCAGCGTCGCAGCCAAACAATGTGGACGTAATATTGTTACTCAGATATGTGAATTCGTATCCAGTTCAGTGCGAGTAATGGGTGTCGTGAGGAAACTGGTAATCGGCATAAGCAATTTGATACGTTTTAGCATATAAATTAAGTCCAGTAGCGCGTATACTAACAATAGTAAACACGTTTATTACCGACATATATTCCTTTGAGGAGCTTACATGCGCAGCATATTCAATTTATCGGGTTTAGTTCTTATCTCAAGTCTATCAGCTTATGCAGTTGCTGCACCGCTCTCCATCGGTGACTCGGTAACTGCCACTGTACCAGCCATCACAAAAGCAACAGTTGGGCACCCAAATGCAATTGTTATCACAATTAAAACAGTGCCGCCAGTACATATTCAAGGTAATCCTACCCTTGCCTACAACATTGCTACAACAGTTAAGTTACAAACTGTGAAGGGCTTGAAGATAGGCAAAATAGTCTATCCAAAACCCAAAGTGGAAGAGGTATTCGGTACCAAAACTCCCATATATGAGGGCACCATAAAGATTACCGCCTATGAAACTGCATTCAAACCTGGGAAATACACAGTTCCCATTCAGGTAACATACCAGGCATGTAATGCTCAGAACTGTATGCCTCCAGAAACTGTAGACCTTAAAGCAAAGCTCGAGGTCAGCAAAGCAAAACTGAACAGAGTAAAGACATCAAAAGTGAAGAAGCATGCTGCCTAAATTGAACCGTAAACTACGCTCAAAACAGAATAGATTATCCCAGGTTGTGTTGCTGTCAGTAATGCTTGTTATGCCTGTTCTGGCAAAAGCCCAGGCTGGATCTCCATCTAATCCTGTCTCAATTACTGCTTCTCTAATACCTGCTGATGCACGTGCTGGAGAAGGCGCACAGGTGGATGTCTCCTTCACTATTGCTGCACCCTATCATCTCTATGCACTCACCCAGCCTACCGGACCTCTTGGCGGCCCAACCATCACTACACTTACGCTGCCAGCCAGTGGACCTTTTGCTTCCGTAGGAAAGCCGGTAGAACCTGCTTACGAAACAATGTATGACAGCGGCTTCCAGATTAACGACCAGATCTACAAGAACAAGGTTACCTTTGGAATTCCAGTAACACTCAAAGCCGGTATATCCGGATTACAAAAGGCGTCAGTGAGTGTTTACTACCAGGTATGTACAGACCAGCACTGCCTTGTGCCTGCCACAGTATCCGTCCCCGTCACGTTCACCGTGGCTCCAGGGGCTGCAAGAGCTGGGCATCTGCTGCCAGTGAGCAGCATCCCCCCGCAGGCTGTGGCACAGAGTGCAGGCACAGTGGCTCCGTCTGGCAGCGCACAAGTACATGTCGCTGCTGATGCCACCGCTACCCGAATTGCCCACGCGCAGCAGGCTGGCATTCTCAGCTTCCTGCTCCTGGCAATTGGGTACGGCTTTCTGGCCCTCCTAACTCCATGCGTATTCCCGATGATACCCATAACTGTGAGCTACTTTGCCAAGCAGAAACAGGAAAACACGCGCCAGGGAGTCATCAAAGCCGTTGTCTACTGTGTGGGAATCATCTCCACATTTACCATCGTTGGTGTGGTGGTTGCAGTACTGTTCCGAGCCACAGGCATTCGGGTGCTTGCAAATAATCCTGTACTCAATATAGGATTGGCAGTACTCTTCATTGCTCTCGGCATCAATCTGATGGGCGGCTATGAGATCGTATTGCCCGGTGGGTTAGCCAACACCTTGAATAAAGGTTCACAGAAGGCTGGCCTGCTTGGCCCCTACCTCATGGGGCTTACGTTCACACTCACCTCATTCACCTGCACTGTAGCGTTCGTTGGGACTCTCCTGGCAGCTGCAGCACAGGGCAGTCTTTTCTATCCCATTATTGGGATGCTGGGTTTCAGCACAGCATTCGCTCTTCCATTCTTCCTGCTAGCTCTCTTTCCACAATACCTCAACCGCCTGCCCCGATCTGGTGCATGGATGGTAACAGTGAAAGGCTTCATGGGATTTGTAGAGTTGGCAGCTGCCCTCAAATTCTTCTCGAATGCAGATCTTGTTTGGGGATTAGGATGGCTCACTCGTCCGGTTTTCCTCGCAGTATGGGGGTGCATTGCTGTGATTGCGGCATTCTATCTACTGGGCGCACTGAGATTACCGCACGATGAATCCAGGGCTATTGGATGGACACGCCGAGGGATTGGGCTAGTGACGCTGCTTACTGGTATATGGTTCTTTGCTGGTATAAACGGAATGGCTATGGGACGAGTTGGCGATTTCCTGCCCCCAACGCCCTATCCTGGCAAGACGGATAAGCTCGCTGGCCAGCTATCCTGGGGCGATGATTACAACAGCGCGCTGGCAAAAGCCGCCCAAAGGAATGAGGACATCCTGGTGAATTTCACAGGCGTGAACTGCACGAACTGCCGTGATATGGAACAGAATGTATTCCCGCTAGCACCTGTACAGGCAAAAATGAAGCATTTTGTACGTCTTGAACTGTTTACAGACCAGGACACACCCGAAGACAGGGCAAATGCCAAACTACAGCAGAAACTTACGCATACTGCAACCCTGCCCGTTTATGCCATTCTGTCACCAAACGGTACCGTGTTGAAAATCCAGCAGGATCGTTCGTCTGAGTCCAAATTCCTGCATTTTATGGATACCAAACAATCCAATTAACTGGTAATGTGTTGGGAATCTGTTCGTATGTAACAGATTCCTAATGGATAAATACCATACTTGGAGTGCTAGTGATAGAAGAAATCCGTATCACTATTCTAGAACACTTAAGGTATCACACACTATACTCGTGAATTTCCAGTCATAACTTTTAATCGCGTTAGGTCTTAACTGATCCAGCACGGAGCTTTTCTATTTCCTGAAGGAGTGAGGTTCTTAGAACTTTGAGATAAGATATCTCCTCTTTTAATTGCTGATATTCTTGTTCAGGAACAACAACCTTCAATATGCGTTCGCTTGCGGGAAGCATATACCATTTAAGTAATGTTATTCCTAAACTTGCGGATCCCCAATCTAAACAGAAAGCAGTTGTAAAATACTCTTTGTGATAGATCCCATTTAGAATTGCACCAATTGCAAACACACTGACACCAATTAGATCATATTCTCTCCTCGCATAGTTTATAAACTTGTCTGTTCTCATTATCCCCCTCTGTCGCAGGTCTGTTTCGTTAGCTTGGTTTCTACAAATAACGTTCGCTCAACTTTGCACATTCCCCTCTCTCAGGTAGTTCAAATATGTGAAAATTATGTACAGGGATACATTCGCGCTAATGTGCATATTTACGCACCACTCTGAGATTCCCTAAAGCTTCCTGATACTTCCTGATAGCGTCCTTGCATATTCGATAATACTCAAATCCCCACCCGCCATTCCCCCGTATACCGAAACCACGATGCAGAGTTGGCTCAATATCATTGCTCATGTTTTGAGTCCACTGATCTGGTGGCTCGAACTCGTTCCACTGATTAATAAAGACAAAATGAGGTTTTGCTTTCATTACTTTTCGCCACTGGTTCATAAATGTAACGCCGTAATCTTTACCTCCAGCATCTGGTGACTCATAATTACCCGTCGCTGGATCAGAGATATTGCCAGGGTAGCCAAACACCGCAGTCATTGCCTCTGGCTTACCATGAAACATCGTAACCTGTGGGTCTCTGTCATACCACGACCAGTAACCATACTTCACAGTTTGTACGGTTTCGAGCCATGCATTCACATATCGAATTGTGAACCGTGGGTCTGTCCAGTGAGGAGGTTTTCTAGCGGTTGGGCCACCCATATACACATCCAGTAAAGGTTTTCCAAGATAGGTTATGAACAGTTTCCTAAATGCTGGATCCTGCATGTAGTGGTGATAGATATAGTTAACCTCACTCATGAAGTTAGGAGTGCCCCATTTGCCACCATCTGGCCCAACAAGCAGCACAATAAGTGGGTGCTGCTTCATTTTCAGATAGGTCCTGCACAAAAGGTTTGTTGAATCCACCATCTCTTTTGCAGTTCCCGAAGGCCAGGTACCATCCAGGTTATTGCTCCAGTCCAGTTCCACAAAATTCACACCAAGGTCATCCATCCAGAGAGTTTGCTGCCGCAGTACTCTAGGATCAAGTGAGGAATATTCTCCAAGGATTGGAGTTGCTTCCTGGTGTCCCCATTGGGCATAACCCGGCCCAAACCAGGTCTCGTAATCCATGCCTACCAGATGATTCGGATCAGTAATAATATTAAAATGTCTAGGTGTAACTTTAATATCTACCTGCCTGGAGATTACACCTTGTGATTGCACGGTAATGGAGTGCTCTCCGCTGTATGGCATTGGAAGCACAAATCTCGACACCCCCTGCGCATTTGCCTCAAAGGGACCACACCAGGGTTTAGCATCTAGTTCAGGTTGAATCTTCAAGCCTGGAATTCGTTTTCCGGAAGCATCAATACCAATCACTGTGAATGCAACAATATCTCCTTCATTTACTGTGTGATTTGATGCACTGATTGAGATTTGGGCAGGTATAGCTGAAGCTTTAACTGCGCTAAGGCTGTTAACCACCGTGGTAACCATTATAAGAGTGCAGAACCAAAATCTCGTAAGATCGGATGAGACGATGATAATTTGCCTGGAAATTTGCATGTGAATGGGGGCTTTCTATCTGCTTGATGGGTATGAAGATTCGTAATCTGCATAAGGGAGAACTTCCGACCTTACATTATGCCCGCCGGGTGGAGCAACTATATTCAGCATACCCGATATAACAGTAATTTCGACCTGGAGGGCTTGGGGCTAAAATTGAAGCTCAACCGATTAGTTGCAAAAACAATCTGGAAGCCTCAACTTGCCTTCACAGTTGCATCCATTCCACCAATCAGGTCGAAAAAAGCTATCTAAGAGATTGCTTGTACAGCTGATCCATAATAGTGAAATCAATTGGGAGATGTTGGAGGTGTGGTAAAACCTGAATGCTAAAGGGTATTTTGCTATGAAGATAGTAAGGGCTTAATAACCTTCTGATAGTAATCCAGCAAGTTATAAGAGTTGTGAATGGAGTTTTGTACCAGCATCCACTCCTTTTTGAACACATTCAAATAGTTCTGGTATTTTTCCCTGCCAAGTCCCTCTGTGAACCATATTGGACTCTCTGTTCCTACCTTTTCTCTCATCTCGGAGTTAAGTGTATATAAACAGGCCGCTTCCATAACAAAATTAAGATCATGAAGCGAATAACATATTCCCTCAAAGTCATCAAGCATCATGGCAATTTCACCCATACTCTGATGTAAGACAACAGCGTCACCATATAACTCTATCGCTTCAGCATATTCGCTATCGGAATGTCTTAAAAGGGCGGCCTGATGCTGACAAAGTGCAATACCTCTTTTGTGATCCAGTTTTTGAAACAGTTCTCTAGACATTTTACATTCAATACTTGCTCTATTACCATCACCTTTTAGGAATTCCAGGATGGAGAGAGACAGGTGATATCTTGCCAGAACAAATTCGGAATCTGCCGACTGTGCCAGCCGGAATGCTTCCGCCAGGATCTCCTCTGCTTCTTGCAAATGACCACTACGAATTCTTGAATACCCCATGTTCTGAATACAGTTTGCTAATTCTGATACATTTCCCAATTCTTGATACACAGGGACGGCAGATTCAAACATCTGTCTGGCAACCTGATGGTTTCCCATGTGGGAGAAACTATAGCTCAGATTATGGATGCAGTCTACAACCCCTTGCCTGTTTCCAAGGGTATGGTGAATCTGTTGAGCCTCTTCAAGATGAAATGTCCCCAGTTGTATCTTTCCGATGAGATGCTCTATACAGCCAATAAACTGCAATGAAACTGCTACCCCAAACGAATCTCCAAGGTGTTTATAGATAGTTAGCGCCTCCTCCCGTTTGTAGATAGAGCTGGTGTTGTGTCCCACAATATAGTCGAGATAGCTTAAAGTAGACAATGTTCTCGCCTCACCCTCAGAATCCTCAACACTCTTGAAATAGGCGAGTGCTTCAGAGAGAGGCTGTACCGCCTCCAGGGGATTATTGCTAATCACTGCTAATCGTCCTAACTCGATGTTGCAGTATGCAACACGTCCCATCTGGTTCTGTTTAGTGAACAGCTCTATAGCAGTGTTAACACTCTCCTCACCATGTTTTAACTCGCCCTGCTGTTCATAAAGCCAGCCAAGTGCAAGTTGGGCTTCTGCAACAGATGCATCTTCCGCCTCGACAGCCTTCGACAGAGCTAACTGAATCTGATTTATTCCCACTTTATTGCTTAATCTGAAAGTCCAGTATCTGTGGATATTCGACGCAATCCGGAGTGCCATAACTGCACAGCTACCTCCTTCAGAGCATCCAAATTCCACAGCGCTTCTAAGGTTATCCCGTTCATTATCCAGTCTCTGGAGCCACACATGTGCATTGGACACCAGCCCTCTTGAAGCATCTATTGAGAGTCTGTGTGCCCATTGAAGATGTTGAGTTCTGGCTTCAGTCTCTTTACCGCTCTCTTTAAGGCGCTCAAGCGCAAATTCTCGTAAACTTTCCAACATTCTATAGCGTGTAGAGCCTGAGTCTCCTTCTTCAGCAACAATTAAGGAGTCGGAGTATAACTGTTCAATAATTTGTACTGTATTGTCCCAGTTCTCAACCCCATCCTTTAACACCCTGGACAATGCGTCAGCAGTGAATCCACCCGAAAAGACCGATAGTTTTCGAAAAATTTCCTGTAACTTATGATCTAATAGCCGGTAACTCCAGTGGATGGTATTGTCCAATGATTGGTGTCTCGTAGTTTTAATGCCCAGATTATCACACATCCATTGAGTATTTTTGCTGAGGTGCAGTGTCATCTCTTCTGGCTTCAGAATTCTGATTTTCGCTGCAGCTAACTCAATTGCAAGCGGTAATCCTTCCAGCTTCTGACAGATCTGCTGAACAAAATCCAGATTACCCTCTGTCACCATAAAATCAGGAGATACCATACTAGCTCTATCAGCAAAAAGTGAAACTGCCAAATTCGCTCCATCTTCCCTGTTCATGGAGAGTGGGGCAACTGGCAATGTGCGGGCACCTTCAATTGTCACTTCTCTGCGGGATGTGATAAGCAGCTTAAGATTTGGAACAGTGCTCAGTAGCTGATTAAGTACAGATGTACTTCCAGGCAGAAGCTGCTCCATATTATCCAATACCAGTAGACAGGGATCATCACCCAGAATTTGATAGATCTGGTTGAAGTCAGAGCTGTTCTTGGATGGCATTGAGTTTAGACTTTTTAATATCACCTCGCAGATACGTTCAGGATCAGATATGTCCATTAAGGGGACAAACCAGACGCGATTACAGTATACATCTCTCAACTGGTCTGCAGCTTCTGTTGCAAGCCTGGTTTTACCAATTCCTCCTGTTCCTTTGAGAGTTAAGAGACGAACACTACTTTGAGGTGACAGAGAGGAATTGATGGCTTCAATCTCTTCTTCTCTTCCAAAAAACCGGGTAAGACGTTGTGGAAGATGCGAAATTGACTGGTTATTTTGCTCAATAAGAAGAACTAACTCTTTGTCGTCTTTCCAATCTTTATTTAATGAGCTTCTTAGTTGATCTATTTTATGCTGTATTTCAATGGAAGGCTCAATCCCCATCTCTGTCTGGAAAAGTTGGATCACATGTGAGTAGTGTTTGAGAGCGACCATATTCTGCCCAAGGTGGATATAAATTGAAACCAATATTTTATGGGCTTCTTCATCCAGGGGCTCTAATGTCACTGCTTTTTGAGCATAGAGAAGGGCGCGTTCGTGTTTTCCAGTCTCGATAAGTGCACGGGTTAGCCTGAGAAGCATCTGGTAATGCGTCTCAGTTAAGGCATTACGTGCAATCCGTATCGGCTCTTCATCGAACCCAGGAAGCAGATCCCCATAGTAGAGCATCACTGCTCTTTCCCAAAGCGCAATCTGATCCAGCAGGCTTTGGCTCTTTTCTGCAACTGCCACGCACTCACAAAACTCATTATAATCTGTCTGGATGTTTGTGGCTAATGACACCTTATGTCTCTCAACCCTTATTAATGCATCCATCTCAATTCCAAATCCACGAGTCTGTTGCTTCAGGGTGCTGAGTAACACTCTAAGTCTATTCCTTGAGACATCTGGATCCTCATTTGGAGAAAGATACTCTGCAAGCTGTTCACGATCGATCCCATTTTTAGGTTGAAGAAGAAGCAGGGCAAACAATGCTCCACTTTTACGAAAGCGTCGCATATCCAGTAAGCTGTCGCCAAAGATAATTCGTAGCGTACCAAGCATCTCAACGCGGAAAAGTTGAATAGACATTAAATATTGATCTGCCCCAATTTGGCATGAAATTGTTCATGCCTGTTAACATGTTTTGCTTATTATCAATACATTTGTAACTATATCACATATTATATGCTAAATTCTAAAATTGTATGAGAGTAAAACCTTCTTACGCATATCAAAACGAAGAAATTTTCACATTTTTGTATGTTTTTTCTTACATTTATTATTCATGAGTATTAAATGTTTTAGAGCAGTCTTCATTCTGTATATCTGCTTTTGTTAACATCCAAATAGTTTCATTTGCCTCAATGGTAACATTTCAAGCACTTTTCATACAAAAAGGATGCAATCAATAACTCGATTGCATCCTCGTTGCCAGGGTTCTTAAGTTATCTTAAGTAACCCTTTAGCTAGTTCACTACTCTTCACCTAGCTGTCAAACTATAGAGTAGAGTAAAAGCTCTCTCAAACCAAACATTCACCTCTATGCATTGCAGCTGGTTCTGTTAGCTCTTCTCTTTTTGGAGAAACAGCCCACACCGCCAAGGCCTAGCATACTGAGCATGGAAAGCACGCTGGATGCTTCAGGAACAGCAGGTGGTGGAACGTTTCCAATAGTAACCTGTCCGTTGTTGTAGGAGAAGCCCAGCCCAGCTATGTTACTGTTGTAGTTGCTGAAAGCATTGTTCCCAATGTAGGAACTGGCATTCAGGAACTGATACAAGTTTCCTGTGGTGGGTCTATAGCCATTGAGAAAGTCTAGTGATAGGGTTCCACCAGAGATGTCTGCACTCCCTGTAACGTTCAGCATATCGAAGCTGCTCAGGCTTGCAATATCCAGCTGGTAGGTGCCACCAGTAATGGAATAGTTGCCAGCAATGTTCATGCTGCTTGGGTCGCTGCCAGGGTTGAATGTCCCTCCAGTTTGAGCTACAGACAGGTTGAGGGATCCTGTACCCTTCAGGGTTCCACCACTGAGAGCGAAGTTGCCAGACGAGGAGTTAAGGGTTCCGTCCACTGCAGACACACCACCTGTTTGCGCAATACCGTTCGGCAGGTTAACAGTGCTGCCAGAAGTGGCATTCACATTTCCCCCAACCACACCGGCGTTATTGATGGTGAGAGTACCACCATTTGAAGCGTTCATATTACCCGTGTTGGAGAAACCAGCAGAAACCAGGAGGGTCTGTCCGCTTACATTTGCGTTTAACGTCCCGGAGTTCACAAGATTCCCGCCATATTGTTGGAAGATTGTTCCTGCACCTGCCACAGTTCCGGCATTTGTTAAGGTTGAAGCTCCCCCACCAGCAAAAACATTTATGCTCGATCCAGTAGCCATTGTGGTTGTGCCATAAAGAGTTGTGGCACCCTGAACATAGAAGTACGCATTGGATTGTGAGGCAAGATCCAGATTTCCAGAAACGGAAGCGTTGGTTACCTGATTACCTCCACTGCTGTTAAACGAAAGACTTCCGTGTGATACATCCAGCGTTCCGGTGATGAGTGTGTTGTTTACCAGCAGAGAACCGCCGTTTGTTGCACTGAGTGTGTCGGAGTTGGAGGTGAGCGTCATACCATTAAACTGCACCTGACTACCTGCACCATCCGCACTAATTGTGCCACTATCCGTTACATTACTGTTCAACGCCAGTATGCCGCCAGAAGTAGCCTCAAGAGAATTGGTGTTAGTGAGCATAAGTGGTGACATCGCAAGAGTCTGTGAATTGACATTTGCATCCACTGTTCCAGCATTGGTCATATTACCATTATACTGTTGGTAGATTGTTCCTGCACCTTCGATTGTACCAGCGTTTGTTAACTGTGCTGCTGCATTACCAGCATAAATGTTAATGTTCGAACCAGCTGCCATTGTGGTTGTACCATTAAATGTGGTGGCACCCTGAATAGCGGTGTATGCAGCTCCTTGAGATGCCAAATCCAGATTACCGTTTACCGTGAGATTTGTCAGGCTATTTCCACCACTGGAATTGACTGTGAGACTGCCGTTAGTGATATTAACAGTACCTGTAACAGTCGAGTTATTCAGTAGCAAGCTGCCACCATGCGTTGCACTGAGTGTATCTGAGTTAGCGGTAAGCGTCACACCATTTAGCTGCACCTGACTCCCTGCACCATCTGCACTAATTGTGCCACTGTCAGTGGTGTTAGTATTCAGGGCTACGATCCCACCGTTTGTTGCCTCCACAGTACCTGTATTGGTGAGAGAGAGCGGAGTCAAAGTTAAAGTTTGACCATTCACATTAGAATTAATCGTGCCACTACTGCTCAGAGTGCCCCCATACTGGTTTGTAATGGTACCTGCACCCAGGATTGAGCCTGCATTGGTTAAGGATGCTGCACCACCACCTGCATAGATATTAATGGTTGAACCAGCCGCCATTGTAGTGGTTCCATTAAATGTGGTGGAACCTACAATGTTGGTGTAGGCGTTGGCTTGTGTTGCTAAATCGAGGCTACCGTTTACTGTGAGGTTGGTGAGATTGTTATTCCCACTATTGACTATAGTTAGACTCCCATGGGTGATGTCCAATGCACCGGTAATGGTTGAACCATTGAGGAGCACGGTTCCACCATTTGTTGCACTCAGTGTATCAGTGCCAACAGTGGTAAGTGTCATACCATTCAAACTCATCAGGCTTCCACTACCATCAGCACTAAGTGTGCCAATCCCAGATGTGTTAGTATTCAGTGCTAATGTCCCACCGTTTGTTGCTTCCAGGGTTCCCGTATTGGTGAGAGTAAATGGCTGCAATGTGAGAGTCTGCCCTGATACATTTGCATCCACAGTGCTAGTATTGACCATCGTGCCTGAATACTGGTTTGTGATGTTACCTGCACCTGAGATTGTGCCATTATTGGTTAAGTTTGCTGCACCATTTCCACCAAAGATGTTGATGGTAGAACCAGCTGCCATGCTTGTGCTGTAATTGAATATGGTAGCCCCTTGAACTTGTGTGTATGCACTTCCTTGAGATGCCAAATCCAGACTGCCGTTTACTGTGAGGTTGGTCAGGCTGTTGCCGCCGCTGTTAGCGATGGAAAGGCTGCCATTTGTTATATTGATTGTGCCTGTGACAGTTGAACCATTGAGAAGCAGGGTTCCACCATTCATTGCACTTAACGTATCAGAATTGGCGGTCAATGTCATTCCGTTTAACTGCACAGTACTTCCTGTACCCGCTGCACTGATTGTGCCACTGTCAGTAGTGTTAGTATCTATGGCAAGTGTTGTGTTATTAGTAGCTTCCAAAGTTCCAGTACTGCTGAGTGATACCATCTGTAGTGTTAGGGTTTGTCCAGCTTGATTGGCATCCACAGTGCCACTATTGGTCATGGTCCCGCCGTACTGCTGGTAGATGGTTCCTGCACCTTGAATTGTGCCTGCGTTTGTTAACTGTGCAGCTGCTGACCCCGCGAAGATATTTATATTGGAGCCACTAGCCATACTTGTGGTTCCTTTAAACACTGTGGAACCCTGCACTTGAGTATATGCATTCGCTTGAGACGCGAAGTCCAGATTACCATTTACCGTCAGGTTAGTGAGGCTATTACTACCATTGTTTACAAAAGATAGACTGCCATCAGTGATATTCACAGTTCCTGTAACGGTTGATCCATTCAGAAGCAGAGTTCCGCCATTGGTAGCACTCAGTGTATCACTATTAGCGGTGAGCGTCATGTTGTTCAAGCTGAGTTCACTACCTGTGCCCTGTGCGCTTAATGTACCGCTGTCTGTGGTGTTTGCATCAATAATCAGAGTCCCACCATTTGTAGCTTCCAGTGTTCCGGTATTGGCCAGAGTCAAGGGTTGTAGAGTGAGCGTTTGCCCGGATAAATTCGCATCCACTGTGCCACTGTTAGACATTGTTCCGCCATACTGCTGATAAATTAAGCCAGCGCCCTCCAGCAAGCCACCGTTATTTAACGATGCCCCGGCATTCCCAGCAAAGATATTAATACTGGAACCCGCTGCCATTATTGTTGTGCCATTGAAGCTGGTATTGCCTTCTATTGCTGAATACGCAGCGGAATTTGTTGAAAAATCCAGGGTGGTTCCAGCATCAAAAGTGTCGCCTATCAGGTCATTGCTGCCATTGTTAGCAAATACTATCGACTGATTGCCTGTTGGTGCAAGAACTTCCACACCCTGCAATCTACCGCCGTTAACATTCAACAAACCGTTCACCTGGATGGTGCTGTTAGCCTGCCCGCCAACGAATGTGCCACCTGTGAGATCCAGCTCGCCATTCGTCACAAATGTGTCAAACGTACCACCATTTTCTACATCGATTGTTTGCCCAGTGGAGTTTGTTACAGCATCACTACCGCCGGGAGTACCAGGATTCCAGTTAGCCGAGTTATCCCAAAAGTCGTTGCCGCCTCCACCTTGCCAGGTTACGGATCCTGCATTCGCTGCCTGCCCCAGTAACAAACTGGCAAGGCCAAGTGTTGCAACCAGGTTTGGAAAAGTACAGTAGCTTGCTTTTACTGTATGCGTGGCTGTTTTGCCGTTGCGTAGATGTCTTTTGCTAAATTCGAGTCTTTGATAGCCCATAGTTATTTTCGGTAGTTGCTGGTATATCTGCCAATCAACCAACCGATACCTCCTTCAAGATAGCTGAAATGTTCGGCTGCATACTTCTCCATTACCCTCAGGGGTCCATAGGAACTTCTGTAGTTAGCCGATAGGTGGATAGGTTATTAAACTGCAATAACAACGCTATTTTACATATCCATCATTAGTTCATCATTAGATAGAAGGCGAAAGGTGGGTTGATATCCAGATTTCGACTGGTAATTGCACTGGTTTATTTAAATTGATTTAACAATAGTGGGATTCTGCCTGATGTATCCCAGTGTTCACCCAGCAACTTGCTAATTGCTTCATATCATCTAGCAGGAAACATGAACATGGTATTGGCATCTCTGGAGATCAATGTAAATGATCAATTATAACTGCTGAAGCCGGATGGAAATCCGATTGTTAGAATAGATTACAGAGCATATCCGGACGAGAGGGTATTGGGATAATCGAGCAGGAATACCGAACGGAAACCTTCATTTCAATTCCATATCTGGTAATGAGGATGTATAGATGTGGCAATACATGTTTGTGGCTGCATGTATTAGAACTAAAGGTGAAGGCTCTTCCAAAAGGGAGTAGGGTTCTTCCATACTCCCCATGTAGCTGTCGCTTCTATTTCCGCCTGATTATATAGACATTCACCGATAGAGGTGCAAGATGAAGCGTGAACTTCTTGCTAACTCCTTCTAGTATTGATGTAACTGGTGCTATATGAATCGGATCCTGCAGAGTGTTAGTTGAATATCTGTGAGCTGCAGAGAGTACAATTGCGGTACCAGTGCTATTAATCTTTCCAACGCCTGTTAAAGTTACAGAGATTGTGCGTGGAACTATCGATGAGTTCACCAGCTTAATGTATAGTGTTCCTGTATGTGAATCCCGTGTTACGCTGGCAAACAGATCTGGAGATGATCCCAAAGTGAAGCTGGGAACAATATTGCCTATATTGTTGCTGAACATTACCTGCGCATAGTAGGATGGAGAGCCATAAACCTCAAGGCCGTTGTAGCCTATAAGGTTGGTACCCCATTGCGATGCGCCAGGATGCTCAAGTACAAAGAGGGGGGCATAGGATGATAGCACCACAATATCAGAGTTGTTTTCCATCCCAGTCATCCAGGCAGAATCGCCAAGTGCGGCGTTCATGTCGGGTGTTGGCTGCCCTTCCTGCGAAGCCCACTCTCCAACAAATATCTTGGGTCCTGACCTGCTGTATGTATCATATTTGTTCACAATGTGCTCAAAGGCATACGGCGACAAGTAGTAATGCTCATCAATCACATCTGGCACCACGCTGCTTACCTTCATTGTTGCAATAATTTTAAGTTGTGGATATTTTGCCTTAATGGCTTTGTAAAACTGGGCAAATCTGCCGTTGTAGCTCCCGGATTTATCAAAGAAATCTTCATTGCCTATCTCCACATAGTTTAAATGAAATGGTGCTGGGTGACCATCTTTAGCACGGATTGCTCCCCATTTACTTGTCACAGGACCAATGGTGTATTCAATCTCATCTAAAGCAGACTGCACATATGGTTCCAGTGCTTTGCCTGGTTTAACATACTCACCGTCCAGAGAGTAGCCGGCGTAAACAGCTAGCAGTGGCTGCATTTTCAGATCCTGACACCACTCAAGGAACTCCAGCAGCCCCATTCCATCAGACGATCTGTATCCCCACGGACCTTCATGACCAGGACGGTCACGAAGTGGTCCTATAGTTTTCTTCCAGTTAAACCTGTCTTTAATGCTGTTTCCTTCGAGATAGTTTCCTCCAGGAAATCGAAGGAATGCCGGTTTCATCATAGCTAACTCACGCATAAGATATGGCTTGTTTCCATTCACCGTGTTATCGTACGTGGGCGCGAAGAGCGAAACCAGGTTAAACCAGACTGTACCAGAGCCGCTAGTTGTGATTACAAACCTGTTGTTCAGCGAGGGCAGCAGGTCACCTGTTTTTAAAAGCACGGAATATTTTGTCCACTGTGTGGAGATCTGGGGAACGGTGCCTTTGGCGTATATGTGTGTGCCATCAGCACTTTGCAGCGATAAATCGAAAGAACCAGTAAATCCTGCGTCTGCCTTTGCATAGAATGTTGCCCGATAGACTGTGTCTGGCTTTACAGCAATTCCCCAAAACCCATCGTTTGCAAATCCTGCATCTCCTCCAGATTGACCAGCGGACACAGTTAACTTGAGACATGTTGTGAGTGCTTTATCCATAGGATGAGTGAAATCCAGAGATATGGAACCCTCTCTTCCGCCATCCTGCACAAGACTCCAATGAACTGGTTTCGTTTTATTGTCTTTGAAAATGCGGTTTTGAATTAACTCTCCGTATAAACCTCCATCGTAAGAATGGTTTATCTCTTCTGTCATCAATCCATAAAGAGTGGGACTTACGTTTATAACTGTTTTACTCGCATCGATGTTAAGAGGAACTGGTACGTTATTAATGACTGGACCAAGTTTTCCAGCAGTAGATAAGTCTGGTCCAGCCACAGCTTTTATCTGTTGAGAAGTGAGAGCCTGCTGGAACAGTTCAACATCCTCAATGGAACCATGCACATAATCAACCGGACGCCCGCCATAAAACGCTCTACCTATAGTAAGTGGACCCGGTGCACTCCAGAAGCTTTCACAGTGTACAGACTGCTGCAAAACTCCGTTCACATAGAGAGAGATGGTATGGTTGGCTGCATTGTATACACCTGCAAGATGGTACCATTTACCAACTTGAGGTACATCATCTGCAGATGCAAGATCCACAACAGACGTGCTGTCTGCTTCTGGCTTTGTGAATGCAAACGTGCCGGTGTCGTCACGTAGCTGCAAGAAGAACCCACTCACATTTTTCCCGTCTATACTAACAAAAGTTTGGTATCCACCCATTTGAGCAGCTTTTACCCATGCTGTCACTGTGAAGCTTCGGTTGGTATCAATTGGCGGATTAGCCACTTCAACACAACCACTGCCATCCAGCATTAGAGCACTTGTGCCCGGCAAGCCACCGCCCCACGCAGCATTCCCAACTACCTTACCAATAAATTTCCCCAGTGTATCAGGAACACTTGTCCCTGTCGTTTGGTCCAGAGACCATTCAACCCCAGCCGGCTGGGATAGCTGTGTTTGTGCATCTACATTGCTGATCCCATTCATGGTAAGTAACACAAGTGAAATTTTTAATAGATGGCAGTTTGACCGAAAGCGCATACTTCTCTCCATATACCGAGTTGTGCTCTGATAATTCATCAGTAATCGCTTATTCTTGACAACTAGCCTCTATTCCTGCTTGCCATCATTGGTGGGAAACCTATTTCATCCTTAACCAGATGCTCGTATTGCGATTGTATGCGACCAGATATACAACTTTATGTTGCCGATATTACTCAAAGATCACCAGGTGTATGAGTAATCTGTAATAGTGCTTGAGTTTCAGGAAAATTCTGGATGCTGGATGGTGGTATATTTAATAGGACACACGATACACCAAGGAGAAAACAGGATAGAGATGTTAACAGAACAGGACGTGAGAAATATATTTATAGAAACCGACGCTCTGAGACGTGGACATTTCCTGCTCTCCTCTGGCAAACATAGCAGTGAATATTGGGAAAAGTTCTGGGTACTGCAGTATCCTCACCATGTGGAACGGCTTTGCAGTGAAATTGCCAGCAGGTTTGCCGATGAAAAAGTGGATGTTGTTCTGGGACCAACAACTGGAGGCATTCTTTTAGCATTCGAAACCGCAAGACAGCTTGGAGTACGCGCGCTCTATGCGGAAAAAGAAGGCGGTAAGAGGCTTTTGAGACGCGGATTAAAACTTGAACCGGGCACAAGGGTACTCATAGTGGATGATATAATGACAACTGGCGGAGCCACCAAAGAGTGTCTGGTACTTGCAGCAGAACACCAGACCGATGTGGTGGGTGTTGCGGTACTGGTTGACAGAAGCGGTGGAACCATAGAGTTAGGAACCAGACTGGAAGCATTACTCACTGTGGAAGCCGAAAGTTTTGCTCCAGAGAGTTGTCCACTTTGCATCAATGAGACCCCTCTATACTCTCCAGGAACATCACATGTATCTTAAATTAACCGCAGCTGCACTGCTCTTTGGCGTCTCAACGTTTGCCACTGCAGTTCCAACACACGACAAGTTTATAGCCATCGTTCGCCCCGCTTGCCCCGTTCGTTTGGGCGGCATATTTACCATGGGGCTGGGAGCATCAGACAACCCCTTCACAAATACAGCTCAAAAAGGGGAGACAATCTCCCAGGACAATATGCGCTGGATAGAAAAAAACTGTGATGTAATTGGACTTACCCCGGCTGTCTTAAAACCAGATGACTACTCCATAATAAGGCAGAAAGCGCCAAACTTCACACCACTGCTGTATCTGTATGCTTCCTGTCTGTATCAGTCACCGTATCCAGGTAGTGTGGGAGGCTGGGATAGCAATATGGCAGCATGTACCCTGCGCCATGCCAATGGTAAAGAGGTGCATTATCGCGATCCGGGAGGACACTGGATGGCATTTGGCAG
>JAJZFJ010000023.1:24613-24985 GCA_021805395.1 bacterium
TGGGCCATCCACTGGATGAAAGCTGCCAACCAGCTTGCCTCAACTTATAATGCTGCTGGCGTAATCGCTTCCGAGCTGCCTGTGAACAACACCTTCGTTTCAGATGTGCCGAAAGCTGACCAGAGCTTCGCAGCCAGAGTGGCAGCCACTACACGCTGGATGCAGGCTGCCGCACCATTACGAAAGACGATGCTGATACCCGCTGCCCTCAACTTCGACAGACCTGTGGGGCATCCCACTCTGCCACCGCCAGTGGCAGATAGTCAGCCCAATTTGCAGGGAACCCTATGGGACGAAGAGTATCCATTAATGGACGGCGGGTGGGATGAGGGATGGATCTGTCCGTACTGGAAAGGCAAACCAGTTGATGAT
>JAJZFJ010000023.1:24995-36411 GCA_021805395.1 bacterium
ATGAGCAGTGGAATGAACAGGAAGAAGCCCTGGACAGGTACGGCCGGGATGGAGAAGTATTCATAGCGGCTGCTGCATACCATAACCTTCATGAACTGGAATATGCCCTCGCAAGTTACCTACTGGTGGTTCACCATCAGGGACGTGCAGTCTTTCAGCCTATGCCTCTTACTCCCGGTGTTAGATCCGACGCCGGATATAGTATTCAGACACTGAGACAGCAAGTGAAAAAGTATCCGGGCTACTTCAATGTAACTCTTGGCTGGCCGTATCAGGTTAGACATCTCGTTCCGGATGGCGATGCCTCTGTTTGGTCCAGAAGGTTTGGAGGAGGAACTGTGTACGTCAACTCCACAAACACACATACAATAAAGGTTGTTCTTGGTTCACCAATGAGACGTCTGAATGGCAAGCTCACGAGTGAGGTTGTTCTTCCTCCTCACTCAGGAGCTGTTCTGTTAACAGTGCAGTAGCCAGAAAACAGCTACATTATCTTCTTCATTGCACTTCCCACCACAGTTAAACGCTCAGCATCTGAACTGTAGTTCTGCAGTTCGCTGGCAAATGGCTCTGGCGTAACAGGGCCATTGTAACCAATGGAACGAAGAGCTGTCATAAAGCCATCAATCGGGATTACGCCGGTTTGTGCTGGAAGCGCTCTCACATTATCTAGCTGTTCATCAACAGGAATTCCCGCAGGGGCATCATTCACATGCACATACACAACCTGTTCTGCCCGAAGCTGCTCAATCTCCTGAATAGTTCCATGGGATGTGTACCAGTGCCAGCAGTCTAGCAGCAAACCAACATTGTCTCCAATTTCAGCCGCCATATTCAGCATAGAATCGGAGGTATGAATAAACGGGAAACGGAAATGATCCAGGGATGTTTTAGGTCCGATAAACTCAAGCCCCAGGGAACAGTCGAATTCCTGAAGAATTCTGGCAACTGGAGTGAACCTTGCAATGTGGAAGCTCCGGTTCTCCTCGTACTCCAGGCTGTCTGACCCTGGCAGTATCCAGGTAAAAGTACGCGTGCATCCAATGGACGCTGCAGCTTCTGCCAGTTCTGGCAGCCTCTCAAGGTCCTGCCTCCATTTGGCTTCGTCTCCACGCCAGTCAACTGGCAGACCAAACCCTCCTGGCTTCACACCAGACTTCTCAAACATCTCAACTATGCTGGTAACACCATCCCTTTTAACTCTTTCAGCAATTTCGGCAGGGGAGATTTCAACCCCGCCAAAACCTCCAATTTGTGCCGCATTCAGCGAGTCTTCAAGGCTTGCCACTTTAACCCCAATCGCACCAGGTGATAGACAACTGTACATATTCGTCTCCTTTTATATCATCTATTTCCACTCTTTGAATTGAGTATCCTTCTGATGTCAATACGTTCCTTCCCGATTCATACCAACTGTGCCAGTGTTTTCTCATCTGAATATATGCCCGGATTAAGTGCATACAGCTTTAAAGCATTGTGAAATAATTGTCATGTCCACAGTTGTATAGAGCTGGTGCGAATACTGTATTAGTGCTGTCTGGAAGATTTTAAAACATTGAACTGCTTTGTGAAATTTTCACAAACAAACTGAATCGACGATTTTCAAGACATAAATTGCAACATAATTCTCGCAAACTGCCATAAATCTGTATATTTAGGTAATTTTTTGTCACATTCATCTCTTCTCTTCTCCTTACAGTTCCCTAATTCCTGTAAGGAGGTTTAATTATTTCACTCTGCATATTGACAAGAGTGATTCCAAGAGGTTATAATATCCCTCCACAGGAACTTTCCTGACGTAGAGGGTAAACATCCCAACCGGATTAGTGTTCTCTACATCCTCTCTCCTCGGCAATGTTGCCGCGGTTGCAGCCTCAATTGAATCAGGTTGCAGCAACGCAGAAGTTGCTACGCATAGATTCCAGCATCAACAATTGCAATGTTGGAAACAACTTTTCTCACCCATCTGGATTTAATTAACACAAAGTGATACCCAGGGCGGAGTCTCTCTAAGATCTGTCCAGTTTTGAATCACCTATGTAGATGTGGTGTGAGAGTCGCTAATCCTATATGATCTGACTGATCAATATTATATGCACAAGGAGACATTATCCCGATGCGATCGAGACACCTCCGCTCTAAAAGCGGTATTCGTGCTCTTAGCACAACAGCTATTATGCTGACTGCTGTCTGCAGTAATGTTCACGCAGACGCAACACCAAAACCTGGTTCAATCTCAGTATCAGGTCTGGCAGATTTCTATTATGCCCAAAACTTCAATGACCCATACCCTGCATCTATTCTAGGTCTGGTTGGTGGTGGCTCACTTAGTATTGATAATGTAGGACGTTCGTTTGATGTGAACAATGGCATTCCTTCTTTAAGCCTCTTTGAGGTCGATCTGGTACGCACAGAAGGCAAAGGCATTCCCTTTGGACTGACTGCAACCCTCACTGCTGGCGACACTGCCAAAGTTGTGGAGGCAAATGAGCCAGGCGGGCAAGGATGGGAAGCAGTTCAGCAGATCTATGCAACGAAATCCTTCGATGTAATGAAACATGATGTTACAGTTGATGTTGGTAAGTTTGTAACGCCATTCGGTCAGGAAGTAATTGAGAGCAACGGCAACGATGAGTACTCAAGAGGTTTCGACTTCCAGTATGCAATACCTTTCTATCACTTTGGAATTCGAACCAATACCCCCATTAACTCTCAGCTAAATCTGTATGCAGCATTGGTGAATGGATGGAACGATGTTGCTGACGATAATGGATCCAAAAGCGGCATTCTCCAGCTCACATGGACACCTAACAGCCTGTCGTCCTATGCTTTCGGATGGATGACTGGTAATGAGGGTACAGGTGCTTATGGCACTGGAATTGCCCCTGTTGGTAAGGGGAACATTGATACAAACCTGTTTGAGTTCCTTCCAACATACCAGGTAACCCCTAAACTGAAACTTGCTGGCGAACTGGACTACGGCCAGGGCGCAGGTAACTCGGGACCAACACACATCTCAGGCGACTGGCTGGCTATGGCTGGCTATGCGAAATATCAGCTCACAGCAAACTCCGATCTGGCAATGCGTATCGAGCAGTTTGAAGATCAGCCAGGCGCTGGCGGCATCTCACTCAGACTGGGAATGCCATCCTACACAAAACTTCGTGAAATCACTGTTACGTACGAGCACGATTTCTTCAAGGGAAATGTGATCGCCCGACTCGAGTACAGACACGATCATTCCAGTCAGCCTTTCTTCCTGGGTTCCCACGGAAGCACATCTGTAGACCAGGACACACTTGAGGCGTCCGCAGTGGTGAAGTTCTAGTTTAGTTAATTATTGATTTACAAATGGGCTTACTTTAAGCCCGATTTTGGAGGTTTTATTAATGTTGAGAAGACGATCATTGGCTGCGTGTAACCAAAGTCGAATGAGTACAGCGGATAAAATAACCCGGTTGCGAGAAAGAATGTCCGATCCACAATGGAGACGATACGCTTACACTCTCTTCGCTGGAAAATTGACAGCGTTAGCGATTCTGTTTGGTGTTATAACCCTGGTAGCACTCTTCCAGGGCTCTGGAGTTCATGCAGACCCTGCAGACTATCCCGGAGCAAAGGTTGATATGGGAACGGCAGTGAATGCCATCAACACAACATGGACATTAGTTGCGGCGTTCCTGGTTTTTGCAATGCAGGTTGGTTTCACAATGCTTGAAGCCGGTTTCTGCCGGTCTCGAGAGACTGTAAATGTTTTGATGGAGTGTGTGGTTGACACATGCCTCTGCGGTTTGCTTTTCTGGGCTTTTGGATATGCGTTCATGTTCAGCAGCGGAAATGGTTTCATTGGACTTCACTGGTTTATGCTGAACCATGCACCATTAACATATCCTGGCACAGGTGTTGCACTGCTTGCTCACTGGATTTTCCAGTTTGCTTTTGCAGACACATGCTCCACCATTACATCTGGTGCAATGATTGGAAGAACTGGTTTCGTGGGAGACCTTCTGTACAGCGTTGGAGTATCCGGTTTCATCTACCCAATCGTTGGTCACTGGGCATGGGGACCAGATGGATTCCTTGCCATGATGGGAAGCAAAGGCTATTTCCTTCCTACACTTGGAAACAGCTTCCACGATTTTGCAGGGTCCACTGTAGTTCATACCATTGGAGGAACAATAGCTCTTGCGGGATCGATTGTTCTTGGACCACGAATAGGAAGAACGTTCAAACGGGATGGCGGCGGACCTATGCTGCCACATGACCTGGTGATCGCATGTACTGGAGGACTTATCCTCTGGTTCGGATGGTATGGATTTAACCCTGGAAGCAGCCTTTCAGCAATAGACTTCAGCGGTATTGGAAGGATTTCAGCTAACACGACACTAGCAGCATGCGCTGCCGGATTAAGTGCCATGTTTGTTGCTTTCCCATTAACCAAGAAATGGGATCTGGGTTTCACTGTTAATGGATTCCTTGCCGGGCTTGTTGCTATCACATGCCCATGTTACTGGGTTACACCAACGGGTGCTGTCATTCTGGGTGCAGTTGCAGGTGCACTGGTTGTCGCAGGAGTTGAATTCCTGGAGTACATCAGAATCGACGATCCAATTGGTGCAGTTCCAGTTCACATGTTCTGCGGTATCTGGGGAACCTGGTCATTAGGTCTGTTCGCTTCTGGAAGCTATGGAGCAACAGGTCCAACCGGCGCAGATACATCTTCTCCACTTAAGGGGCTATTCTACGGAGGCGGCTTCAAACTTCTGGAAGCTCAAATCATTGGAAATGCCATAATAACGCTCTCTACATTTGCATTAGCTATGGGTCTGATGTATGCGGTACACCTTACAGGTACTCTACGCGTATCGAGAGAAGGTGAGCTGGAAGGTCTCGACATTCATGAACATGGTATACCGGCTTACCCAGAATATGCACTTGTTCCAGGAGCTGCTCCAGCAGGGATGTTGACTAATTCAGCAGGTGGAAATCCTAGCCCAGTGCATAAATCTACCGATGCTTAACATCGGGTAACATAGGACGTAGAGTTGCACTGGGATTATTGAACAGTGCACTCTACATAAGTTAAAGGTGAAGGAGAAATTCGCCATGATAAAAGTAGAAGCTCTCATCCGTCCTCAGAAGCTGGACGATGTAAAAGAGGCGCTGAACGAGATCGGCGTACAGGGAATGACCGTTTCAGAAGTTCGTGGTGCAGGATAGCAGAAGGGCCGCACCCATCTATATAGAGGCACAGAATACACCGTTAACCTTCTTGAAAAGGTTAAACTTGAGATTGTTGCAGAAGATGATCAGGCACATCTCATTGCAGATACAATTGTGAAAGCAGCTCACACCGGTGAGGTTGGAGATGGCAAAATATTCCTTATCCCAACCAGCGAAGTAATCCGTATTCGTACTGGCGAAACAGGAACAGCAGCACTGGAATAACATGGTTTTGGTTTTGCATTGTAATTGCTCGAAGCATTCGAAAAAGTGCTTCGAGCTTTTTTGTGTGATTGCATCCTTAGTACAGATGCCTTCTTAACAAACTGTTTATTTGTACAATGAAATCTTCTGGCAGAAGTTACAATGCAAAATGAATTCTCGTTGAACTACTCATGTAATATCCTGCTGTGGAACATGGATGAAAAACCATGTTACCATCCTTCTCAACTACATCCAGTGCCATAATACTGCCAGGAGGCTGCCTGAATCCTGTTTGTATTGCATCGTAAGCTTCCCTTAAAGGGTGGTTTAAAAACTTACTTTAAGATAACCCGCATTAAACTTGACAAGCTCTTGGTTGCAAAGGTACTATTAGCCAAGTTTTGCGGGGTAGTGCAGCGGTAGCACAACTGACTCTGGATCAGTAGGTCGAGGGTTCGAATCCTTCCCCCGCAGCTTTTTTTATGCAGATACTAAATTAGTACTACAATCTGCTCTTATTAGCACAAATTCTGAAAATCTTTGCAAATTATTCCAGGAAGGCTTTACATAGTCACTCACCACGTGCTAAAATTGTGACAACAATGCTTCGGTAAAGATAGAATTCATTAGTTATAATCTCTACTACCTGAAGATTTCATACAATTGAATGCAGTTTAGCCCGCATATACAGCTTGAAAAAGTGTTTCATTAGATCCGGGCAAAATAAAAGCACATTACAATCAGGAGAAAATGGTATTCATGTCAGAAGTGGATTACGGGGCCTATCGGCCCATCACCCCTGCCTCAGCTACAGAAACCAGCCGCCCAGCTGCCGATAATAACAGGGCTGAAGGTTCCCCTCTTCGCTCTCAAGAATCTTTTGATGCATATTGTCATCAGGTACAAGGCCGACTTGCGGAATATGCCACACAAAGAGCTCACTTTCTACGAAGTGCTTATGAACGGTTAACAAGACTTCTTCAGACTGCCAGAGCTGTAGAAGACAACACTTTGTATAATGAGCTGTGGCAGCTTAGAGTTGCAGTGAAGGAGTTGCTGGAATCTCTCACACAGGCAGCTGCAGGCACTACCACAACCCAGTGGGCACCGGTTCAATCCACTCACATCAATGGCAATTCTGCAGCTCCACGGGAAATCACTCCTGCACCAGTAAGAACTTACATGCCGGTTGAGAACACAGCAATTGCCAGAACACCTTCATTCCCTGCAAGAGTAGAAACCGAGCCAGCTGTACGCATTCCCCGTCAACCCATGCGGCCTCTCGTAGAGATCGAAGAGGATGCCATAAAATTAAGAGAACAGGTTAAAAACTGGACTGAGACGTGGCCGCTCAAACGTGAGGACGGTTCACTGCATCTTCCCAATGCTCTGAGACTACGTGCTGTGGCCTGTAAAATGAGACGCCTGGAAGAAGAGGCTGGCGACACGGAAGTTACAGAAGTCACTGAACTGGAAAAAGACATTGTAGCTCTGCGTGAACAGGCTGGTGATACGGAGTACACCGTTACAACCGATAGAAATCTTGAAATTCGCCCAACCGCATTTCAGTGGGGTGAACTGGTAGAACGGCACGAAGAGACTGCATGTGCTCAGGAAGCCTTTGAGTGGTGGGTAGAAAACAGGGATAGACTGACTGTTCAGGATGTTCAGCCACTGGCAGAGGCTGTTGCAGCCATACAGCAGAGATTTAACCGCCTACTATTCCGAATTGGTGCACGAGATCCATTCCAGCAGCAGCTGTTCGATGACCTTAGAACCTGGGCAAGAGAAGCACAATGCTATCTCTTTAGTCTCCGACCCAAGGTCCCAATTGCTGAACTCGTTGAGAAGGCAGGGCATCTTCAGGAAGCGTGGGAGATCGCACGTGCTCCTCTCGCTGTTGTGGAAGGCAGAGGTCAGGCTGTTGAGGAACTCATCCAGATTACCGCATCGCCAGATTTTGCAGAGGATTTAGAGGCTAGTGGAGAGGCACTGCGCGAAGCAGTCATGAAATGCAAACAGGCTAACACACCTGTGTCGGATCCACGCTTACGACAGTCGCTGTTGCCATGGTCTGCTCTACTTGAAGGTGATGACAGGCTAAAAGATACGGTGCGCGAAATTCAGCTAAACTGGGAAGGCAGATACCGCAATGGCGGTCTGGAACCTGGTCCGGTAGATGATGTGAGCGAGCTTTCCCTGCCTGCCGATACGCTGGAAGCAGCCCGAGCGCTCTCTCGTGGCAAGCGGGTGTTAGTGCTTGGTGATGTGAAGAACGAGCAAGGAGTTGCGCTTCTGAAAGAGATGCTTCAGCCAAATGAGCTAATCTGGCCAACTCTAACAACTGCCGATCCTGTAACCCGCGTGGAGACCGCAATAGGTGCAGCCGACCTGGTGATACTAGCAATTCGCTTCAGTCGAAAAGACTGGCAGGGAGCTGCACAGCTAAGTGCTGCTGCCAATAAACCGTTCGTTCAGGTACCCGGCCTCTTCCCAGTCACACGACTGTTGCAGGCTGTTGCAAATCTACTTGAGAGTGCTAAAGCCTAACTTTAGTACTTCACAGTATAGAACTATGAGAGCTGGCAGGAATTCGTTCCTGTCAGTTCTTTTTTGTTTAATACTGTCCACTCCTTACTTAATTAATAATGTTTTTACAATTGATGAGTATTCCAGAAAAGAATTGAACACGAAATCAGACGAAAGAGCTGAAATTAGTCAATTAATAATGACTGAATATTCAAAAGGACATTAATTCACTGATCAGCTGGACCAAATAACTCAGCTAGACAAATCCGCGATAATAATCACCAGGAAGATTGCATTTTTTGTGTGATTTCGTCCTTTTAGTGTGATTTCGTATCTTCTAGAATTCGGGGCACAGAACATTTACTCACTTCAAACTAATAATTCATGCGGGAGAGTTATAAACACGAATGGGGAGAACAAAGCAGAAGAGCGAAAAATGCAAGTTAGTTAAGAGATGCTACTTCGTAACCAAAAAATCTATAGTGATGATAAATGTTCGTTTGCATGTTGCCATACCTTATAGTAAATTGGCTACTTTCGAACTGCATCAAAAGAGGGATACACATCTAAACCTGAAATCTCTTGTTATACGGTTTTCGATAATAAAACAAGAGGGCACAATATAGGACTATTGTGCCCGTACAGACAAGTAGAACTGATTCCTCAGAAAGTGGATTTCATCCATCAAATCGCTGTGATTAAGTGATAAACAACACACTTCAATCTAGTGGATCCCGTCCTTGTACTCTATTTCGAGATGTTTGCCATCGCAGAATGGCTTGTTGCCAGACTGACCACAACGACATAGGGTTACGCGATTCCTCACTTCGTAGTTGAAACCATCGCTGGATTGAACCTGAATACCTCCTCGAACCCACAGCGGACCGCTGCAATTAGCAGTTGGGTCTTCCACCACACCAATTGAAGGTTGAACATACAGTTCAAAAACCTGTTTAGTCTCCTTGTCTCTCAGAACCAGTCTACCTGAGGGACACTGTGTTGCCTGATGTATCACTCTCGCACGCACTTCCGGCGAATCCGTAAGAGCTAATGAGTCCCAAATGTCTTTTACTGAATCACAGTACCTCGCCCCAGCACAGAAAGCCTTTGCATCATCCAGCACAGTAGTCTCTCCAGCAATCTCAGTAGCCTGCTCTTCAAAAGGCTTTCGAAGAGCCGTTTCTGTTCCATCAAACTTAATTTCAGCATGAGTGCCGTCACAAAAGGGAGCCTTTTTACTATGCCCACACCGGCATAAGGCATAATCACCAACAAGTTCAAAGGTCTTGCCCTCTACCCAGCTCCATGACTCATTTGTCGCATTACCACTTATGACCTGAATTGCAAGCGGAACACTTCCTGATACCAGATAGGGACCATCTTTAGTAACTACTACTTTCATTTCCATACTGACTGTCATGATTTTAACCTCGTATGCGTCATTCACCACCAGGGTACATCTTAGCGGTCTCACTTAATTGATATGTGAGATGATGCCCCCTGCAGGTATTTTGCACCAGACAGAGAACGAGTGGGTGTTACAGCTATTAACATACTAATTTCTGCCTGATGAATGTCAAACTATCTATATAAGGGACCAAGTGAACTACAAGCTCTGTAATCACCACCCTGAGCATCCATACTTCCCTGCCTCATCCACATTGTAGGGCGGAAGATCTTCTCCTCACTCACATTATGCATCTCAACGGGTATCCGCAGCATGGATGCCAAAGTGATGAGATCGCTGCCAATGTGTCCATAACAGATGGCGCCATGGTTTGCACCCCAATGTGACATCACGCTGTAGACATCCCTGAATGCACCATGCCCTGTGAGAATAGGTGCAAACCATGTGGTTGGCCAGGTGGGATTTGTACGACTATCGAGTATAGAATGGACATCCTCAGGAAGATCTACAGAGTAGCCTTCAGCTATCTGCAGAACGGGTCCTAAACCATGTACAAGGTTAACCCTACACATAGTAATCTCCATTCCACCCTTAGTAAGAAAATCGGTTGAGTATCCACCTGCTCTGAAATACTCCTGAATGCCAGTACACCATTTTGTTGCATTCAGACAGGCTGTTGCTTCGGCGGGGGTAATTTTCCACCAGGGTTTAACTGCAGGCTTGCCTGCCTCAGTCTGTTCACCTGTCCAGTCTAATGCAGCTGGTCCAGAGTTTGTGAGATGGATTATCCCTTCAGCAGCAAGTCCAGTTAGAGTATGACCAGTTACCCTCTTTACTGCATCGGGACTCCAGTATGTGCGAACGTCTGCGAAGAGCTGTGCAGCGCCTGTAAGCAGATGACCAAACAGCATGGAGATAGCGTTTAATGCATCGTTTTCAGTGGCAACCATGTAGGGTTGTCGAATGCCGTTCCAGTCGAAAGATGTAGAAAGAATTGCCTCCAGGAAATCCCCATTCGGAAATGTATCCGTCCAGTGTCTCTGGCCCTGAAAACCCCCTGCCAGCGCATTATGACCCTCCGCCTCCTCTGTATAACCCAGCTCCGCCAGACGAGGATTTCCTACCATCAGGTCTCGTGCAATCAGAGCCATCTTCACACAGAACTCCCAGTCTGCATCCAGCTGCTGCCTGCTGATGCGCTTCTCTTCGGCATTCGGATCCATACCCTCTTTACAGTTTTCCCGTACCCAGCTTAACGCCATTTGAAACTCTTCCTGATCGAATATGCTGTTCTGGATTCGACGGACAAACTCAACCATGTCAACGGATTCTGTTCGCATACCGAGATAAGATTGAAACAGGTCTGGCTCAACAATCGAGCCTGCTATGCCCATGGAGACGCTGCCCATTGCCAGATAGGAAGTGCCTCGCATGGTTGCTACAGCCAGTCCACTTCGTGCAAACTGAAGCAGCTTTTCTCTCACGTCTGCAGGAATATTCTCATCTCCACCATCCTGTACATCTCGCCCATAGATGCCAAAAGCTGGCAGTCCCTTCTGATTATGCCCTGCAAGTACAGCGGCCAGATAAACTGCTCCAGGTCGCTCGGTGCCATTAAATCCCCATATTGCTTTTGGAATATGCGGATCCATATCCATGGTTTCCGATCCATAGCACCAGCATGGGGTAACGGTTAAGATAACTCCTACATTCTCAGCTGCAAACTTAGCCGCACACTGGGCTGATTCAGAAACTCCACCTATGCAGCAGTCAGCTATTACACACTCTACAGGCAACCCACATGCGTGTCGAAGCTCCGAGCTGAACAGTTCGGCTGTACGCTTTGCCATCGCCATCACCTGATCTTCCAGGCTCTCCCTCACACCTCCGTAGCGACCGTCAATCGTTGGACGAATCCCAATTTTTGGCAAGCTTCCTTTCATCCTGTTAACGGGTTGTGTCATGCTTAAAGCTGTCATGCGTTAATCTCCTTGAATAAATGTTTTTCTAATACTCAACTTTCTATACTTGTCACCCTATTTCCTTCAGATA
>JAJZFJ010000112.1:0-12003 GCA_021805395.1 bacterium
GCCGCGTCAACTATGGCGTTAGAAGTGCTTGAGCCGTGTGCGGTGAAAGTCGCAAGCACGGTTCTTAGAGGGAGCGGAGATGGAGACATCTCCGCTCTACTCGACCGAGCGCTACACTTGCTAAGGGAGAGGTGAGAGTGCAAGTTGGATAGAATTAGCTTCTCATTTATACGGCTGTCCCAGAGGGGATGAATCCCCTCCCTGGGTGGATAGCACCCGCCTGCGCGGGGGGGCAGAGTGCCAGCCAATTCGGCTGAGGATTATTGATTTGCACTGATGGTATGCTAGGTAGTTAATCCCGTATGGTTTGCAGTCTTGTGCATCTCGTCCGCGCAGGCGGACGGTAAGCCCGCCAGCGGCCGGTTTTAACCGGTCGTGGCACGTACGGGTTGGCGGGCATGAAGAGACCTCACTCTGTCCTGCGAACTTCCCTCTCCCAGGCATCCGCTGCTACTCATAGGGAGGGGGCAATGCGTCAGGTAGTACCGTGCATTATGTCAGCTTATCAGGAACGTTACCCCCTTCAGGGGACTTGTCATCCCCAGGCAGTATCTTTAGGCATTGCCGCTGACCAGGCTGCTGTACGATTCACTCCTCACTCTACACTGCCTGCTAGGCTTAATTGGTAAAATAATCTACTGTCTCAATACTGCTATAATTTAGACATAATCTGAGAGGAAAAAATATGAGTGAACTGAAAGTTGCAAGTAAACAAAATCAGACAATTAAACGCATAATGCTGTTCACTGTAATTCTGCCATCTATAGTCATAGGAATTAGTGGGTCATTATTAATCACGCATCTTCATCAACTAAATGTGTCAAACTCAATTGTGGATATTTTCCTTATAGTTATCCTGCTTGGCAGCTTAATTTCATTTGGAACCGTAGCATCGATAAACTATTATCTGTTTCACCGTTTGCGGCTTACAGTTTTAGAACAGGCTAAACTGAACACAAATAGTAATTCTCCTAAAGTAAAAGCAACTTCCGGTTATCAACCAGTACCAGATGTTGCTGAGAGAACTTTAAACCGAATGCGATTTAAGTTGAAGAACATATCTAAAAGAGATAGAATAATTGAAATTTTGGCGCTTGGAACTGGAGTGTTTGCCCCAATTCTTCACAATAATGGCTTTCTTCCACTCAGCGTCTGCATTATCCTGGGCGGTCTCTCAGGTTTCATTATTGGTGGCGGGATCTCCAATTTAATATTAATTCCCACTTTTGAAATTATCTTTATATCACGATGGAAGAAATTTATGATGCTGAACCAGGATGCTTTGCAAAACATCCTTGAGACAGGATTGCAATCTTCAATACCTAACGAACAGATAGATAGTCAAACTATTTCTACACTGAACAGTTAAGTCTTTTGTAAACATATGCCTGGCTATGAGCATTCGCGGAGTAGGGGAATGTGAGCATGTTCATAAAACGGAGTGTGACGAGGTGAAGTCAAGAAGAGTGAACCTTGCAGTGATAAAGAGCCATTGGCAATACTTCTCAACACATACCCAGTTAATGCTCGTCTTACGTGCCTCTGCATGCTTTCCATGGAAATACTAAAATCTATACTTCGCCGAATTTCAAATCTCAGCCGGCTGGAAAGTGACAATGGATTCTGCAATTCCTCGCAGCAATCCTACCCCTCGGATGGAAGATCCAGCCGTTCACCCCACTCGTTCCATGAGCCATCGTAGTTAGCAAGGTTGCCATACCCAAGCATGGATAGGGCAAACAGTACGCTGGTTGCGGCTACACCTCCGTTGCAGTAGGCAATGCATCTGTTCTGTTCAGAAACCCCAATCTCCCTGAAGCGATCGGCCAGTACCGGATCTGCATTGAACACACCATCACGTTCCATCATCAGTTCTCGAGGCAGATGGATGGCGCCGGGGATTCGCCCTCCTCGTATGCCACGTCTGGTGCGGTTATGGTACTGATCGCCGTCTCTGGCATCAAGCAGAGTTATACCAGACTTACCAAGCATTGCTTGCAGCTCTTCAGCGGTCACTCGCCATTGCGGCTGTGGTTGTGGGGTGAACTGCGCTGGCTCCCAGTGTGGGATCTCCTGCGAGACAGGATATCCAGCCTCTTTCCAACCGTTCCACCCTCCGTTCAATATCCGCACATTGTTGTGACCGTACACTCTCATGTCCCACCAGAATCTGGTAGCCAGTTGGCATGCAGGATGTGCGTCGTAAGCAACAACTTCATGATCATCGCCTATCCCTTTAGAACTCAATACCTCTGCAAACCGCGAAGCAGAGGCAATCTGTACCGGCACCGGGTCGTCTGGATCGATGATATCTTGTGTCCAGTCCAGATAGACAGCTCCTGGTATATGACCTTCCAGATACTCATTGTAGGCACCAAGGTAGTCTGCATACTGTGTCCCATCAGGTTCAGTTCGTATTTTCACACTACCTCGCATATCAACAACCCTCAAAGTCGAATCGGATGCCTCTATTCTTTGCTTAAGCTCATCCTTTTCGATGAGATGCTGCCCCCTATGGGATGCCAGACTCTTCATTGTTCACAACTCCTTCCACGATAATCGACTCATCTACATCTGTCGCATGCAGGTAGTCATACACACGCTCCGCTAGCATGCGTGTCATCCCCGGCGCTGCCATCAGATCGTCAATGCTGGCGTTCTTCACCCTGTTAGCACCGCCTAAATGTAGCTGCAGGGCACGACGCCTTTTGGGTCCAATTCCTGGTATGTCCTCAAGTCGTGAACGCGTCATGGATTGTCCACGAACTTTTGCACCAAAGCTGTTTGCGAATCGGTGAGCTTCATCCCGAATTCGCTGGATGAGAAAGAGTGCCTGGCTGTCGCGATCAAGGATTACAGGAGCAGTCTGATCTGGCAGTATGAGATGTTCGAACTGTTTTGCCAGGCCAGCAAGAGGCACTCTCACGCCGGTCTCATCCATTGCAAGCTTCGCAGCACTCACCTGCCCACGGCCGCCATCCACTATCAACAGCTCGGGCAGAGGCAGGAACTTTTCATTCCCGTTCTTTGCTTCCAGCAGCCGCCTTGTTAGCACCTCATGCATGGAGGCGAAATCGTTTGGAAGTCCATCATCGCGTTTAATCTTGAACCTGCGGTAGTCGCTTTTAGACATCTGCCCCGATCTGCATACCACCATGGATGCCACCTGATGTGCTCCCTGCGTATTCGAGATATCGAAGCACTCGATGCGAGTGGGCGGCTCTTCCAGATGCAGGGCAGTGGCAAGCAGGTTAAGAGCCTGTTCGGTGCTGCCAAGTCGTGCCCTCAGCTCAGCTTTCATCTGCTCAAGCGCATGGGTGGCATTTTCGGTCGCCATCTCAACAAGCCGCCGCTTATCACCTCTTACAGGAACCTGTATCTCGACTTTCTTACCTTTGCGCTGCCTTAGCCAGTTCTGCACGATTTCTGTTTCATCTATGTTTTCTGGAAGCAGGATTTCAGTGGGAATGTAAGACGCTGTCTGATAATACTGTTTCACAAACTCTTGCACCATCTCAGCCGATGTGTCTTCACCAGCACCTTCAAGCATGAAATGGTTCTGCCCTATCAGCTTTCCACCTCTAATATAGAGCATCTGAACACAAGCTCCATTGGTACCGGAGTTATCTTCAACCATAGCAATCACATCCTGGTCGATCATCTCGTTTGAGATCACCTTCTGTCGTTGCTGGATCTCCTCTGCTGCTTTAAGTCTATCTCGCAAGCGGATTGCTTTCTCAAACTCAAGCGCATCGGAAGCCTCCTCCATGTCCGCCTTTAGGGCTTTAAGAACGTGCTCCTGCCGCCCCTCCAGGAAATCTGCAACATCGTGAACTGCCTTCCGATATTCGTCTTCATCGGCTAGACCGGCACACGGTGCCAGACACTGCCCAAGGTGATGATAGAGACAGGGTTTTTGCACGGGACGTCCATCGAACCGTTTACCGCAGGATACGAGAGGGAATACCCTGTTGATCAACTCCATGGTGCTATGAACAGCCCTGCTGCTTGGGTAGGGACCAAAGTATCTGTTTTTATCCTGGCGAACCCTGCGGGTAATAATCAGTCTGGGGAACGGTTCTGAAGTGGTGAGGCAGAGATAGGGATAGTGCTTGTCATCTCGAAGCCTTACGTTATAGTGCGGCTGATACTTCTTTATGAGTGAGCACTCGAGGACAAGGGCTTCCAGTTCGCTGGCACAGATAATGTAGTCAAAATCTGCTATGTGCGACACTAGGCGTCGTATTTTCGGTGAGTGGTTGGCACCTTTTTGGAAGTAGGATCGAACCCTGCTTCGTAAGTTGATGGCTTTCCCAACATAGATCACTGTGCCCGCATTGTCTTTATGAAGGTAGCAACCGGGTTTGGTTGGTAGTGTTGTTAATTTTTCTTCAACTGCCTGTACTGCCATTGATCCCCATTTCAGACCGGAGAACGATGAAAGTGTGCCATCTTCCACTCGCCATTAAAATCAATGAAAACACGTGTTTCATTGAAACTGCGCCATACAGGCTTGCCATCATTGTTATGGGTTAGCAGCCGGGTATATGTCACTATGCCACATCCAGGATAGATCTGTACCTGGGGATGCAGCATATCGAATCGATATGGACGGTTGGACTGATTTTCTGCCATCAGTTTAATTAGATCAATATGGAACTCAACACCATCTATTCTGTAGGCACACACATCTTCATAGCAGGTCAGATCATCCATACAGAGAGCTGCATAGGTATCGCTGTCGCCAGTCTCAATCGCATTAAGCATCTTCCAGGTTATCTGCAGAAGTTTGCGCTGGTTGTCATCGAACCCTGCCATATCCATCACAGAAGCTTCTATCAAAAGTCTACTCCAAATAAGATTATGCCAAGGAGACAAGAGCATTTTTGAGGGCTGTAATCACCCTGTCACAATGCGACTCATTCACGACAAGAGGCGGCACAAACCGCAGGATGCTGTCCCCTACCGCATTTGCTATGATACGCTGCTCCATCATGGATGAATAGACTGCTTTCGCTTCGGGTTTGGCGAGCTGTACTCCTATCATAAGTCCCCTGCCTCTAACTTCCTGAATCCTGCCTGGAAGCTCGGCTTGAAGTTTCTGCAGGCAGCTTTTGAAGTAGGAGCCTACGTGTGCAGCATTCTGCATTAGCTTCTCCTCTTCAATCACATCTAGAGTTGCGAGTGCAGCGGCGCATGCCAGAGGCTGTCCGGCGAATGTGCTCCCATGGTCACCAGGAACCAGAGTAGTCGCTGCAGTACCTCGTGCCATACAGGCTCCCATCGGGAAGCCATCTGCTATGCCTTTGGCGAGAGTAATGACATCGCCATCCACTCCAACACTCTGGCTGCCCAGAAACTTGCCGGTTCGACCGGTGCCACACTGCACCTCATCCAGGATGAGCAGCACATTGCGCTGTGTGCACAGCTCTCTCACAGCCGCCAGATACTCGGCAGTTGCCAGGTTCACGCCACTTTCTCCCTGAATAGGCTCCAGCATAACCGCACAGGTTTGCTCTGTCACCGCACTCTTCAGTGCTTCAATGTCATTTAGAGGCAGATACCGGAACCCCGGCATGAGAGGTGCGAACGACTCCTGGTACTTCGGCTGTGCAGTTGCTGTCACAGCACCAAGGGTTCTGCCATGAAATGAGCCGTGAAATGTGATGATTTCGTAACAGGAGTTACCGCGCTGCTGTTTACCCCATTTGCGCGCTATCTTGATTGCACACTCATTGGCTTCTGCACCAGAGTTACAGAAGAAAACCTTCTCCATGTCTGTCAGTTTGCATAAGCGTTCAGCGAGACGTGCCTGAAGGGGGTTGTGGAACAGATTGCTTATATGCATTAAAGTGGACGCCTGCTGGGCGATTGCCTGCGCTATTCTAGGATGACAGTGCCCCACCTGCACCACAGCTATCCCTGCAAGAAAGTCGAGCCATTCCTGTCCGAGGCTGTCGTAGAGAAAAACTCCTTCGCCTCGTACAAACAGCACAGGATATCGAAGGTAAGTACCCATTACATACTCTTTATCATGGGTAAAAACTATCTCACTCTCAGATTTAACTGGTGCTGCAGTCATTATAATCTCCCTTATATTATTAATACGCCTGGGTACCGTCTCTGCTGTCACAGCTCATAATTTAACTTCAACTCAAACTCAGTTTGCTATGCTGAGATCATGGTTCCAATTCCAGCATCTGTAAAGATCTCAATTAATAGTGAATGGGATAATCTTCCATCAATAAGGTGCGCCCGATCCACACCACCCTCAACAGCAGTGATACACGCTTCCAGTTTGGGTATCATTCCCCGTTCAGCTGCTCCAGAGGCTATCATCTCCTCTGCCTGCTTCACATTCATTCTGCCAATAAGGCTGCTCTTGTCGGCATAGTTGGCATACAGACCTTCAACATCTGTAAGCATCACAAGCTTGGCTGCATGCACAGCTGCGGCAATATGGCCAGCTACATGATCCGCATTCACATTGTAGCTTGCACCATCAGATCCGGTAGCAACAGACGAGACAACCGGCACATAACCATTTTCCACCAGCAGATTTAGTATTTCAGGATTTACCCTTGCAACCTCTCCAACAAAGCCCAAATCCCCTTTGGGTGACTGCATTTTGCAGGCTACAATCAGGTTGGCATCTTTGCCGCTCAAGCCAACAGCAGCTGCACCCTGCAGATTGAGATGTGAAACGATTGACTTATTCGTTTTGCCTGCCAGAACCATCTCCACAATCTCCATGGTGGCAGCATCTGTAACCCTCAAACCGCCAACAAACTGAGGCTCATGCCCCATCTGCTTCATTAGAGCATTGATATCCGGGCCGCCTCCATGCACAAGGATCGTGCGAATTCCCACATAGCGCAGTAGTGCAATATCCTGCATAACCTGCGTTTTCAGAGCGTCATCAACCATCGCGTTACCGCCATACTTCACCACAATGGTTCTTCCTGAAAACTGTCGCAGATAAGGCAAAGCTTCAATAAGAACGTCTGCAGATATGTCTGGCGGGATAGAGGTGTTCATAGTAGTGTCCGGTTAGGTATGGTATTCCGCATTAATGCGAATGTAATCGTAACTGTAATCACATGTCCAGTAGGTTGCGCTCTCTTCACCCATGTTCAGGTTCAGGGTGATGACAACCTCTTTCTCACTGAGAGTTTTACTAGCTGCATCACGATCGAAATCTACCCCCGCACCATCCCTGAAAACGCAGTGGGGACCAATAGAAACCGAGGTGATATCGGGATCGAACGGCACTCCAGCCCGTCCCGCTGCAGCGAGAATACGGCCCCAGTTGGGATCACAACCAAATAGTGCTGTCTTAACAAGAGGAGATTCTGCGATTGTGCGGGCAATTTTATCGGCAGCAATCATGGTGAGGGCATTATTAACTTCTATTTGTACAAGCTTAGTTGCACCCTCACCATCCCTGGCTATCTGTTTTGCCAGACTGATGGCGAATCTGGTCAGTGCCTCCACAAAGTCATCGAATGCCTGCCCGGTACGTGATATCTCGCCCTCTCCAACTCCCGATGCCAGCATGAGACACATGTCGTTGGTGGAGGTGTCACCATCCACAGTTACTCTGTTGAACGATGCCTCGACTGCTTTTTGCATTGCCTGCTGGAGAAGAGGAGAGGGTATTCGGACATCTGTGGTAATGAACGCAAGCATGGTGGCCATATTGGGAGCAATCATGCCGGAGCCTTTGCACATGCCTCCCAGCCTGATTGGACCGACCCAGCTATCCGCATCTGCCTCCACAGCCAGCATTTTGGGGAAGGTGTCTGTGGTCATAATCGCGCGGGTTGCAGCTGCATCGCTCTGTGCTCCGCGTTCAAGACTCTCAACGGCTTCCGTGATACCGTCAACAATTTTGGACATCGGAAGAAGGTGGCCGATGACGCCGGTGGAAGCAGTCAGCACAGAGTCTGCGGGCGTATTCAAAGCTCTGGAGATGCGTTCTGCAATCGCCAGATTGTCTACATCGCCCTGCTCGCCATTGCATGCATTGGCGTTGCCGGCATTCACGAAGACAGCACGAGCCTGTCCGCTCCTTACTGCTCGCCTTGAGTAGCGCACACATGCCGCTTGCACCCTGTTGGTAGTGAACACACCTGCGACCGAGGCGTTCGTATCGCAGACAATTAGCGCGATATCCTCACCCTGAGTCTTCAGACCGCAACGTACTCCCGATGCCACAAAACCCTCAGGAAACGTTACCCCTGCCTCAGATTCTCTCCACGTTGTGATCATCTACGGCTAAACTCCCTCATTCGCCTTCCGTGTCACCACCAGATTCAATATAGAAAGTGCATTATACCTCACAGAATGCCCTGATAAGTGTGCCAATCTGATATGATGGTCCGAATAAGAATGTTGTGAATTAACAGAGATATTCTACAGAGAGTAATTTAGTCAAAAAAATTGAGTAATATGGCCTGTACGGTTTGCTACATGCGCTCATCAAGCGTGGTACCACTCGTTTGATCGAAGAGGATGTATCTCAGGGGTGATGGGAATCGGCTGAAATCCTTATCTGTAGTAAGAAGGATTAGATTATAGACGATAGAAGTTGCAGCAATCCACAAATCATTCTGACCGATGTTTAAGCCTGCGCGAAATCCTGCAGCCATAAGTTCTGCATATTGATTTGGTATAGATTCTTCGTCAATCGGCATGATAACAAGGTTATGCAGAATTTCCTCAATTCGTTTTCGTTTATCCCCTCCCCAGTTATATTTTGTGGCAAAACATAATAATTCACCCTGAGAGATAATGCTTATCGCTGGCTGAAAGTCCTGCGTAGTTAATTGCAAGGTATCATCTATTGCTTGAAAAACAGGTGAATTACGACAGATATATATTAATATGGATCTATCCAGCAGTTAAAACTGCCTCATTTAATTGAAACCAGGAAATCTGAAATCTCATCGTCTGTTTCGTCTCCAGGCCATCTTCCTATTATGCGTTTGAGAGCTCCTTGTCCAGACAAATGCAGCTTTCGTTTCGCCTCTAATCCAGCGATAACAGGTTTGTGGGAATAGATAGTATCTCCTGAAACCGCTGGCTGCATTGCAGATGCCATTATTACAATAATTTCTCCAGCTGCATTGAAATTTGCCTCACCTTCCATCACCACCTGTGCCCCTAACATCTGCCTGGGAATATTGAAATCTCCCAGCCAAACACCGCGAACTCTGGTTCCATCGGCCAGCATAAGCTGAAAGACTGTGTCGCTAACTCTCAGCATATCTAAAGTTCCGGATATTCGAATTCGTCTGGATGGAGGTGTTTTATTAAGTTCTATTCTAGCTCATTTTGTGAGAGGAAGATCGATTGTTGCTGACTTATTCATATCGCTGTATTTAAATTGAGCGTAATTTAGATCAGTAACGAACATGGATGAAAAACTTTCAATCGATGTCAGCATTCCCTGATCCAATCCAGACATCTCATCGCTGATATCAGCTATTTTTTCTAAAACCTGCCCAATAAAATCAAATACAGTCCAGCTCCCATTCAGCCGATCCTCTGGAAAGAGTGATTCCTGTTCGAATAAACCTGGTGCTGCACTTTGCAAGGAGGGAGCATGAAAAACCAGAACTGTTTCTCCTTTTCAGTCTCGGTCCAAGGTGCTTCTACAATATTCCAGATATTCTCCAGAAACTTAACTGCCCTACCTTTTAATCGAGAGGTATTGAATGCACGAAAACTGGTGGCAGCATGAGCAACTTTAATTAACTGGCTCACAAATTTTACCTGTTGAGAAGCTTTAATATATCTTCCCTGGAAAGCCTCACCATTAAGCGTGATATATGTCTCTATCAAAATTGTCTCCTGTTTTCAAACCTGAAAATATACATTTATCCTACTTCTGAATATTAACATTATTGCTTCGAAGTATACCTTTTCTTGAGAGATAAGAAACGTTAAGTTCGAATATTGCAGGTTTTCTGAATGACCATTTCGATGTCAAAAAGTATCTTCTAAATATAGGCCATAGGGCGATGTCTGAGATGGTAGTAGATGAAGAAATGCTTGCAATCTTATGCTCATCCAGTGACTTAACTCTAGAACAGAATCCCTCTCCAAATGGATGATGTATGAACACGGCATATCGTACCGGATAGATATGGCATTCGCAGTTACCAGGCAAGAGAGAGAGTTGTATGAAACTGTACAAAACAGTCACACTGAAATGGTGGCAGGCTGCCTACTTCAAGATCGGGATGTACGCCCTGGGTATCTCGATAGGTGCCTACTGGCATACCTTCTTCGCTGGCTACATGCTACAGCTTCTCATCATTGCTGCTGTCTGCCTGGGATACGTCACGTACATCTGGTCGAAGCAGTAACCATATGGTCTTGACAGCACTCTCTGGCTTCTGATGTGGGCTGCCAACCAGGCTGTGATCAGGACATACTCTTGTCAATCATATGCCTGCTTGCATATCAAATATTATAAGTCAGTCTTGTGAGATTGCCCCGCAAAAGCCATCTTTCCTTGGGATTGCCGTTCAGAGTGCTCAATTACGCCTCTCCAAGGTAGAATACACGCCATGACACCTACCCAGGAGCAAAAGGTTGCGCGGGAGATCGTCCGCGATGCCTTCGGGCAGGAACCTACCCAAACCCCGTTCCCGGTTGGACACGGAGTGGTGAACCACGTCTACGGCACGCAGGTCGGCGGCCGTACTCTGGTCGTCAGGTTCTCCAGTGATGAGGGAGCAGCGGGAGAGCATCAGAAGGAGGCGTGGTGCATCCAGCAGGCGACCGCTGCGGGCATACCCGGACCAGAGGTGCATGCACTGGGCACTCTCAGCGGCACCTCTTACATGATTCAGACTTACCTGGAGGGGATCAAGGGTGAGGAAGCCCCATCCCTCGGGCCGCACGTCTGGCAGGAGTTAGGACGCTATGCCCGACTGTCCCATTCCATTCCCGTACAGGGCTATGGTGGTCACCTCGCCGATGCCGGACGAGGGCTGTTCTCGAATGCCCATACTGCCACCTGGGCAGCTTTCATCGACTATAATATCGCCAGCCTATCTGCGAACGACGCGCTCCTGGAGTTAGGGGTTTACACCACCCGCCAGCGTGGAGAGATCGCTTCCCTGTTCGACTCGCTGAAGACAGAAGCGTTCCAATTTGGACTGTGTCACAACGACCTGAAGCCTGGCAATACGATTATTAGCCCAAACGGCGAGGTAGCCCTGCTGGATTGGGGCAGTGCCATGGTCCACATCGTGCCGCATATGGACGTGGCTGAGATACTGCGCTGGCAGGACCCTGAAGGGCAGCATGTTCGATCCTTTCTGGAGGGGTACGGCCTTTCGTGGACTGAGTTCAAAGCGCTGTTGCCACAGGTTGAGGCTTTGCAACTGATCGGCGCTTTCGATCTGGTACGCTGGGCTATTGACCGTCGCCCCGCCCGAGTGGCAGAGTGTGCGGCTCGCGCGAAGCGCCTGCTTGAGCGCACCTTGTACGGGTTACCCTGGGAGGCGGATCATGAGAGTGTGCAGCCGTGAACGTCACACTCGACGCGGTCCGTATGACCGACGGCGGCCAGAGCGAGACTTGGAAACAATACATGTAACTAACTGACGAAGAGCGTCTTGCCTTAATTGCCTCCCTAAGAGAATTTATATGACCATTGCACTTTTTAATTGCCCTGATCTTTCACCACATCCTGGGTCAGAGCAGGCTTCCATAATCACTCCGCCAGGAATAGTTGCATACAAAGCGATTATTGACAATATTGATCTATGCACTCTCCAGCCGACTACAAGGCTGCTTACTCCATTCATCCCTCGTCTTTCAGAAGGAATGCACGTAGATGGTTGCTGGGCTGGGGTTTGGCGAGTAAAGTCTTCTGTTATCAATCTTTGTGTGGAGTTTCTCTGTATGTAGGAGACTGGCTATACATGGACTGAGTATAGTCCAGACAGTGGCGATTGGATTGATACCCAATACTGGAACAACATT
>JAJZFJ010000112.1:12013-23635 GCA_021805395.1 bacterium
CTAACAATGGGAACCGAAGATGTTAACGCACTTACCCGTCGAGCTGCGAATGGGAACTGGCTGTCAATCCGTTGGGCTGAACTACTGGACCACATCACTCTTCAAGAAGCTGGGATCCGCAGGAAGGAGCCTGTTATATACCTACCGCATGGATTCCACATCTCACTTCCTGAACTGGAACAAGCAGAGTTGTGTCAAATTCAATTTGTCGCCGCCTGGTTGGCGCAGCCAAAGTTGGCTGAAGATGCGCTGCAGTTGCAGATGGATGATTCAACATGGTACGCCGTAGATCAGTTGATCCATGACGTGCTCACAAATACTGGCTGTAGCTAATAAGGAAAGTTTAGACGTAAGCTGCAAAAAACGCAGCCAGTAGTCTCCAACCTGAAGGCTGATTTGCATATGAGAGGGAAGTTAGGGAGCGAGCCGGCCAATTCTTTATCGGTAACCAGCCAGGGTGGTGGATAAGCCTAACCGCACACCATGATGTGTGACTGTTATTTGACTTTTGAAATGAGCTAAAAGTGTAACCAGATTTAAGATGTAACTAATAAGAATTTATTAAATCAGCAACCTGTTTGTGGTAATCTTTATTATCCGTCACTATAAGAACAGCATCAACATGTAGCTGTTTATGATGAATGCAAATCTTTCAAGCATATACCTTGATTGAAGCTGTCCCAAAGGCTTGATCCCGCACCAGCCATTACCTACATTAAGCATCATAGAATTCAACAATACAAAAATAGCAACGCTGGATGAGGACATATTAACATAATGTCAAATTGCAATACTGATACCGGCATTCGAGACAATCACAGCCGAGGAACCGTCGCATCATTCTTGATAGATAAGATTCAGGATGGATCGACCCTCTCGATCGTTTCAGCGTATTTCACTATTTATGCATATGATAAACTGAAAGCAAGTCTAGGCCGCATCCAGCATCTCGATTTTCTCTTTGGTGAACCTTCGTTCATCAAACGACTGGATCCTACCAAGACAGAAACAAAGGCATTTATAATGGATGCCGATGGTCTTAAATTATCCAATACACTCGAGCAAAAACGGATCGCGAAAGAGTGTTATGATTGGATAGATGAAAAGGTCGATATAAAGACAATAAAGCAATCTAATTTGCTTCACGGGAAGATGTATCATATAGCTACTGGCAATGTACAGGATGCTATTCTGGGAAGTTCAAATTTCACAGTACGGGGACTTGGTCTTGGGACCGGCAATAATAATTTTGAGCTTGACCTTATCGTTGACGGCAATCGAGACCGTATGGAGCTGAAGCACTGGTTCGACGACCTATGGAACAATGAAGATATTGTTAAAGATGTGAAGAAAGAGGTACTAGAATACCTGAAACAGCTTTATGTAAATAACCCTCCAGAATTCATTTACTACAAGACCCTCTTCCATATCTTCGAACGATTCCTAGAAGAAAGTGGCAAAACTGACGTAGATTTGGGCCGTACCAGTCTCTTCGAGACTGAAACATGGAAAACTCTCTTTGAGTTTCAGAAGGACGGTGTCAAAGGAGCAATCAACAAAATCCTTAAATATAATGGGTGCATCATCGCTGATAGCGTTGGATTAGGAAAGACGTTTGAAGCGCTAGCCGTCATCAAATACTTTGAACTTAAAAACGAACGGGTTCTGGTTTTGTGCCCCAAGAAGCTTAGAGAAAACTGGACAGTCTATACCGCAAACAGCAGCTTGAATCCATTCCTTCAGGATCGATATCGGTTCGATGTACTTTCCCATACTGATTTAAGCCGGGAGCGCGGCTATTCGGGAGATATCGACCTGGAAACGCTTAACTGGGGAAACTACGATCTGGTCGTAATCGATGAGTCGCATAACTTCCGCAATAATGCGCCAGGCAAACGAGATGAAACTGGACAAATCATTCGGAAGAGCCGATATCAGCGGTTGATGGAAGACATCATGAAATCTGGGGTGCGCACTAAAGTCTTGCTGATTTCCGCTACACCAGTCAACAATGATCTGAAGGATCTCCGAAACCAAATCTACATCGTTACTGAGGGAAGCGAATTCGATGGTGCATTCGCGGAGACTCTTGGAATTGAAAGCATTAGGGAGACGTTGACTACTGCACAAAAGGTATTTTCTGCATGGGCACGTCGGCACCACGACGACCGAAAGACAAGCGATCTCCTGGAGAAGCTCAGCGCTGCTTTTTTCAAGCTCCTCGACGAGCTAACTATTGCTCGGTCCCGGAAGCATACCCAAAAGTATTACAAGGATAGCATCGAAAAGTTAGGCGGCTTTCCGGTAAGAAATAAGCCGAAGTCGCTCTATCCTAACATCGACAGACAAGGACAATTCCTGTCCTATGACAAGATCAGATCCGAGATTGATCAGTACAAACTATCTCTCTTCAACCCGTCAAAGTATGTTCAGCAACAGTACGAAGGTGAATACACGGCCAGAGGTCACGATCCTTTCTCGCAGGCTGACCGCGAAAAGTTTCTTATTGGGATGATGAAAGTGAACTTCCTGAAGCGTCTTGAAAGCTCTGTTAAATCGTTCGAGATCACTATGGGGCGAACAATTGATAAGATTGAGGCACTTGAACAGAAGATTCATGATTATCTTCGTGCACTGCAAAAGCCCGAGTCAGCAGAATTAGAATTTGATGTCGACATAGATGATGCCAGGGAAGAAGAGGAAGCAGAAGATGCGATGGAGGTTGGAGGCAAATTCAAATATAAGCTGGCTCACCTGGAACTGGATTACGGCAAGAACTGGCTTCAGGATCTCCAGAAAGACAAGGAGCAGCTAACAGTATTACTGCAAGCTGCCCAGAAGATAACTGTAGAAAGAGACAACAAGCTTGCGGAGTTAAAGAAACTCATTCTTGATAAGGTTACACATCCTACAGTTGACAAGGTTGGTCAAGAAAACAAGAAGATTCTTGTGTTCACGGCATTTGCAGACACAGCCATATACCTCTATGAGAATTTGGTGAAGTGGGCAAAGGATGAACTTGGCATCAACACTGCACTGGTATGCGGTGGGGGCGACCTACGTACAACATTCGGAAACAAAACCTTCAACGAGATTCTTACAAACTTCTCACCCCGGTCCAAAAAGCGAAACAAAATCCCTTCTATGCCTCAGAATGGAGAAATTGATCTGTTGATTGCGACAGACTGCATCTCTGAAGGGCAGAACCTTCAGGACTGCGACTACCTGGTAAATTACGATATTCATTGGAACCCGGTGCGAATTATTCAGAGATTTGGGCGTATTGACAGAATCGGCAGCGTAAACAAATCGGTTCAACTGGTCAACTTCTGGCCTACCGATGATCTTAACAGGTACATAAACTTAAAAAATCGGGTTGAAGCCAGAATGGCCCTTGTGGACATTGCAGCCACGTTTGAAGATAACATCCTTCAAAATGACGAGATTGAAGAGCTAATACATGAGGACTTGAAGTATCGCGACAAGCAGCTACTCAAGCTCAGAGAGGAAATCCTCGATCTGGATGACCTTGGAGATAGTGTTTCTCTCACGGAGTTCACACTTGATGACTTCCGTATTGAATTGATGAAGTACATCGAAGCCAACCGCGCCGCACTTGAAAATGCCCCATTCGGCTTATACAGTGTTGTTCCGCCGAGCCAGGAATACAAGGCCATCGCTCCAGGTGTTATCTTCTGTCTTCGCCAAAGCAGCACGATGCAGAATGACCTCCCTTCCGCGAACTCAACTACCGATGGGATCAATCCATTAAAACCCTATTTCCTTGTCTATGTGTTAAGTGATGGCAATGTTCGCTTCGGCTTTGCTCAGCCGAAACAGATACTGGAAGTCTATCGGCTTCTCTGCTCTGGGAAAAACACTCCGTATTCCGAACTCTGCAACCTTTTTGACCAGGAAACCAGTCACGGTACAAAGATGGTTGCCTATGGTGCCCTCTTACAGAAGGCAGTAGAAGCTATTGCTACTACATTCCGAAAACGCGTCGCTTCTAGTCTTCAGTCTTCTCGCTCCTTTGTTCTCCCTGATGAACAAGATCAGATAAGCGAAAACTCAGATTTGGAATTGATTACTTGGCTGGTGGTGAAGAAACGATGAATGATATCGAAACAAAGCAAGCAATACAAGAGACTCTGATGAGTTTCACAAACAAGTCTCTCGGGGCAGCGGCAAAAGGTCTCCTGGAAGTGCTGGGATACACGAGCAATAAACGTTTTACTCTCAATCCGAACACTCTGCAGAATTTTCTTGCCACCTTTTCATATGGTCGCGCTCTCAATGAACGATACGCTCTGCCCAATGAGTGGAAAAGTGTTGATGTTCTCTTTCAGCTCACAGATGAAGAAATTCTTACATCGGCGAATATGGAGTTTGAGTTCGAGAGCAACGGGGTTTTCAATGGCGCGATTATTAATTCGTATCTCTTTATCGCAATCGAGCTGAATGGCGAGCATTATTCGCGCTCTGCTCTTGCTGGAATAACCCGGGAAGTTAATAAGCTATTTCCCATGCCTGCACTGATCTTCTTCCGAAATGGCGAGACGATCTCATTGGCGGTGATTAGTCGTCGGCTGCACAAACGAGAACCAGATAAAGATGTCCTGGAAAAAGTGACACTTATCCATGACATCCATTTAAAGAATACCCATCGCGCCCACATTGAGATTTTAAGCGACCTATCTCTGAGTGCCCTCCATCAAAAGTACCCTTTCACAAATTTCGTTGGGCTTCACGAGGCCTGGCAGAAGACATTGGACACATCTGAACTCAACAAGCGTTTCTACAGGGAACTTGCCAACTGGTACTTCTGGGCATTGAAGAACCAAATTGTAGATTATCCAGATGACATCGAGAAGGACCGCGATAAGCGACGTGCCACAGGATTGATTCGTTTGCTCACACGACTAATCTTTTGCTGGTTTCTTAAGGAGAAGGGACTTGTGCCGGAAAAACTTTTTGCCAGAGCTGATCTGAACAATATTCTTAAAGACCTTTCTGACGATACCTCGACATACTACCAGGCAATTCTACAAAACCTTTTCTTCGCTACCCTAAATCAGCGAATGGGCTCAGATGACCACGGGCAGACATATCGTTCCTTTGCGAAGGACGAAGGATTCCAGAAGAACCGAATCACCTATGGAGTGGACACCCTTTATCGATACGAAGATCATTTCCTTGATCCTGAAACCGCGCTCGAACTCTTTGCAGATGTTCCATTTCTCAATGGCGGTTTGTTCGAATGCCTGGATCGCATTGAAGACGGAACTGGTAAGAAGCTCTATCTCGATGGCTTCTCCCGGAACAAGCATAAGCGCCCAATCATTCCTAACTTTCTCTTCTTCGACAATGAGCATGAAGAAGACCTCTCAGATATTTACGGAGATAACATCCATAAGAAGGAGAAAGTTCGTGGACTTCTTAATATTCTGAATACTTACAAATTCACCATTGTAGAAAATACACCAATAGATGAGGAAATTGCTCTTGACCCGGAATTACTGGGCAAAGTCTTTGAAAATCTTCTCGCCTCCTATAACGAGGAGACTAAAACAAGTGCTCGCAAACAGACAGGTTCCTTCTATACTCCACGTCCCATTGTTGAATATATGGTTGATGAATCGCTCAAAGTTCATCTCACTGGTTCTCTTGTGAAGGCAGGTATGAATGAACAGGATGCAAAGATAGATCTCGACATCCTTTTCGCATATACCGAGCGAAAGCACACTTTCAATGAAATGGAAGTTGCAATCCTGCTCGATGCTATCCATACCTGCAAAATTCTTGATCCCGCTTGTGGCTCCGGTGCATTCCCGATGGGGATGTTGCACAAACTGGTTTACATCATCCACAAACTTGACCCTGATAATCGGCGCTGGAAGCAGCTTCAGATTGATGCTGCTGCAAAAATTCCTGATCCTGTATACAGCAATATTGCTATTGAGGCCATTGAACGTGACTTTGCCGATAACGATGACGATTACGGCCGTAAATTATATCTGATTGAGAATTGCCTTTATGGTGTCGATATACAGCCCATTGCGATACAGATCACTAAACTCCGCTTTTTCATCTCTCTCATGTGCGACCAGCGAATTAATGACAATAAACAGGAAAATCATGGCATCCGACCATTGCCGAACCTCGAAACAAAGTTCGTTGCAGCCAATACACTCATTCGTCTGCCGATACAGTCGGCTATTCCCCTTCCTAGATTTTATAAAATAGAAGCAGAAATAAAAAATCTTTATCATCGCCATTTCACCGTCCAAAGGCGTGACGAGAAACTCAAGCTTCAGACGGATATTAAACTACTGCGTGAAGAACTCGGCAATGTGCTATCCGATAGTTTCGGTCAGTCTGAGAAGATTCAACATATCAGTGACTGGGATCCCTTTGATCCACAAACTGTTGCTGGATTCTTTGATCCCTTCTGGATGTTAGGACTTCCATTGGGAGATGGATTCGACATAGTCATCGGCAATCCGCCTTATGTCTCATACGGCTTGCGCGGGGTAGGAACCTTAAGTAAGGAGGAGCGTGAAGAACTGGTCATGCGGTTTCCCAATTCTGCTGAATATAAGATCAGTATCTATGCGTTATTTATGGAACGGTGCATTTCTCTCTCCAAGGAATCAGGACTTACCACACTGATCGTACCGGATAGCTTTCTGTTGGGCAAGTATTTCTCTAAGATAAGAAATTATATTCTTCGTGTCTGCATGATACGTCGTCTTGTGCTCATCAAAGAACGGGTATTTGACAATGTCACAGTCGGCCAGTCAGTGATTTATCTCTTTCAACGTAAGAGTCCAGAGGCCAATTTTTTGGTTGATGTTACGCTTGGGACCGAGGAAGCATTCTTAAGCCAACCTATCTATTACCATTCTCAGCAGTCCTATTTCTCGTCACAACCACGATCTCGCTTTAAATTGTTCTTCGATGATATTACAAAAGGCATCATTGAAGAGATTGATTCTAATTCCCATGCCTACCCTCTCAGTTTGTTTATCACGTTTCGCAGCGGGCTGATTGCTAAAGCAGGACAGGCAACGATTAAGGGTTTTGAGAAGAGAGGGAAATTCTGGGCTCCTGGGATCTCTTCTGGTGGGATGGTAAAGCCCTATCTCGTAAAATATGAAGGTGAGTATCTTTGCTTCGAACCTGCTCAAATAAAAAGTGGTGGCATCAGAACGGTGAACTATAAAGATCCAAAGCTGTTTGTTCGTCAAACCGGTGATTCGATCATTTGCGGCTATGATGATTCCGGTCTACTGGCATTAAACAATGTGCATATCGGGGAAGGCTTAACGACGAATCCAGATCGATTGATGTATGTTTGTGCAATTCTCAATTCCACAGTTGTGAAGTTTTACTATCGATCAACTACCCTTGAAGAAGGCCGCTCACTTTCCCAAATCGATATTGATATGCTGGATGAGATACCGATCGCACTTCAGACGATTACATCTGAAAGATCCATAGCTATATTGGTACGTTCGGCGATCATCATGAAGATCGGTGAAAAGAATGTGGAATCCCAGTTCTTCGAAGACCTGATCGATGCATGCGTGATGGAGTCCTATTTTCACGACCATATGGCTGAGCGAGACTTGTTGTTTCTCGACGACATAAGCTCTCAACTTACTGCCTACGACGCCGATGCGACTGAATCGCAACAACGCGAGTTCATAGAACAGCTATATAGCAAGTTGACCACATCTAATTCGAATATTCGAGATCGACTACTGCGGATTGCTGGTGATAGCCCCGAACTACTTGCTGTCATCATGACGAAGAGTAAATCATGATTAAACATCAACATCACATAGCCATCACCAACTTCAAGTCATTTCGCGAATTCTTGTTTAAACTGGATGGACGGCATTTTCTGATCTATGGAGCTAACATTGCAAGGCAACCTATATAATAGGAATCCGGTTTGTAAATCTCACATACTCCTGAACCTGGCGTCGTAATGTACGCTGACAGATTGGGCGCAACCGGCGACCCAGTTCAGCAAGTTCCCTTTCCGCCATAGGACCTCTCATGTAGCGTGCACGGAATGCATCAATGCTTCCAAAAAGGTGCTCATCAAGGAAACTGATTAGTCCATATAGTTCCAGAAGACTGTTTTGCAATGGCGTGGCTGTAAGCAGTAGTAAGGGTCTATTGGCAACTGCTAATTTAATTGCTTTTGCTATTTTATTGCCAGGTTTGAATACATTACGAAGTCTGTGTGCTTCATCAATAACTATTAGATCCCAAGGTATAGAGGCTATTTCCGCATTGTGGGTACGTGCAAAATGATAGGAGCAGATGACACACTTTCCAGGGATATCCAGCGGTTGATCAAACGTAGATTTTTTTCTGGCATTATAGGCTTTAGAATCCAGAACTAGTGGCGTGATAAAAAACTTCCCAGTGAGTTCTTGTGCCCACTGCTTGCGTAAAATAGTGGGAGTAATTATCAGCACTCTACGCTTATGTTCGGCCCAAAGCTGACTAATTACCAGTCCCGCTTCAATTGTCTTACCTAACCCTACCTCATCTGCTAAAATTGCTCCACGGGATAGGGGCAAACGAAATGCAAACAGGGCTGGATGCAGCTGATGAGGATTGAGATCCACATGTGCACTAAACAGAGATGCTCCCAGTTTTGCAATGTCGTCCGAGAAGTTACGTTTAGTCAGCTCCGTTGAATAGTATGCTGCATGGTATGGCGTAGACATGTATTTGCACCAGATCCATTCTTCTAAGTTCCCACTATTATACTGTGAAGAGAGAAGGTTTAATGGATGCAGATGTTGACTATATGCCGTCTAATCCACCTGAGTGGACGCGATGCTGATACTGCTTACGGATAGGGATTTCTGGTGTGTGAGAACGTTGCCACAATAGAGCAAAGCCTGACTGCAAAGCAACTTGTACTCTACACACTCCTTGAGTGAGCGCTAGTGAACGCCTCGAGGAAGCGTTGGGGAGAAGTCGAAAATAAGCCAACAACACTGTAATCTAACCACAAATCCCGCAAAACAATCTGCCCTCGTAGCGTCCGAAGGACGCTCGGGTGCGAAGCACCTCTAGCCGAGGAATTCATTCCGCGGGCTTCTGGTCAGGCTGCCAGTCATGAACTCGAACGGCCTGATCTCGTCCCAAATCTGTATATCTAGTTAATCATCTAACGGGAACCACTACACCTAGGGAACGGGGTTGAAACCCCGTTCTGATATAGAACACCCTCAACAAGAGGGTGTCGGATACATTGGCAGGCAATATTGATGGTTGAAACGACTATCTGGCTGATAAGAATTCAGGGAAAGTAAGCAATTCGATTCTGTACTCGCTCTGGTGAGTATATGATCTCAGAACGGGGCTCATCCCCGTGGAACAAGACCTACCAGCATTGTGCCGTTACCCCCTTCCAACTCGCACGACCGGTTAAAACCGGTCGCTGGCGGGCTAACCGTCCGCCTGCGCGGGCGAGATGCACACGACTGCAAACCTTATGGGGCGTACTGTTCAGTAATACGGCAGCCCAATCCATCAAATCCCTAGCCGAAATGGGTCGCACTCTGCTCACCCGCGCAGGCGGGTGCTGTAAACCCAGGGAGGGGATTTATCCCCTCCAGGACTGGCTATCCAATGACCCCAAAGCCCCTCAGCATTGTGCCGTTACCCCCTAGCACTTAGCTCTCTTGCCCCACCCTTAATGAGCGCTGCCGACTGGCCATTTGGCGGATGCGGGAGTGTGCTTGTGCATGGTGATGCCTGCCTGCCTAATTTCCTCTTTAGTGCGGAGCAGTTGAGCGGCTATATAGATGTGGGCAATATGGCACTTGGCGAGCCAGAGGTGGACCTGGCGGCAGCTGTCTGGAGCCTCCAGTACAACCTTGGTCATGGGTACGGTCTGGAGTTCCTCAGCAAGTATGGAGTTGAACAACCTGATGAGGAGGAAGTGGAGCGTCTGAGGCAGCTGTATGAATCAACTAGCCATTAATGTGCTATAAGGATAATGGATTCCAGTTCTTCCTTACATAATTGACCAGAAAGCGATTGTGTCTGCCGAGAATACGTTTAGCTATGGATCAATGCAGTATAAGAATATGAATGATCGATAAGTTATCTGGCGATGTTGCATTTTAATTACACTATCATTTTGTGTCGATACTACTCTCACAGGCAATATCCAGTATCATAGCCCTCAACTTTACACTCATCTCATGCCTATTCGGGCAGATGTGAAAGCCTCTGTGATACACCAGCACCTATATTACTATAGATTTCTATACCCGCCCTCTCTGAATTTCTAATACGCCTCCGAACTACCCGAACAGTTTGTAAAATACAATCTCAACATGATAATATCCCACAGCATACAGAATAATTTACATTCATTACTGAAAATTAGCAGGACATTTTTCACGGATGACGAACATAGATAATGTATAGTAAGCTTTTTTAATTGCATCGCCAGCCAACCATGTGACAGATGTCAGGTTTTCTCATGCACATCGTCTGTATGTCAAGTAGCATAAAATTACCGGCTGGCAGTGCACAGTGCCAGGAAGAGATGTGTGAATAATTTTGTTCAAATAGATTCCACTTTAATATCACATCACGATGTGTGGCAAAGTGTATGTTTTATGCGTTCATCTCATTTCCTGCTATATTAAAGTTCACCGATATCAGGCAGCAACTGGTGTCTGTTACCGTGAAGGAGGATGAGCTGATTTATGGAATACGAAGTAAACGGGTTATCAGAGCCGGGTTTTCAGGCTTTTTTACAGGCTGTTCCTGGACTTTACTTCGTACTGCTGCCAGACCTTCCCCGTTATAGCGTTATTGCCGCGAGCGGCTCCTGTCTCCGCGCACTCAATCTCAACATGGACGATATCCAGGGGCAAGGGCTGTTCGATGTCATTCCAACTTTCGCCGAACTTGACCTCGTTACAGTGGGAATCCTCCGAGCCTCCCTGCAAAAGGTAATTGACCGGGGAATTTCAGATAAAGTAGACAGCCTGAAATACAAGGTTCGCAAGCCAGACAGGACAGCCATTGTAGAGAAATACATGTCTCTCGAAAATGCACCCATCATGGGAACGGGAGGAGATGTCGGCTATATCATCCACAAAATGGAAGATATAACCCCTTTTACCCGGCTTGTGGGAGATAGCAAAAGTGAGGAAGAGCTGATACGAAATCTCAGGGAGAGCGAGACATTTTATCGCACCATTGGAGAAGCAGTACCGGATTTTCTTTGGGCATGCCGGCCGAATGGAGAGCCTGTTTTCGTAAATCAGCGCTGGAAGGATTATACTGGCCTCACCCTCGAAAGCGCCGCCCAGATCCCTGAGAATGTAATGCACCATCCTGAAGATTTTCCCGTTCTTCAGAAGATCTGGGCACACCTGGGAGAACAAGGAGCGCCATATAAGGCAGAGTTTCGCTACCGCAGGTACGATGGCGAGTACCGCTGGTTCATGGCTAAAGTCATTCCAGTTCGGAATGACGATGGAAAGCTCATGCTATGGATAGGCACAAGCACCGATATTCATGAACGAAAGATGGCAGAAGCTGCCTTAAAAGAGAGTGAAGAGCGTA
>JAJZFJ010000112.1:23645-36224 GCA_021805395.1 bacterium
CCGGCTTATTGTGGAAACAGCGCTGGATGGAATCATCACCATGGATTCCTATGGCTGCATCACTGGTTGGAACACTCAGGCAGAATCCATCTTCGGCTGGTCACGGGAAGAGGCTATAGGACGCGAGCTTGCCACCACCATCATTCCAGAGGAGTACCGCAAGTCCCACAGACATGGCATCTCCCACTTTCTCGCTACAGGGGAAGGACCATTTCTGAACAGCCGCATGGAGTTAACAGCACTCCATAAATCAGGCAATGAATTCCCGGTTGAGCTGACCGTTTCTCATATAAAAATGGGAGATTCCCATACATTCAGTGCCTTTGTTCGTGATCTCTCTAAAAGCAAGCAGGCGGAAATGGAGAGACGTGAAAGTGAGGAGATGTTCCGCGCTACCTTTGAACAGATGGCTGTGGGTGTTGCGCATGTAGGTCCGGAAGGACAGTGGCTGCGTGTGAACCAGAAGATATGTGATATTGTGGGCTATAAGCGTGAAGAGCTTCTCAACCTCACCTTCCAGGATCTCACTCATCCAGATGATCTGGACACCGACCTGACATTTTTGAGAAAGATCCTGACCGGTGAAATCTCCACATTTTCAAAGGAGAAAAGATATTGTCACAAGGATGGCTCTATTGTCTGGATCAACCTTACAGTCTCACTCACAAAAAAACCAACAGGCGAGCCGAAGTATTTTATCTCTATTATAGAAGATATTACTTCACGCAAGCGGCTTGAAAATCAGCTGCTCCAGGCACAAAAGCTTGAAAGCGTGGGCAGGCTGGCCGGCGGGGTCGCTCATGATTTCAACAATCTCCTGACTGCCATACTAGGATATGGAGAGCTTATTCAAGAAGGCTATGACCTTCCTCCTGGCTTGCGAGAGTACTTAAGGAACATGATACATGCTGCAGAGCGCGCATCTCGACTAACAGGACAGCTGCTCGCATTCGCCCGCCGACAGGTGATTGAGCCAAAGGTGGTGAATCTGAACCAGCTTATATATAACCTGAACAAGATGCTCCGAATACTCATTGGTGAACATATCGATCTGATTTTGCTTCCTGAAGAAAAACTGTACACTGTACGGGTGGATCCTGGTCAGTTTGAGCAGATACTTGTGAACCTGATAGTGAACTCAAGAGACGCCATGCCGGATGGCGGCAAGATTACTGTTGAAACTACCAACGCTATTCTGGATTCAGACTATTGTGAGCAGCATGAGGGCATGACGCCTGGAGAATATGCAGTAATTGCGATCAGTGATAACGGTATCGGCATAGATGAGGGGATACGCCTGCATATATTTGAGCCATTCTTTACCACAAAGGGGCAGGGACGCGGAACCGGACTAGGACTGGCAACAGTTTATGGCATAGTAAAGCAGGCTGGCGGGCACATCTGGCTCTACAGCGAGCCTGGCAAGGGTACAACCTTCAAGATCTACCTGCCGCGGGTAATTGCACCAGTAGATGCAGCAGATACGCCAGTTCCAGCACCACACGGGCTATCAGGTACCGAGACTATTTTGCTTGTTGAGGACGAGCCTGCGGTTCTCAGTATGGCTGCACGCGTCCTTCAAAGTCACGGGTATACGCTGCTGACAGCAAGTAATGGTGAGGAAGCGCTTCGTTTGGCTGCTGGCCGCGAGCATGAGATAGACCTGCTGGTTACCGATGTTGTCATGCCGGTAATGACCGGACAGGAGCTGGCGATTCGTCTGCATGCAGTACATCCCAGCTTGAAAATACTCTACGCATCTGGATACACCGAGAATACCATTGTGCATCATGGAGTGCTGGAGGCAGGGGTAGCATTCCTCTCCAAACCGTTTTCCCCTACCACTCTTGCCCGCAAAGTTCGAGAGGTTTTAGATAACGATTAGGAATTTCTCTTAAACTAAACAATGGGATTGCCTTACATGTTGGAGCCAACAGAACACTCCCACCACTCTATGCATGTATTAGTATGGAATAGCTTCATCCGGTTCCTGTATCCGCTAAAACCTGAGAACTAAAATCGGAAAGCAGGTTATCAGTCGCCAGCAAATCGCCACTTCCACCGAACAACTCTTCCATTTCGAATTGCAAGCATCCATACTTAAACAGAGTTACTTCAGAAAGTGGATCGATCAGGATATCACTCCCTTTAACACCTGTTCCCCTGAGAATAGAATCCCAAGAGCCGAAGAGCTACGATGCAGATCAGCTTGCAGGTAAATATAACAGCCACACGCATACTAACGACCCAGAGGATGGCGGCATCCTCTGGGTAGCCGAATCGCCTCATAAAACACACAAGTTCACTCTATCTATTCACCGCACAAGGGGCGGCAGAGTATCCATCAACCGGGCTGCTGCCAACAACCGGCATCCGCAATAACTGCTATAACCCAACGTTTTGTGCAAATCACACGCCATGCGTGCCATCCCAGTGATTTTATGAGGGGACAGCTATTTGGTGTCTTTACTGTCTTCAGCGACGCGAATCACAGCATAGAAGGCTGGTTTAGGCTGGTCATTGCCATCAAAAAGGAGAGGTTTGCCGGCAGATCGCCAGGATACGGCATCATTGACATCCCAGAAGGTGACGAGTTTTACTAATTTGTGCTTCATGAACAATTTAAACAAATTGGTATACTGGTTGGCCAGAAGCTGGTCGGCGTTATCCACAAGGCCACCCTTCGTGGTATTTGAGTTATTTGCAACATTAGCGCCGGTATTGTTCTGACCTGCAACCGCACCATTCACATCGAGTTCTGTAATATCGATGGGTAAGCCAAGTGTTTCCAAATCTGTCAATGCCTGGTCTTCCTGCGCATAGCTTGGATAGGACACGCTTACATGGGTTTGTGTGCCGATTGCCATAATCGGTACTTTCTCAGCCAGAAGGTGCTTCACAAGTATCATAAACTTGTGGCGCTTTTCAGGGTTTTCCAGGCTATAGTCATTCAGCCGAAGAATCGCTTTCGGATCTGCCTCATGTGCATATTCAAAGGCTTTAGCAACGAAGTCCGGACCGATAATCTGCCGCCAGAGAGAGTTGCGCAGTACGTTTGGCCCCCCGTCAGAAACGCATTCATTCACCACATCCCATATCTTGATTTTCCCTTTGTAACGGCCAACCACAGTGTCAATATGCTCTCGCATTCGTTTGAGTAACTGGTCTCGTGTGGCGTACGGCCCGGAGAAACCAAAAAAGCGGCCAAACCCGGTAGGGGCAGCAGCAGGCTCATTCACATGGTTTGGCGTAATGTCTGTGCCAGATGCGGTAGCTCCAGCCACCTTATCTGGTCCAGCGAAAACCCAGTTTGGAGTTTGTGAATGCCAAACAAGCGTGTGCCCCACTATAAGCATGTGATTTTTGAGGCCAAATGCCACATAGGCATCAGCGGGACCGAAATTGTAGCCATTCGCGCCTGGCCGTGGCTGAGTTGCGTCCCACTTCAGATCGTTTTCAGGGGAAATCGCGTTGAACTGCTGTTTAACCAGGGCAATGTCTTTATCCACTAGCGCCTGCGGTCTGTTGAAATAGGGAATTGCCTTGCCAGTAGCAATAGAGGTGTTTATGGCCACTCCCACATAAAAATGACCTTTGAATGCATTTTTAAGAGTGGGAATTGTGCTGGGTTGTGTTGAAGACTTTGCAGAAAGCAGGATGAGTGCATACGACATTGTTTTTAATGTGCGAGTTATGAGATCAGTTTTCATAATGGTTAACGTTTTGAAGACCTTTCTGGAATTATGCGGAAGTGTTCACTGTGCATGGGTGCGTTTCTCATTTGGCCCGGAACACATAGATGTTCACACTAAAACGCGGCACTGTTAGTGTGCCTGTTACTCCTGTTACTTCATGTTTGGTGATTTGCGCGTCCGAACCGTTAGCATTTGGAGATGCCAATTGCCAAAGCATGCCTTTGTGAGCAAGTGTGGCTCCTGTAACTGTAAGATCTATCGACTGTACTACGTTTGTGGGATTGAGAACTGAGATTGTCAGTGTATGGTGGTTGCTTGACCACGCACCCACAACATCCAGAGGGAACGTAGGGCTGCCCGCATTAACCACCGGCTGCTCGCCGCCTGGAGGATCTGTTGGTTTTGGTTGCGGAGAGTTGCCAGTAACCTTCACAGGTATTGTTCCGAAGTGATCCCGATAAATCTTGAAAACCAGTCCATTGCTGTTGAGTGTATCCCCGGCTGGTGTCGGTTTCAGAAGTGAGGTCGCGAATGTGTACGCAGCCAATTTAATGAGGCTGCTGTGCCGAAACATCTCCTGAAACACCCAGGCGTAGGAAGGATAAACTGGGTAGCGGCCATTACCGCTGTACGCCCACTCATCAATGCTAAGTGGTTTAGGATGTGTGACCAGTTGTGGGAACAGTTTTTCGTACTCTTTATACTCCTCATATTTGATGCGTATATGGTTGGCAGGACGGCGCATCCAGTCTGTGATTGGTTCATTTGGATTGTCAGGTACCTGACGTCCTGTTGCAAGATCAAGGTGCGTGTTGCCGTAATTATAGAAATGCTCACTAATCATATCGAAATAGTTGAAGCATCTGGAGAGCAGCATACCATCCCAATCCTCAGGCGAGAGGTATTTCGGCACAAGGTCCGGCCCAAGTGACAAGGACTCTCGGGAGCCCGTCATGGTGTCTGGCATGGCCCCGCTGGCAATCAGAACGAGTGACGGATCAACTTTCCGCATATACTTTGCAAACTCATTTTGCTTGTACATATACTGAACTGGCTTCATTGCACCAAATTGGTAACTTATCCCCCACATCTCATTGCCGATGCCCCAGAAATGCACATTGTAGGGTTTTGGATGTCCGTTCTTTGCCCGCCATCTTCCCATAGGCGTGTTAATTGAACCGTTGGTGTACTCAACTTCCTGTGCAGCAGACCAGGCATCTCCCAGCCCTGCATTCACGGTGATATAGGGTTTGACATCAATGAGTTTACAAAATTTCAACAACTCATCCAGTCCTATGTCGTTTGGCTGCAGAGCATTCCAAACAGGGTCCCAGGTCGGGGGTCGTTTGTCTGGGTCGCCAACGGTGTTCCGCCAGTCGTATGCGGACACAAAGTTGCCTCCCGGAAAACGATAGACACCTGAATGGAGGCTTTTCAAGGCGGCAATAGCATCAGGGCGAAACCCATCCAGGTTGTCAGAAGGCATCAACGAAACAGCGCCAACGTGAAACGAACCAGTTCCTGTTCCCACCACCTCGAATCTGGCAGAGCCCGAACCATCTGCTTTGAACGAAAAGAGGAACTTCTTATACTGCAGCCTCAAACTGCCAAGTTTTACAACCTGGCGAATAGAATTTGGGCCGCTGCCCCAAACGATATTGATTGCTATATCGGCAGTAGAGTCGCCAGCAAGCTGAATCCTGCCACTGTAGGAAGTGCCCTTGACAAAGTTAACACCAGTCTGCACGATTCCTCGAGGTGCTGTCCCGTCCAGTTCTATCAGCGGTGAGTGATCTCCTACAAACGGATGATGCGTGTCCATCACTACCGAATCTGGCGGTCCTATTGGATTCCAGCGTCCCGGTCCAACCGAACGCATTCCTCTAAATCCACCTCCAAACCTGGATGCCGGGTTTGGGGGAGGCAGCGGCTGAACAGCATAATAGAACTTTCTATCGTCAAGCATCTCGCTCCACAGTCCGTTATAAATCAGACCACCAAGCTGCTCAATGAACTGTCCATAGATGTAAGGAGAAATCGGAGCACCGACTACTGAGGCGTCAACGTTTGCAGTAACAGTCTGAGCTGACGCTGGCACTTGGGTAGCAAGTGTTATAACTGCCAGGCACAGCAATGGAATTCGGGGTATTTTCATGGTATGCACAGATTCACCTTCCTGTATAGGATGTCCCTAATATAGCGGAGTGAAGAAGTTGTGACTCGAATTGATCTATTTTCAGAAGAATTGCGATCAGATTCGCCGGATAGACATCTCGTAGAGATAAGCGCAGGGGAAACTGTGTTAACGCGGGCATGGAACCCTGTCTGAACTACATGTTCAAGCTCATTACCAGCGCCGATTTTCATTGCTCCCCTAAATTAAGATCCATTCAGAGGCAACTTATTCGCAAGCACTTGTGTTAATTATTCACTCAATTTACCACGAATTTCACAAATTTAGTCTTAAATTGCTGTAAAACGAACTTATAGCGCAGATTTTTAGGCTTTGCATCCTGCAAATTTCACCAAAAAATGACTGGCAGTCAACAGCAATAATAAACGAACAATGCCAATTCTAATCAAAATACACCCGTATACACATGAACACCAACCTACTACAAGGTAATTCGGGGAGATCCTTTCGCGCCTGGCGGAAGCTCTCAAAGCTTTGCACTCGACCCTCGCTACCGACTGGCCGTTTGATGTCAGCGGGCGTGTGCTTGTGTATTGCGACACCTGCCTGCCTACTTTCCTGTTTGGTGGGGAGCAGTTGAGCGGCTATATAGACGTGGGAGATATGGCTCTGGGTGAGCTAGAGGTTGACATTGCGGCCACAGTCATGAGCCTCCAGTATAACCTCGGCACGGGGTGCAGACTGGAGTTGCTATAGTTCGCTCAACAGCAAACTGCTGCACTCTCACATCTGGGAGAGTAAGCACTTACAGAGATGACCCCAAACTGCACTGCGTGATGTGAGCTTCTACAGCTCTACGTCAAGCATCACAGCGATAAAGGTTATCTGTCCCTCATGGTATGCCATGTTCCAGTAGGGCATAGCCATGATCTCCTTAACTGCCATTGGACCCCAGGGGAAATGTACTGACCGCTCCAGATTGGCTGGGTCTAGTTTGTTTAGCTCTGCTAAAAAGGCTTCAGTTCCAGACATGTACAGCTTTTTCAGCTCATCCCAGCTTTCACACAATTCGATTTTCCGCTGGATAAAACTATTTAAATCATAATCAGCAGGAAAGCTGAATGTCTTGAGCACATCACTTATCGCACTGTTGAGTATGGCAATCTCAGCAATCTGGTCAATGGCGCTGCGCGATTTCTCAGTAGCCTTCCATGCCCGTTTGTCCTCTGGAAGCTTCATGAAAACGCCCAGTGTAGAATCTGCCTGCTTTTTGGTTAATGAAACAAACATCTCAATGCCGCTATCCATTTTTTTGACTCCTTGCAACTATTCTCTCATCGTTATCACGCGAACAATTATACTTTGAAATGCCGTTCATTTCTTCGTTCATTTCTAATTTATTCATCTTGACTGTAATTCCATTCAAGCCGTAGCATAAGACATTCCAATTTCCCGGGATACACACCTAAGCAGCGGGGCTTGGTGAGCTTCCTTTCGCAGCATCTGGGCGTAATCATGCAAACTTTCTATTGAATATTCACGTGCAGAAGCAGTATTACAATTAGATAACCATCAACTGTATCCGACTAGTAATAAAAACCGGTAACAAAAAAGAGCCGACAGGCGCCATGAACCCTCATTGAGCATCTTGTCCGCGCATGCCCGGAAAACCTCTCCTCGCGAGTGTGTCGCGACCCTCCCCTTGCCATTCACTAACACTCATTAAGGGAGGGTAAGAGTGCGGGTGGATTAGCATCAGCTTCGCATAGGGGCACAATGCGCGGGGGATTATCGTACCGTTCCCAATCAGGATTCTGCCACTGATCACTGGAACCTGATCACTTGTGTCTGCACGTGCTTAATTAGCTTACTGGCAAATTCTATAACCATTTTCGTGCCGCAGATGGTTTTATCACTGTTGTATTGTGGCAAAGTTACACTTCCCCGATGACAAGTAGCGGGTAAGTATAAGAAAAAGGTATTATTACCTCAATCTTATTGAAGGCAATGTTAACTGCTCTCCAATACACAGACATCCGAACTTCACACCTAATTATGCCAATAATAACTGCGATTAAATTACCTTGGAGGACATTTTGAATTTCCGACATTTCAACCGCATCCTGACACCATGTTCGCTTCTCTGCAGTACTGCAATTTTAGCTACACCTGCTAAAACACGGCTTGAGTTACATACTCATGCCGGAGCTTCTGTTGTTCTACTTACCAAGATTAACATGAAAATGGCTATGGGCAGCAAAATGATGCCACTTGAAATAATAGCAAAAGATAAACTCACAGTTACCAAAGTTTCTCCAAATGGAGATATTACTCAGGTTGACAAATCCCTCTCGCAACAAATTGTAATGATGGGAAAAGAGCATACTGTTCCTGCGAATGGCGGGGATCAGGTAACTGTTCTGGATCCCCATTTTGCGGTCAAATCGATGTCGATGAGTGGCCCAAATTCAGATATTCACGACCAGGTCAGAATTACTGATGCAACAGATGCCTGGTTTCCTTCTTTTCCGGTCGGAGTTGGCAGCGTATGGACTCACATGCTTCCATCCAATCCAACACTCGGCTCGGTTAAATCAAAAGGTGTATACAAAATTACTGGCATTCAAGTGGTAGATCACGTACCTTGCTACACCATAGTCATGCGCTTTAGAGAGTTGACTGGACAGCATCCCATCAGCTCATCTGGCACTATCTGGGTTTCCAAAAAGAGTGGTGATATGGTGAAGTTCAGTTCCTATTTCAAGAATGTGCCCTTGCCCGGCACAGGACTGGTCAATCCTCATGTAACGGGTGTACGTGTGAGCGGATCACTCACAAAATAGAATATATCAAGCTACACCACATCAAATGAGGGCAGAAAATAAAATTATTCTCTGGAACTCGCAATGTATGCCTCATTGTTCGTAAATAGAGGGTATTGTATTGATACCCTCTGACCATTTAAATTCAGAGTCTTACAGCATTTATCCCATCGAACTTATGCGACACCTTCATATCTCCGCAGGAGTATTTCACACTATGATTCGTTTTGGACGCTCTATACCCGTTCTGGGGTTACTGAGCATTTCTGCCCTTACACAGGCTGCACCCCAGGCAAACTCGCCAACAACACCGTCATCACCCACATCACCACCCGCTGTAAAAGTGATACTTGCTTACAAAGCTAAGGTCGGTCAGGTAACCCGTAGCAAAAGTCAACTGGTTATCAAGCTCAACGAGGGTGGTCAGAGCGTTCAGTTGACCTATAAACAGACTGAGCGAAATACCTACACCAACATTGCAGCCAATGGTGACATCACAGAGACGGAGAAAACGGAGAGCGGCAGCGTTGAGGTGATGGGCCATACCTCACAGATGCCCGCATCACAGGAGACAACAGATACCATTGTGTACTCTCCTCAGGGCGAACTCGTCTCATACAAAAGTGGAGATACTTCCAGCACAGCCGATAAGTCACATCTGAATGAACGCCTCTACACATCAACCACACCATGGTTTGAAACTACTGCAGTTGGAGTGGGAGATTCATGGACTCATGATGTTGCATCTAATTCGGCCCTAGGGTTGCCAAGTGGGCACGGCACCTACAAAGTAGTTGATGTGGAGACAATAAATAACGCTCCTGTAATGAAAATCCACGAGCATTATGATGAGAGTGGAGCAGATCATCCCATTTCGGTGGATGGTGATGTGTGGGTGGAAGAATCGAGTGGAGATTCCGTAAAGGAAGATCTGCAGGTTTCCAATCTGCCAGGTTTCGATAAAACACCAGTTACAGCACATGTTACTGGTGAGAGGATCGAGGGTAGTCCGCTTGGAGATGTTGTAACAGGAGGTGTCGCATCTGCCAGTAAAACTCCGAAACCGAAGACAATTGCAGATGAGGTGAAAGGTTATACGAAAATCCCTGGTCTTTTCACACTCTATCGCAAGCAAAAGGGCACATCAGACAGCATCTATATGGAGGTTAAGGATTCCCAGCTGAATAAACCCTTTCTGATGGAAGTGACTGCTCGAACCGGCGATTCTCAGGACATTGTAGCTGGAACCCCCATTAATGATCTCCTCCTGGAGTTCCAGAAATCCCCTGATGGCAGGTTGATGATTACCACCCCCAACATCAACTTTCGTGCAACTCCGGGTACCCCAATGGATCTGGCAGTTAAACGCTCATTCGCAAATGGCAGGCTGGCCATTTTCGACATCAAAGCAAAAGACCCTAAAACTTCCATGCTTATTGATGTTTCAGAACTGTTCAGAGGTAATTTTGCTGAGGTTTCAGATGCCCTGCAAGGATCTGCGCTTTCCGGTCTGTTAGGCGGTGGCGGCGGTGGTTACTCCATAGATAGCGAGAAAACATTCATTACCGAAGTGAAAAGCTATCCAGATAATGTACTTGTGGAAACATCCTATAATTTCCAGAAGGAAGGTGGTCCATCCGGAGGCTTAGGTGTTAATTTAGGTTCGCTGCCGCTTCTTCCCGATAGCAGAAGTCTGCCTGTCACCATAGATTACACAATATTTGGATTGAAGAATGATGGCTTTATGCCCCGCATTGCAGATCCAAGAATTGGTTATTTCCAGGTCTCCTATCAGGATTTTGATAACGACAACAAATCGAATCAGATGGTTCACTATATCTACCATTGGAATATCCAGAAAAAAGATCCTTCAGCAAAGCTAAGCCCACCTGTGAAACCCATTGTTTTCTGGCTGGACAAAGCCATTCCAACTGAGTATCGCGGTCCTATCAGACATGCACTGCTTGAGTGGAACAAGGCGTTTTTGGCGATCGGAATAGACAATGCCATCGTGGTGCATCAGATGCCAGATAATGCCAAATGGGATACGGGAGACATGCGATATAACGTGGTCCGCTGGGTTGTTTCACCCGGTTCCGGATACGCGGTCTCGCTTATGCGTGTGAACCCAATGACCGGTGAAATCCTGAATGCTGATATCACAGTAGATGCAAATCTTGTGAGATTCACAAAAGTGGACAAAACACTTGTTGTGGATCCAGCACGCTATTTCGAAGATCTCACTACACCGTATAACCAAAAGGCTCTGATAGAACAGAGCGAACCATGGAACTGCAAATTCATGCAGGAGGGTGCAACGGATGCTTGGGAAGGTGGTTTGGCTTTAAGCCTGCTTGATCCAGCTTCACAATCTCCCATAGAAGAAAAGAGGTATGCTCAAGAGTATATTCGAATGGCTGTATCCCATGAGATGGGACACATACTGGGACTGCGCCATAACTTCGTAGGCAGTACATTCCATACTATGGCCCAGCTGAAAGATGCCAAACTGATGCTGAGCCAGGGAATTTCCGCATCCGTTATGGATTATGTGCCATTCAACATCGAGGCTTTAAAACATCCTGGTGTGCCGTTCTGGCAAAATACCATTGGTGTCTACGATAAGTGGGCTATCAAATATGGTTATATGCCCATACCTGCAACAACACCAGATGGACAGCTCTATGAACTCCACCAGATTGCATCAGACAGCAACGCACCGGGGCATCCACTTGAGTCAGATGGACTTGTGAACCAGTTCGATCCAAATGTAACTCAGTTCGATCTTGGCAAAGATCCTATGGTCTACTGGCATAAGATGCTTAATCTGTCACGTTTCCTTATGCTGTCACTTTTCCACCGTGTGCCAGCCCCTGGCAGAAGCTACTCTCGCTTCACAACTGACCTGTATGCCCTTATCAGTCAGTATTCGCAGGCAGGATCAGAGATCGGACGATATATTGGTGGCCTGCATGTAAGCCGCAATTTCCGCGGTGATGCTGGAGAAGTACCCACCCTTATGCCAATTAAGGGTGCAACCCAGAGGGATGCTCTCAACATTATCGACAACTACATTCTCTCACCAGTGGCATTCAAGCTGCCTGAAACGTACTACACTCACTTAACTATGGGGCAGGACGCAGGGATTATTGCAGAACTGAGTGGTCAGGATTATCCAATCCTTAACACTATCACAAATCTGCAGGCATCCGCACTGAACTATCTGCTTAGCCCTTCAGTGCTTGGAAGAGTTGCCAACAATGAATACAAGCTTGGAAACACTCCTGGCAAATTCACACAGGCAGAACTGTTTCACAATGTCACATCCACTGTGTGGCAGGGACTACAGAGCGGGAAGAACTTCGATACCCTGCAGCGCCAGCTTCAGCGCAACTACCTTGATACCATGAGCAACATCGTACTTGGCAAGGAATCTGTACCTGGAGACAGTAAGATGCTTGCCTGGTACACGCTGAACAGCCTGAAAGCTTCGCTACAGACTGCTTCCACTAAACCTCATGACCTGTACACAAAGCTGCAGATTGAGCAGTCTCTCATGATAGTGAATCGTGTACTAAATGCAAAACAGGTGATAGGTGGAAACAGTGGCGGCTCCCAGCCAAACCTCCTCCAGCTTCTGCTAGGTGGAACGAAGGGACATTAACCTGGTTAATGCTGGCAGGAGATGGCGGCACCGCTGTCCCCTGCCTTTTATACAACTCAAATGCGATTTGACTTCCATGCAAGCGCAGAGTATACTTCCATTTGTAGGCAGTGCGGGGCTGTGGCTCAGTTGGTAGAGCGCTTCGTTCGCAACGAAGAGGCCAGGGGTTCGAATCCCCTCAGCTCCATTTTAATTGTATGATAATTTCCGTATTGTTAGAGAATACAAGAAACAAACCAGATACTTTAGTAATGTATTAAGATT
>JAJZFJ010000077.1 GCA_021805395.1 bacterium
GTAATTGGAGCACACCGTCTGAATCACGGATGAAAGGGATTACACTGATTTCACGGAAAATCCCGCTGGGTGCCATGTCTTAGCTTGTACCGCCACCTATAACAGTGTGCCATCAGTGTAATCTGAGTAATCAGTACAATCAGTGATTCAGACATCAACACCGTCTGAATCACGGATGAAAGGGATTACACTGATTTCACGGAAAATCCCGCTGGGTGCCATGTCTTAGCTTGTACCGCCACCTATAACAGTGTGCCATCAGTGTAATCTGAGTAATCAGTACAATCAGTGATTCAGACATCAACACTGTGTGAATCACGGATGAAAGGGATTACACTGATTTCACGGAAAATCCCGCTGGGTGCCATGTCTTAACTTGTACCGTCGCCTAACCTATTATCCATCACTTCTGGTGTGGGGGGTGTACAGGCAACGACTATGGTTCATACGCTTTGTATCTTTCTACATGATATACATAGTGGAATGACTTAAGTTCGATTTGGAATTGAGGGCACTTTTGTTTCATTGGTTCACTTCCTTAGGACAAATATCAAGTGAAAGTTGCCATTTGATCGTAAAACGGGTTCGAAAGCCCGTTGATGAAGGACATGGGCATTTCGGTATTCTGAATATTTAGATCCTGCTCTATGTGATGACCACGTAGCAAGTAAAAGTTATGCAGTTCAGCATAATTCCAGTTGTGAACTTCCATAATCATTATGTTATAATTATTAACTATTAACTCTGCGAGGATGCATCATTATGAAATCACTAAATCCCCTTCTGTTTGCTTTATTGCTTGTGCTCTTCTGTCACTCAGTGCACGCTTCCCAGATCCCAACGCTGTTTATTATAGGCGATTCAACAGTTAAGAACCATACACCTAAAGAGGAAGGATGGGGTGATGCAATTGCTCCCTACTTTGATACAAGCAGAATTAAAATAATGAATTGTGCCCTTGGTGGAAGAAGCAGCAGGAGCTTTTTGGCAGAAGGGCTTTGGGCAAAAGTTTTAGCTCAGTTAAAACCTGGCGATTTTGTGATGATCCTTTTTGGTGATAACGATGGAGGACCAGTGCGAGGAGATAATATCGCCTCTCTACATGGAGAGGGTGATAAAACTGTAACACTTCCAAACACCAAAACCGGAAAAGATGTGGTGATCCACACATACGGTTGGTATCTTAGAAACTACGAAAAAGATACCATTAAAGCTGGGGCGTATCCCATAGTGCTTTCACCGCTTCCTCGTAACATGTGGCACGGCAATCGGGTGAACCGTGATGACAAAGAGTATGGCTTATGGGCATCTGAATCTGCAAAAAGTGAAGGAGCAGCATTCATTGATCTCAATCAGCTTGTGGCTGATTACTATGATATGCTCGGCCCAATCTGGGTGAAGCACCTCTTTCCTGTTGATCATACTCATACCAATCCTTTGGGAGCAGAACTCAATGCGGATGCAGTTGTTCAGGGGCTGAGGCTGCTGCAGAACTGTCCGCTTAATAAATACTTAATCACGGAAAATGGTCCCGTCAAGTAGAAGTACCTGACAATGCGTATTATAACTTGGACGGTTTTTTAGAGCGATTGGAGCATACAGAAGACCCATCATATGTCTGAAGGAATTAGAAAGTTGTCAATAATCAAACGTGGTCTCATACTGTTTCTCCTCCTGGGAACCTCGATTATGAATGGATTAGCCGATCCCACGCCTGTTGCCAGGATTTTTAGATTTGGTTCTGGAATAACCAGTGCAAATGTGTACAGGGTAGAGCCAGATACTCTCTACTCCAGAAAGACTGGCTATGGTTTTGAACCTGGTGCAGACCTCCATGAGAGTAAGAAAGGTAATGAGTGTGCAGTTGTCTCCTCCAGGCCTTTTCTCTTTTCTGTGAAGTTGCCAGAAGGAAATTACAATGTTGAGGTAACGCTGGGAGATCCAAACGGGCAGTCATCCACCACAGTCAAGGCGGAAGACCGCAGGTTGATGCTGAAGCAGGTTGTAACCGGTGAAGGTGAGATTGTGACCCGTGAATTTACGGTGAACGTTCGAACTCCTTTTATTGCAGGGGGAGGTGAAGTTCATCTCAAGCCCCGAGAACTTGGACCACCGCTGGCACTGGATTGGGATAACAAGCTAACCCTGGAGTTCAACGGGTCTCACCCCTGCGTAGATGCCGTTACGATTACCCCTGCACCTCACTCTGTGACGCTCTACTTGCTGGGTGACTCCACGGTGACAGACCAGCCGGATGAACCATGGAGCAGCTGGGGGCAGATGCTTCCCCGTTTCCTTAAGCCAGGGCTTGCAGTTGCCAATAATGCTGCATCTGGTGAAACTCTGGAGAGCTCCCTTCATGCTGGCAGGCTTGCGAAAGTCCTTAGTATGATGAGATCCGGCGACTACCTGTTCATTCAGTATGGACACAACGATCAGAAAGAGCATGGACCGGGAGTTGGAGCATACACTACTTATGCAGCAGACCTGAAATACTATATCGCTGAAACCAGGTTAAAGGGCGGCCATCCAGTTCTTATTACATCAATGAATCGTAGATTTTTCGATCATCAGGGCAAAATTGTGAACACGCTGGGTGACTATCCCGCGGCGGTTAGGCTAGTGGCATCTGAAGAGCATGTACCCCTAATTGATCTGAATGCCATGAGTGAAACACTATTCAATGTACTTGGGCCAGAGGGCACTCTGAAGGCGTTTGTGCACTACCCTCCCAACACGTTTCCTAACCAGCCCAAAGCATTGAGCGACAATTCACACTTTGCTCCTTATGGCGCTTATGAGCTGGCGAAATGTATTGTTCAGGGAATGACAGATGCTAAAATACCCATAACACGGTTTCTGAAGAATCCGGAGTTCCATTTCGACCCAGCCAAACCAGATCCATTTAACAGCATATATATCCCTACCAGCCCTGCTACCTCGGAAGTAAAACCAGAAGGAAGTTAACTTGAAAGTGATACAGTCTCTAGCGAGACTAGCCCTTAATATCGGCTTGGTTGGCTCGCTATCTCTCCTTGGTATTACCCCCAGTACCGCATTTAGCAATAACAGACCAATCCTCAAAATTGTCGACCAGATCCAGGGGGTATGGACCAGGCCTCCGAGAGATGTTCCCTCAGGAGCTATGCCCGGCGGACCCATACTCGGGAATGGGGATCTTGGTGTGGTGCTGGGTGGGAAACCGGAAGATTTACAGTTCTATCTGGGTAAGTCAGATTTTTTTGGTGTGATACGGGGTGGTATGATGCCAGTTGGGTCAATCCAACTCTCTATTCCAGCTCTTTCTGGAAGCACTTATCTCATGAAGCAGAAGATAGGATTAGCCACAGTTTCGGGAAAGTTTAAGAACAGGAGTGGAGCGGATCTTGGCTTCAACTCGTGGGTGGTAGCAAAAGAGAACTTGCTGGTGATCCAGCTTAAAAACAGGGGAATGGTGCCTTTGCAGATTACCAGCAGGCTACTGGATGGATTTGGAACGAAAGGGAACTCAGCCACTTTCCGTTCGCTTGCAAATGGCTCTTCACTATCAGTCTCCCCAGATTCAGTTGAATGTGACCTGGGTAATAGAATGCATGGTGGCAGTTCAGGATCGTTTGTTGGAAGTATCGCTGATGTGGTGGTGTCGAGAAAACCTATTGCGGGAGACAGCAAACATGGGAGCTATTTCAACTGGATGGCTTTCCAACCTTGCGTGCTGATAGGTGATGCTAAACTCGATATGAGCCAGCCGCATGGAGGTGCAGCTGTGTTTACAGGAAACAGCAGCTCTGCTGTAAATCTGGGAGTGATGCGAATACCGCAGTCCTCTTTTGCGGTATCTGCATGGGTGAACCCATCATCAATCAGTGGGAAGCAGTTCATCTTCTCAGCACAATCTAATCCATATGCGCCTCGCGGTTATCCATTCTACCGCGGCTTCTCGCTGTTTCTGGACAACGGTGCGTTATCGGCGAGATTGAACACCACCGTGGTCTCCGCTGCCAGCACTCTTCCCACAGGGAAATGGACGCATGTTTATGCTTACTATAACGGCAAATGTCTAACTCTTAAGGCTGATGGGGTATCTGTGGCTTCTACTTCAAGCTTTCCAACGACCTCTGATGTGATGGGTTGGGACCAGAGTGCACTTCACTTTGGTGATAGAGCACTGCCATACGCTGGGTGCGGACCGAGAGGCATTGTGGTTCAGCAGGTTCACGGTGTACCAGTGAACGAGAACGCACAGGAGCTAAACTATACAATTGCTCCCGGCAGAGAAGTTGAGATATCTGTTGCAGTGGAGACGGACAGAAACTCACCAAGATGGAAAAGAGTTGCCACTGAGCTGGCAGATGAGAACCAGAGCAGCAGGAGTTCACTGGAAAAACAGCACATTGAATGGTGGAACAGATTCTGGTCTAAATCTTCCATAGAGATACCGGATAAAAAAGTGGAAGATGCCTGGTACGACTCGCTTTATCTGCTTGCGTGCTGCAGTTCCCCCAAATGCCCACCTCCTGGATTATGGGGCAATTTCATTACACAGCGGCAGATGGGCTGGCAGGGTGATTACACTCTGGATTACAACATGGAGGCACCGTTCTGGGCTGCATACGCCACCAATCATCTCGAACTCGCTGATAATTATGAGACATCGCTGCTTGACTACATCGCTCGAGGGAAAGCCATTGCTGAGCACTATCACCAACACGGAATGATGTTTTATACCCATCTCATTCCACCTCCTGGCTGGGATGACGACCCTAGCAAGTTTATGGGGCAGAAGAGTGGATTACTATTCGGCTGTGTCGACTGTTTGATGCGCTGGCGTTACACACACTCCTGGCATTATATGCACAAGGTCTATCCCTTACTGCATGGTTGTGCAGAGTTTTGGGATCATTATCTTGTTCTCCAGAATGGCAGGTATGTAGATCTCAATGATGGTGCCAGTGAAGGTGCCTATCATGATACCAATACCGCTACTACGCTCGCATTCCTCCATCTGTTATACACTACGTTGCAAGAGGTGGGAAGCAGAATGGGAGCAAGCTCGGGTGAGGTCTCCAACTGGAGGAATATACTGGATAAACTTAGCCCTCTGCCCATTGTTCAAGCAGCATCTGTAGACCATGTCAGAGGGTATGCCCCTCATGAAACCCTGTTGCAGATTCTGGGAGCAAAGCGAGTTGATGGCAGATCTGTAATACGGGATAGCGAAGCAGGATCAGGCTACCCGGCACCAATGATCGGCCTCAATCACAACATTATGCGCTCCAGCAGCCCTGGCATGAACTCCCTGCAGGTAGTCTATCCGGGATGGGATATTGGTATTGAGAGCAGCTTGGCTGAGCAGCAGGCAGCCTACAACACCGCTTTACTGGATGCTCAGTGGGATGATTACAACAATGACTGCACATTCTACCCATCCGCTGCAGCTGCGGGTATAAAAGCTGAAACGATTCTAGCTCACCTCGACAGCCTGATAACCTTTCACAGCTCTCCCAATCTGGCATTCCAGGCGGGAGGAGGTACTGAGAACTTTGCAATAGTTCCCTGCACACTCTCCATGATGTTCCTTCAAAGTTACCAGAAGGATATTCACCTTTTTCCAAACTGGCCTCTCTCCCAGAATGCCAAATTCAGTAATCTGAATGCCTGCGGTGGTTTTCTCATTTCCAGCGAGATCAGGAGTGGTAAAGTGGTATTCGTGAAGATAACCAGTAGTGCTGGGCAGATGTGCAGAATACTCAATCCATGGAAGAGTAAAAAAGTAGTAGTCCAGACTGGTTCAGGGCATAAATCCATAGTGAGCGGCAGTTTAATCACCTTGTCAACAAAAAAAGGGGAAGAGATAACTCTAACACCTGCCTGATTCACATGGGTGGGTATTGCTGGTTTAAATCTCAAAACCACTGGGTGTATTGAAGCAGGTTTCCACAATGATCAGCGAATTGTGGATGCCTGGTTTGAATAAACTGATATAAATTCAGTAGCTATCTCCCGATAGAGTTATTGAACCAACTTCTAAATGTGGTATCTTCACTCGGGAGATTATTATATGAATATCTCAAGTCTACTATCGCCTATCACAAGCCTGATCGGTAACCTGAATCCCACAACAGCAGCAAACCCAGTATCTTCCATCACGGACACTGACGGTGACATGGATGGATCAGGCTCCAGCGCATCGTCCACCAGTTCTGCCTCATCAAGCTTAACTAGTACTGTATCGCCATTTGCCCAGATTTTGAATCAGCTGCAAGGTCTATCTCAGTCGAATCCTGCTGAGTTCAAGTCGGTGATGTCTGAGATTTCCGGGAAATTATCAGCCGTTGCTCAAACAGCTGGTGGAAGTCAGGGACAGGCACTTTCTAATCTTGCTGCCAAATTTCAGCAGGCATCCCAGACAGGTACTCTCGCTCCGCTCACTCATCACCACGTCCATGCAAAAGGTGCAGCTGCTCTGTATGCACATGCTAACAGCTCCGCATCCAACAACTCGAGCAGTATTGCTGCAGAGATTAACTCGATTATCAGTCAGACATTAAACCAGGCAACTGGTAATACAGGCTCCTCAACATCTTCCGGTATTTCATCACTCTCAGGTGTAATGCCTACCGCAGTTCTGTAAATGATATCAATTCAGAGAATTCCTGTACATTGAAGGTACTTGCCTGGACGATGTGCTTTGAATTCGATGACTAAGTGAGGTGCAGCCATGCGGAATGGATGCACCTCATGCCCTATTTAATGACTTGTACACTTTGGGTGTGTGCATCAATGCTTACCAATCTCATCGAGATGCCATCGTGAGAGGATATTACAGCCAGCATGTCGCCTGAAACCTGATAGACTGCAGGATAGGAGTGTGTGAAACCAAGGTTCCACACTGGTGGCTGTACAATTTTCCAGGTTTTGCCAAAGTCATCACTGTAAGATATCTCGTTTGAACAGGAAGTTACCACCAATCGTCCATCGTGTAGTGCGATAAGAAAGGGTCCAGCATGCTGGTGCGGAATAGGAGTACCCAGACCGCTGGGCCAATGAATTCCGTCTGGGGAGATTTTATAGCATACCTCAGCGTTATTTATTCCAACTATCTCGGAAACTTCCATATACTCTCCATTTGACATTCGCCTGACTACAGGCATGCCAGGCCGCAAACTCCCTCCTCCGGGTTCCTCAACCATCACATGTTCGCTGCCCCAGCTGGTCCCGTTGTTATTTGAAACTTTGAACGCACAAATCTGGCTGTAAGAAGGGGATGCAATGCTATGCATTTCGGTGGAGTAGGCGACTGCAATTTTAGAGTCTGACAACTGGTAAAACGTGGGCTCCCATAATCCCTGACTGGGATTATTTTCGTTAATAACCGCATTATTCTCCATGATCATACTTAGATATTTCCAGCTTGCTCCCATATCACTGCTCTCATACACCGGAAGCTCATAAGAGATATTATCAATTAATGAACGGCATGTAAGCAGGAGATTGCCATTGCTTAGCTGGAACAACTCTCCGTTATCCATTTTTCGGCCAGGTATGCCAACTTCAGCAAGAGGGTGCCAGGTTTGCAGATCGTTATTACTGCGCCAAATTTTCAGCACACTGGTAGTATGTGAAGGAAACTCTGTGCAGATGGCTAACCAGTTTCCATTTGCAAGATGGAGCAGTCTGCCCCAGGCACCTTTAGCGAGATCTATCTGCTGACTATATTGCGACTGGTTGTCCTCATGTAGCAAATTCCTTCCTGACAGGAGACCAGGATGAGAGATGATGTCGGTACTATTCTGAACATTGTTTCCCATGGAATCCTGCTTATTTACCAATTTGTTCTCATTTCTTCTGCCTACTTTCAGATGCGTTAAATACGATTTGGATTGATGTGCAGCATGAATGTAAAATGATGAGTGTGTTTCAACGGTTTTCGTGAGATGACCAGCAACGCTTGCTATGATAATAACACACAGCATTAAGGTCTTAAATGGCAAAGGCAATTTGAAGAGTGACATTATACCCACTCAGTATGAAAGCATCATTCTGATGTGCATATGTGCAGTTAGAATTTTACAAGGAATTCACCAGGAATAAAGATATATGCGTATATAGAATACTACATTAATATTAAAGTTTGAGGGAATGCGACACCATTAACGGGCTGATTTCGGCGGCCAACATGTAAAGTCGATTTTCAGCTACATAACTCTGTGGGTCGGAGTTATCCAAGTCGGATTCCATCATTCCTGGTAACCAAATGAGAAAAGGAGGATTGCCCTGGTGAAATCGACCAGAACCTTCATTCGCATGGATCAGAACTGGTATTACGGAAATAAGGTTCCGCAAATCACGCTGTCGTTCTGGGTCGCGAAGATACTTTCCACTGCTATGGGCGAGGCGACGTCTGACTTTCTTGTTTTTCATACAAATAAGTATCTTGCAGTTCTTGGGGGAGCACTTACATTTCTGATTGTCCTGATTTTGCAATTCCGCACTAGACGTCATGTCCCTGCGATGTACTGGCTTCTGGTAGTTGTCGTTAGCATTTTTGGTACTATGGTGGCGGATGTAGTACACGTGGTGCTAGGAGTGCCGTATCTCATCTCGACCATAGTGTTTGCGGTGGGACTATTTGCCATTTTATGGATGTGGAATGCCACAGAACGCACGCTTTCGATCCACACTGTGGAAACACCACGCCGGGAAGCTTTCTACTGGGCTACAGTGATTGCTACATTTGCTCTGGGCACCGCTGCTGGAGATTTGACTGCAGCAACCTTAGGGATGGGATACCTCAACTCTGCAATCTTGTTCACCGTTCTGTTTGCTCTCCCTGGGATAGCCTATTTCGCCTTTGGACTGAATGAGGTTGCCGCGTTTTGGACAGCGTATATCCTCACTCGTCCAATGGGTGCCTCGTTTGCTGACTGGTTCGACAAGCCTATTCCGACAAGCGGCCTCGGCTATGGGTCGCCAGCAGTGGCAATGGCTTTGACCGCGGCTGTGGGAGCAGCGATACTGTTTATATGCGTCCGACAGCGCCATGGTTCACAACTGCATTCAGTTGCGGATTAAGCCGTGGCAAGTTTAT
>JAJZFJ010000034.1:0-8385 GCA_021805395.1 bacterium
CTAAAACATTTACAAGTTGTAATTTATATCGATTTAGTACCAAATCCTAGTTTTTTTTCTTACTTTTGCAATTTCCTCTACTACCAGTACATAACTATTTTTGATACACAAACAAGTTCTCACTCTTGCTCATTTTTTGTGGAAGCGCAGTTTCACTCTTCCTCTGCTGGCTGAAGCAGATCATCTACATAGTTATGTGCATTTCCATCTGGCTTAAGCAGTTCGTTTTCGTTTAATACTAAAGTTGCCCTCAACAGAGATTCATTATCATTTGTTATATGGCTTCGTTGTTCTATAATCTTTATCGCTTCTCGTGTGGCAGTCATCAATTCTGCACATGCATTATCTTGCAATAAAATTTTCTGAAGCTTATTGATGTGCTCAGGTTTTCCAATTTTGCCTAATGCCAACACTACCGCCAGTTGTAACTCTTGATCGTCTGACTTTAACAAGCTTAATAGTTGTCTCATCTGATAGTGTGTGATTGATGCAGCATCGTCAGGTTTCACATTTGGTAAGAGTCGTTTAGTAATATTCGTGAATTGTCTATTCGAACTGTATCTTATTTCCATGGAGATAAGGGGAAGGTATCGAAAAACTACTCTGTTCTCCCTGTTTTTGATCAATTCGTTCATTTTGCGAATTGTCTTAGGGTTGAAACGAGTGTAAACATAAAGTAAGTCTATAACAACGCAAATCCAAAGAGGAAGGCCGATCTGATACCCTAAAATGTGAATTAAGCTCAATACTACTAGTAAACTGATATACCTGGTGTACCGTGAACGTTTTGAGATTCGTGAAAATCTTTCAATGCTTTCAAATGCAGCTTCCTGCTCCTCTGGGTCGATGTTTAAAATCCCCTTTGGAGTAAGATTTCTTGAGAAAGCTGGAGATGTATCCACGATCTCTTGTTCAGGGTTCAAGCGATACCTTATTTCATTAAGAGAGGTCTGTGCTTCACGTTTTAAGGAATCATTGGTCGATCTACTATCAATGAAAACTCCAATGTCATCCGTTACGCTCTCATCCCCTACTTTAGCAAGGGCATGGAGTGCAGGATATAGAATACCGGGATCTCTGGATTTCAGTAGCGAAGCAATTTTCCGAAGCTCTTTGGTGCTAAAGAGGGATCTGTCATTCACAGTGAGAGATTCCAGTTCCTGACTAAGTGCTTTTAAAACGATGTGGCTCTTTTCTCTCTGCATTCTGCGATAAAATCGAATGAGTTTAAGCACAATGCGCTTGTTTCCAGACTGGAAGGCTTTGGTGAGAGTAGATGGGAATGGGGCATAGCCTATATTCAAACCATCATTTGGAAAGAACTTACATGAAATAATCAGTAAAGGGATAAAAACATAATTGGAATCGGATAAGTGAAGGAATTTGCTCAAAATATCCGATACTACTACAATTGCTAGAGCGATCGGTATTACTGTGATATTGTTCAGATGTTGTGACCTGGCTAATTGAATTACTCTTTCCTGAATTTCTATGCGTTCTTTCAATTCTCGTATCTGAATGCTCTCTTCACCATCACCATTTGGCAGCATGATCGATTTCCTTCGAGACATATTTCCAGTTGAAAAAGCAAAAAATGTATCTACATACAAAATGAATCCGAATATGTTTCCTGAATACTGATTAAAATACCTGCTAATCCCGCAGTTTTGTTACTCCTTGCCACTGGAGAATTTTGCGCCTTCCATAATGTAGCGCTGCATAAAAAGAAATATAACGATGAGGGGAGCAACTGCTACGGCTGTGGCTGCGAAAAGTTCGTGCAGGTGTACCGTTTGAGCTGTCAGGAACGTGGAAAGCACAATCTGTACAGTCCATGCAGATGGATCCTGTCCAATCACAAGTGGCCACAGAAAGTTATTCCAGCTTCCAACAAATGCCAGTATACCCAGTGCCATCATAATACTTACCGAGTTTGGAAGCAGTAATCTCCAGTAAATACCAAAATACCCCAGGCCATCCAGTTTGCCTGCCTCTTCTATCTCATCTGGAAATCGCAAATAGAATTGCCTGAAGAGAAAGATGGAAAACGCACTGAATACGCCAGGTGTGAGTATTCCCCACACCGTATTCACACCACCAATGGTAGCCATAAGAGCAAAAGTGGGTACGAATGTTACTGCAGATGGGATCATTAGCGTGCCGAGAATGAGGAAAAAGATAATATTGCTTCCTCTCATAGGAATCCTTGCCAGAGCATATCCAGCCATGGATGAGAAGAGCATCTGTAAAATGAGTGTTCCGAAGGCAATTAGCGCTGAATTCTTGAGACCTTCATACATGAAAGCATCGGGATCGTGAAATAGAGATACAAAGTTATGCCAGTGAGGATGAACCGGAAACCAGACCCAGTGTGAGGAAGTTATCTGTGAGTCTGACATGAGTGCATTTCGAACAATGAGGTAGAAAGGAAGCAGGAAAATAACTGCCAGCAAACTCAGTACGATATATCTGCTTACTACAGCGATTTTCTCCTGTGTAGATCGTGCCCTCATTGCTTACTTGCCCTCCCGGGATTCGCCGAAACCGAACAGCTTGCCCTGCACAACAGTGAACATTACAATGAGTGCAGTGAGAATAAAGCCACCAGCCGCTCCCATTCCAAAATCCTGGCTGCTTAATGCGATGCTGTAGATGTATACAAGGGGAGGACGAGCAAGTCCTATATTGCCAGACGAGGCACCTGAGCCTCCCAGAATATTGTAGAACTCATCAAAAGCCTGAAACGCTGCAATAAGGCAAAGCAGCAGAATGGAGACCGATGTGGCTCTAAGCTGTGGAAGTGTGATATACCTCAATACCTGCCAGCCACCTGTGGCACCATCCATAGCGGCTGCCTCATAGAGGGAGTGGGGTATCTCCTGGAGGGCAGCCAGAAAGATGATCATATAGAAACCAACCTGCAGCCATATCCTTACCGTCACAAGAACTAGCCAGTACCATGGTGGTGAGGCAGTACCTATCCAGGCAATAGGTGACATTCCAAACAGGGCTGTGAGATGATTCACAAATCCAAAAGCGGTGCCGTTAAATAGACTCATACGCCATATTAGTGATGCAGCCGCATAAGACACTGCAGTTGGAATGAAAAATACTGTGCGGAAAAACGCTTTACCCCTGCCCACCTTATTGACCATGAGGGCTAACCATAGGGAAAACACAAATGTGATTGGAACAATAAATAGTGTAAATATTACGATGGTGTACAGGGAATTCAGAAACTCAGGGTCAGTTAGTAGATCGGTGTAGTTTCGTATCCCTATAAAGTGACCAAAATGAATTGTATTCTGAGCATGAGAGAGACTGAGTAAAAATCCCCAGATAATGGGAACACCCATAAAAAGAATCAAGCCTATGAGAGCCGGTGCCATGAAAGCCCAGAATGAGAGGGTTGTTCTCAGATGCGATTTGTTTCTCTCTTTTACCCTGGTTTCAGGATTTTGGTGGGTTACAGACACTCTTTTGCTCCTGAAAGAATTTCCATTACTCCAGCTCCCTGTTAAGTTCGCGAGTGCATTGTGTTGCCGCATTAGAAACAGAGCGGGCTGCATTATGCCCTAGCTTAACGATGTTCGTCAGAGAATTTGTGAGGTCGGAAGTCATGGCAGCATTCCATAATGGAGGCGTGGCTTGTCCGTACTTGCCCAGAGCTTTCACTGCGTAGGCGGGGATAGGTGCTGAAAGTTGAGGGGCACGTTTAGCCAGGCTAAGCCGAGGCGGTACATGAAAGCCATATCCCACACACCAGTCCAGCTGATCTTTCAAGTTATCAATCCATAGCCACTTCACAAACTTCTTGGCCTCTTCCACATAGGGTCTTTGTGCGTTCACCATAGCAGTCCAGCCACCAAGAGAAGTGACAGGGACACCAGCATTATCAAAAGCCGGCCATATTATCGCACCAAGATCATCACCCAGTATGGAGTGAATCTTTGGATATGCCCAAAGTCCACACCACTGCATTGCTGCCAACCCCTGTGTGAGAGAGGAAGGATCCCACCAGTCAGTGGGGGCACCCATTAAAAGTGAGCCGCTCTGGTTAAGTTCCAAAAGTTTCTCATAGGAAGCAACAGTCCGTGGATTGTTGAAAACTATACGGTTATCTACCAGGAAGTCACTGCCTGCAGACCACGGAAGCACGGTTAACAGCGCAGTTACTCCGCCATCGTTGCCTAAAAAGATTCCCTTGCGTGTGGGGGTAGTGAGTGCATGTGCAGCGGCAATAAGCTCATCCATGGTGGTAGGGGGTTTCACCCCTGCTGCTTTCAATACACTTTTTCGGAAATATAGCAGCTGCATGTCATCAATCTCTTTCACACCGTAGATCTTGCCTCCCACCGAATTAAGTGCGATGTCTTTGGCGTTAAAATCTTTAAGGTCTTCGGGTGTGAAGAGATCATCAAGCGGAGCAACCTGACCAGCACTAACCATCGCTTCTGTGAGCTGATCTTCAAACACATCTGGTCCATCCGGAGTAAGCAGGGCGGTGGCAAGCTTGGTACCATAATCGCCAGGTACCCACACTACCCGCACAGCAATGTGAGGATTGAGGAGTGAGTATTCTCGGGCATAATGCTGTACTGCCTGAAAGGTACCTTTTTCGCCGTACTCGTGATACCATTGGGTAAGAGTTAACTTGGTGCCATTCGGGTTTTTGTCTGAACAGCCAGCGAGCATGGCTCCGCCCGCAAAAGTAAACACCTTTAGCAGTTCTCTTCGGGATAGTTGCTGAAAACTACTCATTTATTTGGCGCACCTAGCAGTTGAGCATTTATATTGAACATAGAAGTAACCTCGTACACTCTGGCCCAGATCTGTATCTCATTATATAGTTTTAGTATAGACTGGTTACACCAAATGATAGAGCAATATGGGACATAGTCTTATTTTAATGTGAAACTGGACTGGGTTATGCTTTGCTCAAGTATTCGTACATCTAGCTATGAAATTCCTTCTTTATGCAAAGAAATGTTTACTTTAATAGCAAATATACGGAAATTAAATGGAAGGGGGTGCTGTTAGTTTACATGGATAAATCACAGTCAGTAACTTGTGGTTACGACGACTGTATATTAACTTATACTGCAAATGTTCTCTACATATGAACTACCAGAGCATTATTGAAAAAGGTTGTAGCGAGGATACAAAGCAGAGAATATTATAGCAAAGTGAGAATAGGAAGATGAGTGTAAAACTGAAACAGGGTAAGACGAGGAGAGTACAGTCAGAAATGCTTGGAAATGCTATGAATGAGTTATAAATATAAGCGGGAAACGAGATTCGAACTCGCGACTTCTTCCTTGGCAAGGAAGCGCTCTACCACTGAGCTATTCCCGCATGCGTTCTCTTCAAGCATAGGCAAGAGGGGATTCGAACCCCCACGCCTTTCGGCACTGGATCCTAAATCCAGCGTGTCTGCCATTTCACCACTCGCCTGGAGACAACATGTGATACTAGTTTAGTTTATCACGGAACCCAAAGGCTTGTCAAATATAGGTTTGCTGGATTCTCGCACCATATGGAATAGAGTTACAGCCGTTTTATCGACTCATAAAGAGTTCAAATGTATTTGATGCCGCAGGAAGGTAGCTAATAAGGAATGCCAAATCGCGACCTTTCATTTCATTTTCAGACCTTCGAAAATGAACGCGGAAGGGACATCTACATGAAGACACTCTTCATAGCTAAAATTTAACTAACAGAATGATGGATGCAATAGTTCAGCTACTTCAGCCGCAAGATGCATTCATGCATGAATGCCTTCCAGAAGTTCTTCCCAGCTAGAAATCTTCAGCATCCTAGCAATAAGCATCTCAGGTCGGTAGTACTGCTAATTATCTCATTCTGGCTTGCCGTTGGCTGACATCCACATTGTATAGAACCCAGAAGTAGAATGTTTTTAATTGCCTCCTCTAAATTTCCTTCTAGTTTACCTATCCCTATCCCTTTATCTATGCCTAATTCAATGCCTTTCCTAATTCCATTTTGCTCACCATCATGCAGCAATCTTTCAGGTATAGTCATACCCATTTCAAGTACTCAATTCTCATCATCTGCCAAGTGTACTTCTGTTAGTACTTTATACAATACGGGTTGCTCTTCTTCTGGTCTTCGATGTTGCACAAATAACAATAGAAATTTAATTACATGTTCCACAACTGCAGGCTGCCCTTCATACGTCTTAGTTAAATCTGCAAATGCTTCACGGAGTAATGGGGAGAATTGATCCACAGGCAGGTTTTCTCCTTTCAATACTCGCAATGCTGGGCCAAGTGCTGTTGAACGCAATGTCTCCTTGCTCATCTGATTGAGGTTCATGAACTGTATCTCAAATACTGGCAGAAACCTCTCAAATTGTGGTGGCAGATCCACCATACTTTTCATCGAAATTGCAGAAAGCCAGTCTGACTTGCCACTGTATAGAGTAATCGGAAGCATACCATTTAAAATTACATCTTTCTGAGGAACTCCTTCAGCAATCTGTTCGCGCTCTTCCAGAAGCCATATTTCAGTCATACATGCAAGCAGCCTCAGGAACATGCGTCTATCTGGTGTGGTCTGGTTCTCAAGAATGATGAACACATACACCTCTTTATCAGAACCACCCATCCTGCTGGGTGCTTTGTAAAGCACATCTGGCTCTATTCGACGGAGTGAATCCGAGACAGATTGAGCGTTTAATCGTACACTTGCCCCGAAATCAATTGCCAATGCAAGTTCTGGGTCCTGCATCTGCAAGAGATTCTTCAACATCGTCGTAACTTCGAACAGCCATTTCAAACCTCTGTCCTGAAACTCTCGAATCGGTATGGAAGAATCAGATATATTTATATTCATAATGATTGCAGATTAGATAAATACATCTCGAACTCCTGTATTAGGTAAATGGTCAAGTATATTAGATCAAAATATCTCAATGCCAGCCTTTATATTCTCCATAATGTTGCACGCTTAAATCCGCTTGCTTCTACCACACTGTATCGTAATGTGTGCTATAGTTCAAAGATATGACTCAACCGCAAACAGAAAATCTGGAACTTGAAAAGATATTTGGTCCCAACGGCCCATTAGCAACTAGCTTAAACGGCTATGAGGCACGTCGCGAGCAGGTGGAAGTAGCCTCATCGATTGAATATGCCATGTCCGAAGGACTGCCTTGTCTTGCAGAAGCTGGCACAGGAGTAGGAAAAACACTCGCCTACCTAATCCCTGCCATACGTGAAGCCTTGAATGGACGTATCACAATCATTAGCACTCATACCATAGGTCTTCAGCAGCAGTTAATCGAAAAAGATATACCAGTGGCATTAAAACAGATAAAAGGAGCGAAAGGCAAGATAAATGTTACTTTGCTTAAAGGCCGTTCCAACTATCTCTGTGAATTTGCTTTACAGGAAGCTCGAAGCAACCTGATGCTTGTTGAAGACCCGGTATTGAAGCGGGTTGAAAAGGCTAACCGAGACTCTGACTGGAATGGGGATGTGGGTAACCTGCCATTTCGAGTCCCGTTTTGGAGTGAGCTCACATCCACACCTGAAACCTGTCGATCTTCAGACTGCGCTTTCTATGAGACTTGCCATTTTTACCAAGCCCGCCGTGAGGCTCAGGATGCTCACATTCTGGTTGTGAACCATGCTCTGTTCCTATCTGATCTGGCAATTAGAGCATCAGATCCAAACGCTAGTCTGCTTCCCTCCTATCACCACGTCGTTTTCGATGAAGCTCACCATCTGGAGGATGTTGCCACTAAAACGTTTGGAGTTGAATTCAACTCTCACCGCATACCAGGGATTGTTGAGCGGCTTAGAAGGCTTAAACTGGATGTTGGTGGTGAAAGGCTGCTGGCTTTAGATCATCTCAACGATGATCTCTTCGCACCGCTGCTTACTGTAGGACGTATGGAATTTGATTATAACGACTCATTGGATTCGGAAATACGAACAAAAGTAGAGAATGCAGCTGTTCAGATTGTGGTTTCCCTGCAGGCAATCCAGAATATGCTGCTCGATGCGGCTAAAGAAGATCCAGATCAGAAAGAAGTTCTTGAAGGCTTGGGTAAGATGTGTGAGCGGTCAGTTACTGAACTCAGCAGACTTTTCTCGGAGCCAGATGAAGGCTCACTCCGCTGGTGTCAGTGTTTGCCAGTCTCATCAGCACAATCGAACATCAATATTTCCATTCATCTAACACCTATTGCCATAGCTCCCAAACTGGAAGAGCTTTTGTGGAAAAGTGAACGGATGGTGAACAATGTTGGAAGTGTTACGCTCATTTCAGCAACTTTGGCAAACTCGGGAGGATTTTCTTATATCCGATCCCGAATGGGGATCCCTTCTAATGCTGTGGAGTGTCTGGTAGGTAGTCCGT
>JAJZFJ010000034.1:8395-9086 GCA_021805395.1 bacterium
TAAAGACCACGCACTTCTATATGTGCCTGGTCATCTGTCTGAACCAGTTACTCCTCCAACTTCAGCATATCAGGATGCTCTTGCAGATGAAATACAGCGCCTGATTAGCCTGACCAACGGCCGAGCTTTTCTACTCTTTACGTCACGTTCAATGCTGAACGCTATCTATCAACGTCTTCAGAGCAGAGTGAATGTCCCTCTATTCAAACAGGGAGATCAGGCGCCAGTAAAATTGCTGGAAGCATTTAGAGCAAGCGGGAATGGCTGTCTGCTTGGTGTGCAAACCTTCTGGGAAGGTGTGGATATTCAGGGCGATGCGTTGAGTTGTGTTGTGATCGACCGAATACCGTTCGCAGTGCCAGATTCTCCAATTAATAGGGCTCGCACCAAGGCAATCACTGAGAGTGGAGGCGACTGGTTCCGTGAGTATGCCATCCCTCAGGCCCAGATCAGACTGAAGCAGGGATTTGGACGGCTGATACGCACCCATTCAGACAAAGGGATTGTGTGCATACTGGACACACGCATGATGACTAAAGCTTATGGAAAAGAGTTTGTGAAGTATCTTCCCCCGGCAAAGAGGGCTAGTCTTTGGAAAGGTGTTGAGAAGTTTTGGACAGAGGTTTGTGAGAAATAACTTCTGCATAAATATATTTCACGAGGCTATATTAGTACGATATTAGACTTCAAA
>JAJZFJ010000271.1 GCA_021805395.1 bacterium
CTAATCGAAGAGGTCGGAAGTGAGGTACCGGTCTCCCCTGTCGCAGACAATGAAAACGATAACACCGGACTTAATTTCATCGGCCAGCCGTAGCGCCGCACTCAATGCTCCGCCACTGCTCATGCCTGCCAAAATTCCCTCTTCCTTTGCAAGCTTTCTTGCCGTTGCCATTGCATCGTCTGCAGTAACAGGGATTATCTCGTCTATGATGGAAGTGTTAAGAATGTGTGGAATGAATCCTGCTCCCAGACCCTGTATAGGGTGAGGACCTTTTGGATGCCCGCTAAGCACCGCGGATGTAGCAGGTTCCACAGCTACCACTCTGAAGGTGGGCTTTCTCTCTTTGATGACCTCTCCAACACCAGTAATTGTACCGCCCGTACCGACGCCAGCTACCAGCACATCGCATTGTCCATCTGTATCGCGCCAGATCTCCTCGGCAGTGGTTTTACGATGAACTTCGGGGTTTGCCGGGTTTTCAAACTGGGCGGGCATATAGTACTCATCAGGGCTTGCAGCCTTCATCTCTTCAGCCTTACGAATTGCGCCTGGCATTCCCTCAGGGCCAGGTGTTAATACAAGGTCAGCACCAAGTGATCGAAGGATGATACGCCTCTCTACAGACACCGTTTCAGGCATAACCAGCCTGCATTTATACCCTCTGGCAGCACATACGAATGCCAGACCAATTCCCGTGTTACCACTGGTTGGCTCCAGAACCGTTAAGCCTGGTTTTAGCAGCCCTTTTTCCTCAGCAGCGTTAATCATGGCAACACCTATTCGGTCCTTCACGCTTGAGAGGGGGTTGAAGTATTCCAGTTTGCAGACTACCGTTGCTTTGGAATCCCCCGTCATGCGATTGAGGCGTACGAGAGGAGTGTTCCCTATGAGATCAGTTATGCTGTTAGCAATTTTCATTGTATTGTCTCCTGTAAACTTTAATGAGTGGATTAAATAGACGGCATGATAGCCAGATTTTCATCTAATCCCACTTTGCGTTGCGCTAAATCTTCCAGAGTTACAGATTCCAGAATGGCACAAATGGACTGTTCAACTCTCTCTTCAAGCTCATGCACCACCCATTCTGCACCGGATGATTCCAGAATCGCTTCTTCACCACTTGCAAATAGCTGGTCACCGCGCATCATCGCTTTCACAATTTCGCCAGCTGTAATTTTGGAAGGTGATCGAGACAGGTTGTATCCTCCTCCTGCACCTCGTACACTACGAACAATCCCTGCACTTTTGAGTGCAGCGAGTATCTGGTCCAGATAGGGGCCAGGAATTCCCTGACGTGTGGCGATCTCTCTGCTCTGGCACGACTGGAGTGGGGGCTGAAGCGCTAGGTCAACAACTGCGCAAAGAGCATATCGGAGACGTGCATTGAAGAAACTCATCTTTAGGATTCCCCATTCCAATGTAATCTTATTGATTTAGTATACTTTAGTTGAAGTGCAATTTGCACCAATGATGTTATACGTGAATGAATAACTATTAACCTATCTCAAGTTCAGTTTATTTTCAAAGTGCCAATTTATTAACACATTTTAATTAAAATCAGTCAGAATGTTGAGACGGACTACGTTTTAAGACGTCTAAATAAATGGACGTGAGTGATCAACAGTTCATCGTTGTTTACACATATTCCCATAACGTAGCGTATAGGAGGCCGTGAATGGCACACTTTGATACGATCCAGAACAGCACACCGAAGGGTGAATTCGAAAGGCTTATGCAGCGCACCAAACGCCAGGCATATAACATAGCTTATCGAATGACAGGAAATCGTGATGACGCAGAAGACCTCACCCAGGAGGCTTATCTTCGTGCATACCGATCTTTCAGCACCTACAATCGGCAAATGCCATTTGAGAGATGGTTCTACAGAATTCTCTCCAACCTGTTTATTGACCTGCTCCGAAGGAAGCCAGCCAAGAAGCCGCTTTCACTGGACCAGCCCCTGGGTGATGAAGATAGTGAAGAGAGTATGGTTCTCCAGATCGCTGATAATGAGTATAACCCCGAGCAGGCACTCATGAAAGATCAGCTAGAAGAAAAACTGCAGGCAGCTTTAGTTGCATTGCCAGAAACATTTCGCAAAGCTGTTCTACTCTGCGATGTTGAAGGTTTAACTTATGAAGAGATCGCTGAAAACATGAACTGTTCCGTAGGAACTGTACGTTCACGTATTCATAGAGGTCGAACTCAATTAAGGAAAATGCTGGATGCTCCACCAGTTCAACCGAGATCATCCAAACTTTTAAAACTAAACACTAGTTCCGTTTAGATTATCCGTTTTCAATTTTAGTTTAAAAGAATGGACGTTACCAAATGCGTCCATTCTTTTACTTTTATTTTCTCCAAGGGATCCTGGCATCAAATAATGTGAACTGCATATAAGTTTCATATCTCTTGCCCTCTGAATCTGGTTTGATGATTATTTGTAACATACACAGGTGATTTCATCGCGTATGTTCAGAAAATATCTTCTTGGGGTGTTGCACACCAATTCTCTTCTCATCATAAACTCACAGTTTCCTGGCATTTAAGGATGCGTGTACCTGAAACTCTGCACATCAACAGTGTCAACTATTAATTCTTCGAAAATAAGCAGTTGGAATATCATTAAGTATGTTATAGTATGAAATATGCTATGACATCGAAATATTTCTAGTGTGGTACAAACTACATGAACAGTGCTGAGAGTTTAGATAAAAATTGTAACGAAGTATTAAGCGCAGCGATTAGGGAGAATTTTGAAAACATGGACATCCCAATTGCCTTAATTCCCATAACAGATGGTAACTTGCCCTTGAAGGCAACTATATTAAATCCCGCATTCCATAACCTGTTCAGATCTTTTTCCGGAGATCTGGAATTCAGGATACAATCATTTTTGGAAGGTATATATCAGCATCAATCTCAACTGGGAGATCTGAATTGTTCGCATAGTTATACAGAGGAGCATAGCAATCTTGAGATTAAATATGGTAATTCGACAGTCCCATTCAATAGTGTTGCAAGAATGGCACTTATGAACATACCACCTCGAAAGATGCCTGCTTGAAGATGACGCTAGATATACACATTAAAGATGAAAAAGACTCAACAGAGATAAAGGAAACCGGGGAGATGTTCGATATTTTCTTCGAATCTAACCTTGATGCAATTGTAGTCACTGGCAGAGAAGGAAGATATAAACGCGTTAACGATGCTGCCTGCAAACTTTTAGGATATCCACGATCAGATCTACTCAAGATGTCTGTTCAGGATCTGGCTACGCCATCATCACAACAGAATGCCAGTGTCCAGTTTCAGGAATATCTTACAGAAAAGAGGATGATGGGGGATTTCACCTTTATAACAGGAACCGGTGAAGTAAAAATAGCTGAATTTACCGCTTATGCTTTAGATGATGATACGCATATCTCAATCTTGAGGGACAAAACTGACATCAGGTTACAGCAGGAACGTCATCAGATACTTGATACAGCACTCTCTCAAACCAAAGAAGCCATCATTATCTCCCGAGCCGATACTTCAGTTTCAAACGCTGAAAAGGTTATCTATGTAAGTGATGCTTTCATGAAGTTGACTGGCTATACTTCTGAGGATGATATGGATATTGTACCAACATTTCTCGAAGGTTCAGAGCCTGATATCCAGTTATGGAAGAGTTACAGAGACAGCCTGAAAGACAGTAAGCCTGTTCATGGAGAGATTGTTTGCTATCGTAAAGATGGATCAGCATTCTGGTGCGAAATAGACATTTCTCCGGTAAAAGATGAGTTGGGCATATGCAGGTATTACACAACGGTTTTAAAAGATATCTCAAATCGAATCGCTTTGGAAAATGCAGTTACAAAGGGCATGGAGGAGGAGAAAAAATACTCCCGGATGCTCTCGCAGCTGCACAGCATAAATCTTGTACTTGCCAGATGTAATACGCTGGATGAGTTGTGTAGAGAAGCCGTCAGTTTGGGAACAACCCAGCTTGGCTTGGGAAGGGTAGGAATATGGTTTTTGACCCAAGACCATAAAACTGTGAAGGGTACGTATGGGACAGATGAGCAGGGAAAACTGAGAGATGAGCGGGGCCTCGAGTGGAATTTCGACATGGATTCCCATAGTGAAAAATCGATCAGAAATAGATACTCATTCTCACTGGCTGAAGATATTGCTTTACTTGATGATTGCGGTAAGGAAGTGGGACGGGGCTCACAGGTTATTGCTCCATTATGGAGTGGGACTGACATTCTTGGGTTTGTGGCTGTAGACAATTTGTTGAGTAGCCTGCCTTACTCTGAAAAAGATTGTGAAATAATTCGGCAGTACACCAACACAATTGGGCATTTGTGTGCGGTGCTCAAGACGAAACAAAATCTTGAGGAGAGTGAGTTAAGATACCGCAACCTTTTTGAGGGATTCCCATTAGCATCTATTGTCTATAACAAGGCAACAAGAAAAATTATTGGAATGAACAGGGAAGCTGTTTCGAGTTATGGATATTCCAAAGAACAGCTCCTTGCCATGCAGATTTCAGATCTTGAAGCAGGTCTGATAATCGAGCAGGAGCAACGACATCTGTCATTGCTTTTAAACTGCAGTATGGCGGACATCAGCATACACCGCACCTTAAACAATCAGCTTATTGATGTCAAAATCTCTTCCCAGGATATAAATATCGATGGAGAAGAAGCCTGTCTTGTTACCATGCAGGATATCACAGAACTGAAGGCAGCTATAACCCAGGTAAATAAAAATGAGAGAAGAATTCAAGCGCTATTAGATCACAGTACTGATGGCTATGTTGTTTTGAATGATGAGATTAAAGTTATAGATGCAAGTAAATCACTTTACCGACTATCTGGGTATACAGTTGAAGATTTCCAAAGTCCAACCTATTTCTCCATTTCACATCCAGAAGACAAGTTTATGATTAGTAATGCCATCGAACTGGTGAAGAAAGAGAAGTTCTCTTCTTATTCCCTGGAATTCAGGGCACTGCATAAAGAGCAGAGATGGATGTGGATTGAGGGTACATTCACCAATCTGCTGGACGATGAGAATGTTGCTGGTATTGTATTGAATTTCCGGGAAATCACGGAAAAAAAGCGGGCTGAAGAAGAGAAAAACAGAATTTTTGATTTATCCAGATCCCTCATTTTAATTCATAACTACTCCATCCAATTTATACTTTTTAATCCTGCGTGGGAGAGGGATTTGGGCTGGAGCTTAAGCCAGTTGAAGGAAATAGGTCTGCAAAATCTTGTTCATCCAGACGATAGCGAGGCATTCCTGAAATATCTGAAAGAGCTTGACTCGCTGGAACCGATGTCAGATTTTGAGTGCAGAATGAAGTGCAGTGATGGTGATTATGTCTGGTTAAACTGGTATTCGCTTATTCAGGAAGGTGTGCTATATGCCACGGCACATAACGTAACCAGAACCAAAAAAATGCAGAAAGAACTGCAGCAGTCGGAAGAGCAGATACGTCAGATATTTGAAAGTATTACAGAAGCTGTGATCGCGCTGGATGTAGACTGGAATTTTACATATATCAATAATCCTGCTGAGGTTATGCTAGGTACAACCCGTGAGTCTCTTTTGGGCAAAAATCTTTGGGAAGTGTATCCCGATGCACGGAATACCGTTTACGAAGTTGAGTACAGAAAAGCTGTCGAGACAGGAATATCAAAAACATTTGAAGCTTACTTCCCACCTATCGATGCATGGCTTGGTGTACACCTTTATCCCCATGAATCTGGACTGTCTATCTATTTCCAGAATGTGAGCGAACAGCACAAAGAAAAATACGCAATCCTCGACCAAAATTATCTTCTGGAAGAAAAGGTTAGAGAAAGAACTGCCCAGTTAACAAATGCTATGAAAGAACTGGAGAGTTTCTCCTATTCAATCTCGCATGATTTAAGAGCCCCCCTAAGAGCGATTTCTGGATATGCCCGAATTCTTGAGGATGGTCATGCAGATATTCTAAATCCTGAAGCGCTGAACTGTATCTCAGTAATCAGAAAAGGTGTTACCCACATGGGCCTTCTGATTGACGAGATCCTCGAGTTCTCTCGCCTTGGGAGGAAAGAGATTAAGCGTACGTGGATATCGCTTAATCCGCTAGTTGAAGAAATTGTGAAAGGTCTTCAAACAGAACGCAGAGTTGTGGAAGTCACAATTCACAAGTTGCCAGATTGTGTGGGAGATATGTTATTGATAAAACAGGTGTATGTAAATCTCCTGTCCAATGCATTCAAGTTCACCAAGAACACCCTCCATCCTCACATCACAATTGGGACGAGGCAGGATAGTAATGAAACCATCTACTATGTTGAGGACAATGGTGTAGGGTTTGATATGCGGTATGTGCATAAACTTTTTGGTGTGTTTCAGAGGTTACACAGGGCTGAAGACTATGAGGGCACGGGTGTTGGATTAGCAATAGTCCAGCGCATCATTGAAAAACATGGTGGGCGAGTCTGGGCTGAAGGCAGGCCAGACGAGGGAGCAACGTTCTCATTTTCTCTCGGCTCAGAATAGTTTTAGATATTTCTGACAAAATTTCTCTTTGTGTGATAAGGAGTATTCTCTATGGCTGGCGCCATAAAATTACTGATTCTCGAAGATAAGGAAGAAGACGCAATTCTACTCATTTATGAGTTGAAGAGAGCTGGTTATTTGCCTGAGTGGAAACGGGTGGATTGTCAGACTACTTTCCTCGATGGACTTGAGGAACACTGGGATATTATTCTGGCAGACTACGCTCTTCCTCAATTCGATGGTTTGCAGGCCCTGGAGTATATCAAACTGCACAACATAGACATTCCATTCATCCTGGTGTCTGGATCCATGGGTGAAGAGATTGCAGTGGAAGCCATGAAAATGGGCGCCAACGACTACCTTTTGAAAGACCGTCTGGCAAGACTACCCTCTGCTGTTCAACATGCACTTGATCAGAATAAACTTCAGAGAGAAAAAACACGACTCGAAGCAGCTCTGCTGCAAAATCAAAAGATGGAGGCGGTTGGAAAACTTGCCGGGGGAATTGCTCACGATTTCAACAATTTATTAACCATTATCATTGGTTCAGCGGAGTTGGCAGAAAGTGAGTTAGCTAACGATCATCCTGTTCAAAAACGGCTAAATACCATTCAGCACGCATCAGAGCGGGCAGTAGGAATAATTAAACAGCTTCTTACTTTTGCAAGAAAACCACTTGTTCATACCAAGGAATCCAACGTGAAATTGCTGCTTGCTGAAACGTGCCAGCTTCTCATTCCAATTCTGGCTGATCAAACTAAGGTTAACCTTATCAATGAAACAGACCAGATGGTGAAAGTAGACCCTGGTCAGCTTCAGCAGGTGCTGATCAATCTTGCAATTAATGCACGGGATGCGATGCCCGCAGGAGGGCAGATAGATATACAGACAGGGACCGAAGTTGTTGATTTGGAATATGTGGTTAATGGAAACTCAATTAAACCCGGAGAATATGTTACCATCTCAATCAGGGATTCTGGGCAAGGAATTCCTTATGAGATTCAATCCAGGGTATTTGACCCATTTTTCACCACTAAAGATGTTGGAAAAGGTACAGGTTTAGGACTTGCAATATCCTACGATATCGTCAGCAAGTGTGGCGGCTTTATCTCACTGGTGAGTCAGCCAGGAGCTGGCAGCAATTTTACAATACATCTCCCCAAAATCGATTCATCTATCGGCCATACTCCAATGCTTTCGCCACATAATGACAAACTTATTGGTCACGAATGCCTGCTGCTTGTAGATGATGAGGAACAGATTTTGGAGATGGTTTCTGAGGTGCTGATTAACATGGGTTATAGAGTACTGACAGCGAAGTCTGGTTTGGATGCAATCTCTGTTTTTGAAAACTGTGGATCAAAGATAGATTTGCTGGTAACTGATCTATCAATGCCAGGAATGGGCGGATTAGAACTGGCTAATGAGTTACAACGGCGAGACAGCAGTTTGAAGGTTTTATTTATTACAGGTTATCATGAGAATTTTGAACAGGGTCATAACGATAAGCCAATGCCTGGAGTAGTTCTGGAAAAACCCTTTTCAAACAATTTGCTGGGTTCCATAGTGCGAGAAGTTCTGGCAGATTAGGAATCCATGCCATACGTTTCCGTTATCAGTAAAAACCAGTTTAAATGCCCTGTATTGCAAGGAGTGATGCATGAACGAACAGGATATGATTGAAATACTGCTTGTTGAAGATAACCCGAATGATGTAGAGCTAGCTTTGTATGCTTTTGCACAACACAAATTTACAAACCCCATTGTAATTGTTAGAGATGGGGAAGAGGCTTTAGAATACTTATTTTGCACTGGAAAGTATGAGGGAAGAACCGATCAGAGAAATCCATGTGTTGTGCTGCTTGATCTTAAACTACCCAAGGTGGATGGTTTAGAAGTGCTTAAAATCATAAAGACTGATGAGAGAACTCGCATGATTCCCGTGATTATACTCACATCGTCTAATGAAGAAACAGATCTGGTGAAGAGTTATCATCTGGGAGTGAACAGCTACATCCTGAAACCGGTAGATTTTGACCAGTTTGTTGAAGCTATGCGTCTGCTGGGAAACTACTGGTTACTTTTGAACCATCCACCAAAACTATCTCAGGACGGCAATGTATAATCCAACTGGTTAGTTAATGACTGATTGATGGGACGTGTACAAGATCCAATACAATTTAGATCTCTGTAGGTACAGCTTCAGTTATCAATGAATACTATCATTAAGAGTTCTACCGAACATTGATCAGCTTGTTCATTACAAAAAGCCTGCAGGAAGTGACGCCATTTCACTTCCTGCAGTATCGTCTGATGACTGTCATCCCATAATGTTTAATTTATGGGGTGATGCTGTCCAGCATTACAGACGGGTTCTTGGAAAGGTAATAGTCTGGAGTAGTATTATAGGTGTAGGGAGTTGGATCAAAGCCACTTCCTGCTGAAGGGGGTGTCACAAACGGCCCCAGTAGTTTTACGACGTCCTGAATGTTTTTGAGCATCGGACCTGTA
>JAJZFJ010000249.1 GCA_021805395.1 bacterium
CACTAAGGCTGAGCTACAGAAGCATATGGCTCTTGAAGGCCCTTCAGCAACAGCTTCTCCTGGTGCAAGCTACAACCCAGACCCTAATCCCGGCGGATAAACTTAAGGAGTACTTATAATATGGACTATAGAAAAATGGGGCGCACTGGACTCTTTGTATCGGAGTTATGCCTCGGAACCATGCAATTTGGGTGGACCGCGGATGAGCCAACATCCCAAAAGGTGATGGATGCATTTCTGGAAGCTGGTGGGAATTTTATCGACACTGCTGACATCTACACCACATGGGCTGGCAACGCGTCTTATGGAGGCAAGAGCGAAGAGATTATTGGTAGATGGATGAAGGACAGGGGTGTTCGTGACAAGGTTGTAATTGCCACTAAAGTGCGTGGTAGCATGACAGATGGACCAAATGGTGAGGGGCTATCCCGCCACAGAATTATTCAATGCTGCGAAAACAGTCTTAGAAGGTTGCAGGTTGACCATATTGATCTCTATCAGTGCCATTGGGCTGATCTCAATACACCCATTGAGGAAACTCTTTCAGCTCTGGATGACCTTGTACATGCTGGCAAGGTACGCTATATTGGCGCATCCAACTATCCAGCATGGAGATTGATGGAAGCTCTGTGGACTTCTGACAAGAGGAACCTAAATCGCTTCGACTGCTACCAGCCTGAATACTCGCTCATGGAGCGTAGAGGGTTTGAGGTTGAGGCAATGCGGGTATGCAAGCACTACGGTCTAGGCGTAATTCCATACTCTCCTCTTGCAGCTGGTTTTCTGACTGGCAAATATCGAAAGGATGCATCGCGCCCCGATAGTGCAAGGGCAGAGGGTGTGCTGAAAAACTACGGTAACGAAAGTGGATGGGGTGTAATCAGTACACTCGAACAGATTGGCAATTCTCATTCAAAATCTGTGGCACAAACAGCACTGGCCTGGATGCTCTCAAACCCTGTCATAACTGCACCCATAATTGGAGCGAATAATCCGGAACAGTTAAAAGAGCTCTTTGGAGTTGTTGGCTACAGACTTTCTGCAGAGGAAGTAAAGCAGCTGAACGATGCCACGGACTATCCTAAGAACTGGCGACCCATCTGGGATTAATGTAATGTCACTTTTGCTGTCACCAGTTGAGTGGGCATATTTTGCTTTCCCGATCCCAGATAATGGCGTGAGTTCTGTTTCAACTGAATGGCTTGTGAGCTCATTACTTGAGTTGCTGGACATGGTCACAGATGCAGACACTTCACTTCTGCAGAGAGTACTACATGTGGCACACATGCTGGTTACCATGCAGGGTACAGACAGATTATGGCCAGATGAGATTGATCTGTTAAATGGATGTAGTGTGGGGGCAGGAAGAAGTTTGGAACCATTAAAACTATTTGTGAGATTGAAAGAGATGCTGGATACAACAGAGTTTGATCTGGCACTCAATTCTGCACAAATTGCAATGAACACCCCAGGGTAGGTCCCTGATTTTCTGTAAAGTGTGAGTGACACATAGACGGTGCATGTTAACAAGGAGCGTATATTATGCTGCAAGAACAAGAATTGATTGATCATCTGGGCAAGAGTAGTGTTGAGAAACCTCTCTCACGAAGAGATTTCGTACGTGCACTCACAGTTGCCTCTGCTGCAGGTCCCGGATTGGTAACAGCAGCCTTATCAGGCATCATGCTAACCAAGAGCCAGAGAGCTGAAGCTGCTGAAGTAGTGGTGGCAGCAATAGGGGTTCTGCCTAAGAGACCATTTAATACCAAGATGAAAGATATGCATATAACACCGATTTGCATCTCCCAGGATTGGAATTCTGAGCTGTATGCACCAGGTCTGGCAGTAGGCATCAACTTTGTTCACAAAGCAGGATACTGGAACTCCCTGCCTGATGCATTCAAGGGTGTAGATCGAGAATCGTATTATACTGATATCACTGTTGACACAACCAGCCCCGGCCACGATCCTGACGATTATGATGCAGCTTATAATCAGGTTGTCTCGTCATTACAGAACAACGGCCTGAAATACTACGATATCTATCGTGCCCATTATGGATGGCATTCTGTTGCCAGCTATCAAAAAGGCACATCTTACAAGGTGTTTCAACGACTGAAAAGAGAAGGTAAAGTTCGACATTTTGGAGTTTCTCAGCATCCCTACCATGGACCACAGGAGATCTATTCAGACTATCCTACCATCATTGATGCAGAGATTTTAGGTGGAAACGTGGAAGCAATGCAGGTATGGTTCTCATTTGATGAACCTGCTGCAGTACAGGATGCATTCGCAAAGGCTAGCAAAAGTGGAATAGGCATGACTGCGATGAAAGTATACAGCCGAGGAGCCGGCAAAATGCAGGCGGATCCATCCCGAATGCAGCAGTTAGGTGCAGCCAATCAACCAGGTAAAGCCTGCATTCGACAGGTATTGACCACTAACCGTCCCGATGGGAAGACAATATTTAAAACCTGCGTATCTGCGTTAGGAAATCTTCAGGCTTTTGAAGAGAATGTAAGCGGCGCAGCACTTCATCATATCGCTTAATGTGACTGTTATGAGTAGCTGAATCGTTTGTCATAGAAGAGACTCCAGAGCTAAGCTTTGGAGTTTTTTCTTTTATCTTTGGAGTTTTATAATCAGGAGGATTCTCGGTCTGATATAGAGTATCTGATATTAGGGTGATATGAGTACTGATCCCTATTAGTACCAGAAGTGAGGAGACATGGATATGAATCAATTAAAAGTTGTATTGAGTGTAGATTGTGTCTGCGCATCCGAAGGTAAGTGCTACGTAACTGAACTGGTGGATATCGCCGAGAAAGAGCGGGTCCCCATGACATGGTTGATTGGAGTTGCTGAGCATGATCCACTTAGCAATCTAAAGCTTTATCACAACGAATATTTTCACCGAATTCCCGCATGGCATGAATTGGGGCTGTTCATAACATTCGATTCTGGACCATCCAACACAATTTCCAGAGATGCCCTCATTCGAATTGGTAAAGATGTTCTAAAGCAGTTTTCTATTAAAGCTACAGCGTTTAGAGCTGCTAATGGAGACCTTGACTCCTCTGATTTGAAAGTATTGGAAGATATCGGCATCTTGGTGGATAGTACACCAGGCTCTAATGCTGAAAGACCGGCAGATGCCCCCACCGCACCATATCATCCATCCTACTCTAAAGTTAATCAAAAGGGGGAAGGCAATATATGGATTGCACCAGTCGCAAACATCGGTGGCATGAGAGGATATCTTGATGAAGGATTTGATAGGTTAAAGCCTATTATCGATGCTCACTGTGATAAAAATGATACGCTTGTGTTAGGTATGCAAGACTGTGTTGATAATGCAGATAACCTCAAGCATACTCTCCATTACCTCAAAGAAAAAGGGGCAAGATTCGTTACCCTCACTCAGCTTGCTTCTGAACTGTAAATGAAAGCATCCAGCCCGGATATTTAATGTCTGGGCTGGATGCGAAACACCAGCGTCTAACTTGTCTAGACACTCACTACGAATTAGTCTACTTACTATTTTCGAATAAGATTAAGAAGTTCGTCCCGTTTTGTTTCCATTTCGATTTGGGATTGTGCCTCAAGGTTTAGTCTCACTAATGGGTCGTTTGCAGAAGGACGGACATTGAAATGCCAATCTGGATACTCCACTGTAATCCCATCTCTGAAATCCTGTTGTGCATCTGAGAAAGTGATCTTGATTCTGTCTATCACCTCTTGTGTTGACCGAACAGTTGAGTTTATCTCACCGGAGATATAGTAGCTGCCAAGACTGGCAACCAGTTCGCTCATTTTCATACCCGTCTCACTGAGCATTTGAAGAATTGCCAGCAGTGGAATAAAGCCATTATCTGCATAGAAGTGGTCACGGAAGTAGTAGTGTCCTGAGACTTCACCTCCAAATACTGCATCATTTGCTCGCATTGTCTTTTTAATATAGGAGTGTCCAACTCTTTCTGAAATGGGGACACCTCCTAATTTGGATACCCAGTCTTTCACAGCACGGGATGCTCGTAGATCATATACTATGGAGGCGCCAGGATACATATTTAAAAAGTGACGGGCAACGAGGGTGGTAATAAAATCTCCTGATATGGGATTTCCCTTTTCGTCTACAAAGAAGACTCTATCCGCATCTCCATCCCAGGCTACCCCAAAGTCAGCATTCTTGTTTTGAACCTCTTCAATCAAGATCTCTATATTTTCCCTCTCGAATGGGTTTGGTCCATGATTTGGAAAAGTGCCATCTGGATTAAAGAATAGCTCTGTAACAGAGAGTTGTGGTAAACGTTCAAATATTTTGTGTGAAGGAATTCCACCTGCTCCATTTCCCGCATCTGCTACAATTTTAAATGCTTTGATCTCTTCTGGTTTGGGAAGGAACTGCATAACATGATCTACATATTCATCAAGGATATTTTTAGTGCGTTCAGTTCCTAACTTCTCCCCAGTTCCGAATTTGCCTGAAATTACAAGATCTCTTAACTCTTCCATGCCCGATCCCATACCAATCACCTGAGCTCCCGGATGAACAAGCTTCATACCATTAAGCTCTTTAGGGCTATGGGAGGCGGTAATCATAACTCCTGGCATATTATATTTACCGGAAGCATAATAGACCATGTCTGTTGATGACTGACCAATATTGAGAACGTTCACCCCTTCTCTACAGAACCCTCGGGTTAATGCGGCAGCCCAGGCAGGTCCGGATATACGAGCGTCATAACCAATGGCAACCTCAGGCTGATTAAAGAAAACAGCAAGACCTCTGCCAATTTCTTCTACACCTTCGGGAGTGAGAGGGGCTTGATATGCATCTGCAGATCCTACTTTTCCGAAATATTCGCTGGTCTCATCAACAAGTTCAGGGACCAAAGCACGAATATCATAATTCCTGAATACTTTGGGATCAACCATGGACATGAACTAACTCCTAACCAGATATTTAAAGTTTCTGAAAACTATTGTACCGCTTTTAGAATGGATGAATAGTATTTTCAAGTAATCCATTATCGGTTAGAGGTATGAATTATGGTAGTGTTGCCAGTGCAAAACAGTTAATCGAACTCTGATGTATAGGAATTATGCGCTGAAATATAGCTGAGAGTTAATATATAAAAAGTCCATAGAGTTTCAAGGGCTATACTTATGTTGACAATACTCCGAAAATAGATTTAGAGCCTATATCAGCCATGAGGACACAAATGGAAAAACTTGTATATCTAGTATCATCGGAGGTAGTTGAGGAACACTTCAGCAAAGCAATAGTGGATGCCGGGTATAAACTACAGACGGTGCATGATGGAAATACTGCTCTGCACATGGCTAGAATGGATCTACCCTGCATACTGTTAATATCTGATATTTTATCAGACATGACAAGTCTTAAACTGTGCCAGCTAATAAAAAAAGATACAAAGCTCCAATCTATCTGGTTAATACTTATTACACAAGAATGCACACATGAGATCATGCAGTCTGATGCTGATGACTGGATAAACCCCACCGAATCTGAATTGAGTCTTGCCTGGAAGTTACAGTTAGGCGAAAAGATGCATTTCAGAGCTGTTCATCTTAATCAATTAAGCAAGAAAGTTAACACTAAAGAGAAGAACCTGTCACAGAGTAATCTTCACCTGGAACGAATTACTGAAGACCTTGTTGAAATGGCTGCCTCCATGCAGGCAGAACTATGTCATAGTGCCGAAGAGCACGCAGTTGAAGTTAAGAGTGCGAAGCGCAACGTGTTGAGTCAGGCTGCAGCAACTCTACGTCATGAGATCAACAATCCGCTATTTGTAATCACCGGAACAGTGCAAAGTCTGCAGCTTCATGTGGACAGGGCAATTGATGAGGAGACAGAGCTTTCCAGAACAGTGCATCGGGATGTTGCCAGAATTATGACAGGTGCCCGGAGGATAGAGAGTGTAGTTCAGGCAATATCTGCCATGCTAGATCCAATCACAACAGAGTACGTAAATGGTGAGCAGATACTGGACATACATCTCAAAGAGAACATTGCATGACAGTTCTCTGGCAGCCTTTTACTGCGAACTTTAATATACGTATCAATTCTTTTAGATATGGCTCACAGTGAGATAAATAGGAACCTGCTTACTATGCCGCAGGGTAATATACCAGTTACTTGCAACCACAATTTTGTTAATATGAACATATAGCTAAGTGAATACCGGATTTTGCAAATTTCCATCTCTGGTTGGACATCCTAACTGGTATAAAAAGGTACAATAGGACTGTTCAATGAACTTTACAGTATTGAACACATCTAACGTGTATAAAATTGAAATATATAGACCATTTTCACCCTTTGCTCGTATCTTGATATATGGATCTATGCTTTCAATCTATCACTCGTAAGAAGTTGAATTTAATCAACTTGGAAGCCAGGCTCATTTGAGACAATCAGGCAAAAAATGGTCAGGAATGCGTTCTAAATTTTATCAGCGCATGCTTGATGCGTCTGGACATAACGACAACCGTGGCAGCATGACACGGGGTGGAATAACACTTTCCGAACTTAGACCTGGAGAATGTGGGCATATTGGGCATATTAAAGGCTCTACTCCCTCCAGACTGCGATTGATGGAATTAGGATTAACTCCTGGCATTCATGTTCAAATGATCAGGATAGCGGCATTCGGAGGTCCATTAGATGTTGAGGTGAGAGGTTATCAACTGTCCCTTCGAAGAGAAGAGGCAGATCTGGTCTGGCTATCTCCTATCGAATAACTTTAATCCTATGTTATCCACTGTACCATCCACACAAGCTGAAACAGATACTGTTGTTGTCGCACTTATTGGGAATCCAAATTCTGGTAAGACAACACTATTTAATGCCCTTACCGGTTTACGGCAAAAGGTGGGAAACTATCCAGGTGTTACCGTTGAACGAAAGGAAGGAAAAATTGTACTTCCCAACGGCAAACAAGGCAGACTATTAGACCTTCCTGGATTATACTCACTCACGCCACATTCCCCTGATGAACGCATAGCCCGCGATGTACTGCTTGGGCTGCGTGAGGATACTCCAAAGCCAGACTTAATCATCAATGTTGTGGATGCTACCAATCTGGAGCGGAACCTCTATGTAACCAGTCAGTTGCTGGATATGGGTCTGCCTGTCATCCTGGCAGTTACCATGACTGATATGCTTAAGAAGCAGAACAAGCATATCGATATTGAGAAGCTGCGTAACGAACTTAAAATTCCTGTGTGGGTCATCATAGCCTCCAAACGCGAGGGTTTAGATGATCTTTTGCAGGTAATGACTGAAAACAATCCGGTACCTTCACCTGTCTGGAAACCGTCGCGGATTGTTGAAGACGCAATCAGGACCATACAGGGGAGGCTTCTGGAATATCAGTCGGTATCAGAACGATCCGCATTTGCTGAAGCAGTCACGTTATTGATGACAGAGGGGGACGCTCTTGCACTGAAAGAGCAATCCAATCCTATTCGGGACATAACGAAGTCAGTTCAGCGTAAACTTGCTGAGGATGGTGTGGATGCAGTTTCTGAGATTATAGAAGCCCGGTATCAATGGAGCAGTGATGTCTGCAAAGCTGCTTCACTAACTCCACAAACTGCCGTTCGTCCACTCATTACCACAAACGACAGGGTTGACAGGGTAGTAATGCATCCATTTTGGGGATATCTCCTGTTTATGGTGGTAATGACATGTGTGTTTCAGGCTATATTCACATTTGGTGAAGGTCCAGCTACGCTCGTACAAAATGGTGTGGCGTATGTGGGTCACCTGTTAACAAGGTATATGCCCCCGGGAGATCTTAGAAGTTTACTGGATGCGGGAGTACTTGGGGGACTGGGGACAACTCTCTCATTCCTGCCTCAGATACTACTGCTCTTTTTCTTCATAGGCTTTCTGGAAGATACCGGGTATATGGCACGAGCAGCTTTCCTGATGGACAGATTGATGAGCCGTGTTGGGCTTCATGGCAAATCTTTCATCCCGCTTTTGTCCTCATTTGCATGCGCAATCCCTGGAATTATGGCGACACGCACTATTGGAGATCGAAAAGCACGGCTTATCACCATTCTGGTTGCACCTCTTATGTCCTGCTCAGCCCGGCTTCCTGTTTATCTCCTTATGATCTCTGCATTCATTCCTAACAAGCGGGTACTTGGAATTGGACACGTTACACTCCTTACCCTGCCAGGATTAACCTTCGTTTCAATGTATTTTCTGGGTATGATAGCTGCGTTCTGTATGGCATGGCTTTTCCATAAAACTCTGTTAAAAGGTGTTTCACCTTCATTCTTAATGGAGCTGCCTCCTTACAGACTGCCTGCAATCCGAACCGTTGTTATGCAGATGATTGAGAGAGCTTTACTATTTGTGAGAAGAGCTGGAACTGTTATTCTTGCAAGCTGTGTTCTGGTATGGTGCCTTTCTTCATATCCCAAACACCCCGGTATGAATAGTAGTGATTCCCTGAGAAACTCATACCTTGGTGAGATTGGGCATGTTATAGAGCCTGCAATAGCACCTCTTGGCTTTAACTGGAAGATGGGAGTTGGGATAGCGAGTTCTTTTGTTGCAAGAGAAGTTTTTGTATCAACCATGGGTACTGTGTACAATGTGGGCAGTACAGACAGTAAAATCGGGCAGGCTAATCTTGGCAGACAGATGCGGTCTGATATAGATGTTCATACAGGCAAGCCATCGTTTAACACTCTTGTTGCAGTCTGTTTAATGATATATTATGTGCTTGCAATGCAGTGTGTGTCTACCATTGCAGTGGTACGCAGAGAGACAAATGGATGGAAATGGCCGCTATTCCAGCTTTTTTATATGACGGCACTCGCATGGGGTACGACCTTTTTGGTGTACCATGTGGGATTATATATGCACTGGGGGACAGGATAAAATGCAGCATCTAATTGCAATGACAATTGTTGTGATAGCGGCGATTTACCTGGTGAAGTATGTGTGGAAAATGACTGGAACT
>JAJZFJ010000083.1 GCA_021805395.1 bacterium
TCACGGTCTGATCATTGATTGTGGCAGTTTTATGTCCAACCTGGAATACAATTTCATGTGTCTTGTTAATGGCATGGACAGTTTTTGAGTAGTTGTTCCATACAATTTTTCCACCAGTGTGTTCGAATATCTGTCTGAACGGTGCAAGAGGAATTCCGTTAACTACGCGAGGTGGGACATCGAACACGATTCGCGTGTTATTAAATGCAATTTGAAGGGGTTGTTCCTCAGTGATGTTAGATGCACGATATCTTTTGAACTGTGCGCTTGCAACACTGTGTTTCACGCTCTGATGTCCACTAGGTACAGAAGGTAGTACAGCAAAATTTCCAGATCGTGATGTATGTGCTGCAGGTGCCTCAAGAGCGGAGTTGAGGTTTGGGGTCTGGAAATGGATAGGATTTGAGACTACAGCCATTCTGCCCTGAATACCCGGCTTGAATGGATTTGGTCTGGCAGCAGTTTGATGAACGACTGGAGAGAACTTCATACCTGGAGTATGGTAGAACGGCGTAGAGAGAGCAGCATTAAACTCTGAAGTTGCAAACTGTTCAATTTTGAGTCGGGGTTCGCTAAGAGTTGCGGAAGCACCGCGTGATGGATTAATTTGTAGTTGTGGTGCAGAGATTTCTGGAGTTTGTGAAAGAGTAGTTATTCCAGTTATGTTATGCTTAAGCTTGGATATTGGTGAGGCCAGGCTGGCTACATGATTTGGAATGAGACTTGGAGTACTATTCTCTCTAATGGTGAGACCACCAGGATTATTCACCATTATGGGGATATGCAGCGTTTCCAGTCTTACCTGGGAGTTACCATCGATAAGCTCGATTGTTATGATGTGGCGTCCGTTGGACACTTTGGAGGAGTCCCAGTTATATGAGAATGGTGCATAGTTTGTGGCAGCCAGGAGTTGATTGTCCAGGAAGAAGCTTACGAACGGTTGTGCAACTGATGGATCAACCTGCACATTAATAGGAATCGTGCCCTGTATTGTGGCATTTTTGCCAGGTGAAACAAGTGATAAAGCGCCGCTGGCTGCAGACTGTGCTGCAGGGTTTATAGAAGTATGAACGGTAGTAACCTGGCCATAGGCATCGGTGGCATTTATTGTGATAAGATGTGTACCGTCTGATATGACTGAGGAGGAGAGTCGAAACTCGATATCCCCTTTAGTTGTGGTGGTATCTATCTGTCGTCTGGTAAGCAGGTTACCATCTATGTAGATTGCTACCTCTTTAACTGAACCACCCTTATAGTGCATCTTAATGTCATATTTTCCGTTACTTGACTTGGAAATAACAGATGCAACACTAAGTGTGAGAGTTGAAAAATGAGCGGGTACTACATTCATTGCACGAGCAGAAGTCTGTAATAATCCTAGACTGCTGCCAGTTCCGGCCATTAGCGCAATAGCACAGGCCACCTTATTCATAAGGCAATTCCTCCATTGAAATGTTCGCCAGATCTGATTTGAAATTGTACTGCTCCGGTCCAGTCACCCTAAGACATGTCCAAGTCACAATCTTGCTAATCTTAATGACGCTGTCATGAGAATAAAACACATGGTGGTACAACAAATCCCGGATTGCTAACTTTAACACAATAGCCATACTTCTGTCAAGCAGATTTTTAAGTTTAGTATCTGAATTAAGCTGTCATCAATAGGAGTAATTTACGATACTGTTTTAAGAGTAAAAATGGTACCGGATTGATTGGCGGTGAAGCTGTTTCAATCCCGGTACCATCTTGCAAAATATAGCAGTTAATTGTTACTTCATTTTGGGGGAAATGGGTGTTACTGGCGCCTGTTTCAAGGTTGGCTCATGAATATCGGCACCACTGGCATTTCTGGCTGCAAGTGCTGCTTTCCAGGCTAGTTCAGCTTTCTTCATTTTCTCTTCTCTTGCCTTAACACCTTTGCCGCCCATTTCTCCTGTGTGCCAGTACTGATCGCCAATTGAGATAGCCTCCGGATTGGGCGGCAGCGGCTTTTCTGCTTTCACAGATGGCGGCACACTTGGTGGCATAGGCGGACGTTTGTATGTTTGACCTGCACTAGCAGCTGGAGGTGCCGGTGGAGGAGTAGGAGGACCTGGCGGAGGTGGGTTGGTCTGCATAGAGACAACCACAAGGATTCCAATTAGAACAATCAAGAAGATTGCGGTAGTAGGACCAAAGCGTTTTTTCATGATGAGGCATCCCAGGTATAAAATTATGATCCAGACAGATTCGCACAATATGCATTACGTGCAAGCGGTAGGGAAATGTTACTGATCTTCTATGGCTTCCAATGAAAGCTGGCGCATAAGAGAGAAGGTTCGCTCTCCATAAACTGGTGAGCCATGTTTTGCTTTGGCTCTATAATCTTCGTCTATGATAAAATTGAATGCGTCTGTGATACGGCAGAAACGCTTCAATTCAGCCACTTCGTCGGGATTTTCAGGTACCAGTCTGAGCACCAGGGCTACACGTCTTCCTTCATTATCAGTAATGACAGGTTCACCTGGTTTCATTCCTTCGATAACTGCCTTCATTGTGTTTTCTCCTGATACAAACTCTGTAAAAGTATATTTTACAGTGTACCAGTTCTTAGAATGAAGATTAGTAATGTACTACTTACAAATGGAAAAAAGCCTCAAGTTAATTTTAAATGAGGCTTTTTTTACCAGGGTTGTTATGCTGCCAATGGGATCTGTTCACTTTTATGAACCTGTACTGTAGTAATCTCTTCCATCAGACATATATTTGATACACGGTCTAGTCTTATATCTTCCTCGTCTGTTACCACATATCCACCATAAAGTGGAACGAAAGTGACATCATAGATCACAGATGACGAAACGTTCATTTTACCGAAACGGTCATTCCAGGTAACTTCACATCTTTTTCCAATATAACTTTTAGCTTCGCTCAGGTTCACTGCTTTACTCCTCATTAAATTCATTGACCCAGGTTCCTGACGCCTAGATTATCAGTCAATTGGGACTTACTTCTTACTGGTAGGAGTGCCAGAGTTTTTTGAGAGTGAGATTGGTGTCTGCACAAACCTTTTAACAGCATATAGAGTGAAAGATGAAAACGTATTAATGTAAGGTTGTTTTACGCAAATATTAGGAAGTGAGAAACATGATGCAAAAATTGAATGGTAAAGTGGCAATTGTGACTGGGGCTACATCTGGAATTGGCGAGGCTACTGCTTACGCACTTGCAAGTGAAGGTGCTGTAGTGGCGATAACTGGTAGGCGTGTAGAGCGATTGGAGCAGGTAAAGAACAAAATTGTTGAGACGGGAGGCGTGGCAATAACTGTTTGTGGCGATGTTCAGAATGAGCAGGATGCCGTTAGGATGGTGGAGGAAGCATACTCACATTCAGGTCGTCTGGACATTTTGGTTAACAATGCAGGTGTGATGTTACTGGGGCCGATACTCGATGCATCTACCGAAGACTGGAGGAGAATGATTAATACCAATTTGCTGGGGCTGATGTATACCACGCATGCTGCACTGAAATACATGGTCAAAATGGAAAGTGGTCATATTGTTAACATCTCCTCCACTGCTGGACGAACTGTGCGAGCTTCAGCAGGTGTATACAATGCTACGAAATGGGGTGTGGGAGCATTTTCTGAAGCGCTGAGACAGGAAGTTCATGGTAAAAACATCAGAGTAACCATAATCGAACCGGGGCTAGTCGAAACAGAACTAAGAGATCATATCACACATGAATCTACAAAAAGTGCCATCAACAAAATGGCTGATGAGATTAGACAGCTAAAGAGTGAAGATATAGCGAATTCTATAGTATATGCACTTAAGCAGCCAGATCATGTGAATGTGAATGAGATCTTGATTCGCCCAACAGATCAACTGCTATAAGCTGACTACTCTTCTGAGGAGGCCTTCTCTCTTATTTCAAGCCATCTGTTGTTAGGAATGTCCTGGAATATAGAGACGAGGGCTGGATCGAACTGTGCACCTTTGCAGCGGGTTATCTCAGCTTTGGCTTCTTCAATTGTAAGCGCGGCTCTGTACGGGCGATCGCTGGTCATTGCATCCAGGGTATCTGCAATCGCAAAGATTCTTGCACCAAGCGGGATTTGTTTTCCTGCTACACCATTTGGATAGCCAGAACCATCCCAGGCTTCATGGTGATTTAACACAATAAGTGATGCTTTCTTGAGACTATCAATTCGGCAGCACATTCCATAACCGATGACAGGGTGTTTTTTCATTTCAACCCACTCTTCTGGAGTTAGTTTTCCAGGCTTGAGAAGAATGCCATCCGGAACGCCTATTTTGCCAATATCATGCAGAAGTGCTCCGCGCTCAATATTGAACAGATCTTCATTCTGTATGCCCATTTTTTCAGCCATCTCTAAAGTATAAGCAGTAACTCTTTCAGAATGGCCTTTGGTTTCTGTATCTCTTGTATCCAGAGCGGTTAAGAGAGCGTCGAGGACTGTTTCGTTGCTTGAGATGAGAGCATCCTGATAGATTTGATGATGCTTTCGCTGCAATGCTTTGCGAGTAATGTTTCTTTCAAGAGCAATAATAAGTTCTGCAGCACTGCAAGGCTTAGTAATGAAATCGGAGGCGCCCATCTCCAGAGCACTTTGTGCCATAGCAGCTGTGCCATGACCGGTGATGAGGATGATAGGGATTGAAGAGTAGTTTTGCTGTAGATCTGCTAAAAGTTCTAATCCGTTACAGTGGGGCATGAAGATGTCACACACAATTACATCAATGCAGAACTTTTCCAGCATTTCAAATGCTTCACTGGATTCTGATGTGGAGTGCACAGAGTAGTTCTGATCTTGCAGGATTGATGAAAAAGTCTCTCGCACTAATGTGTCATCATCTACAACAAGTACATTGACCCTCTGTTTTGCAGGGATTATGTCCGTTGGAAGGTCGCCAGCTAATGCAGTTCGCAGCATGTTTGTGCTAGCTGTTTCCAGCCAGTTCTTTTCTGAGGGATGATGTGATTTAGTGTGGTACATATTTTTAACCTACTATGTTCTGATTGAGAATTGGTCTCTCTATTCCTGCATTTTCTGAATGGTGTCGCTGTATTTCCATATGGAGTTACCACCCTGTTTCATTGCTCTTCTGCTGCAGTCCATTGCCCTTGCTATCAGTTCCTCTGCAGTGGAAGTATCCAGCGATTGTGAGGCTATTCCAATGCTTAAGCCGAAAAGTACATGTTCTCCAGTTTGTGACAGAGTGGTCATTGTATCCCTGAATCTCTGAGCGAGCTGTGCCGTTTCCTCTTCGCTGGCTAATGGACATGCAACAAGAAAATGAATTGATGAGTGATCACTTTTGTGATGACCCAGGATATCATAGTCCCTCGTTTCCTGATGGATACATCTTGCAATGGCTTTGGATATTAGAGGTACAGCTTCGGATCCTAGAAAATCCAGCAGAGGAGTTTTATCCGTTGCCACGCTGATTAATGTAAGCGGCAGACTCTTTCGGGATACCATCTGCAAAAAAGCATTTAGATAAGTTTTAAATGCAGCTTCGGTTACTGCACCGGTTTCATTCGATATGGGAAGAAGTGAGTCTATTCTACTGGAGAGATTACTGTCCATTTTCGAATCTTTGTTCGGATCTGCACTATCCGGGACTGGGTCGTTCCACTCCATCCACATTGGTGCCATAATCATCTCCTAAAATAGCGTTCATGACTCAAACTCAACTTATAATTCAGATTATCGGTAAGTGACCTATACTTCCGCATGGTACTATTTCGACAAGAATTTTGTTCATTTTGAATTTATTGTTCTGTTTTGAAACCATCGGGATTTTCAAGACGTCTGTTCATCAATTCTCTAGCAAATCACACAAAGGAAGGTAGACATACATGACGCAAGCTCAGGTTCAGGCGGTTATAGCCGCTTTATTCGGGATTATTGGTGGAATTACAGGGTTGCTTACCACAGTGACACTGCTATTACCAAACACAACAGACCGTGCAACAAATGCACTGAATAAGTCTGGATGGAGGTGCCTGGCAATTGGAATAGTTTTACTAATTCCAATATTCCTTGGCATTGTTCTTTTTAAATCTCCTCAGGTTGGTTCAAAAATGATAGGTGTGCTGCTCTTAATCTTGATGAGTGGTATTGCGACAGTTGGGGGTGCAGGGATTGCCCAGAAGATGGGGCAGCGCGTGGGAGAACTTTCCGGCGCTCGAAGCACATATGGATCTCTGGTAAGAGGGTGTCTGTCACTCAGCGTTGCTGCCCTTTTCCCCTTAATTGGATGGTATCTCATAGCTCCGGCGGGATTGGCATGTGCGCTGGGTGCCGGGTTAATCGCCTGCCTGCCACATCACAGACCTGCCACTATTACAGCAGCTGTTGAGAACGGGTAGGGTATGAAAGATGGAACCAAATTCTGAGGCTGCCCGACAGCGATCAGCTGTTGTGGCGACTGGCATTGCAGCTGCAGCTGTCGTTACCGCCGGCTGTGGTATTCGCTCCAGGATAGCATCGTTGATAGGCCCAGACAAGCCAGACTGGTCACGGGTGCCAAATGCACCCACAGCACTGCGAGTACTAAACAGGGCTACTTTTGGAGCACGACCGGGAAACATTGCGCTAGTCGCTGCCACCGGGGTTGAAGCATTTCTGGAAGAACAGCTTGCCGCCAATCTACGAGAGGATCCAGCTGTAGCATGGCGTGTAAATGGGTTGGGGGTGGAGCAGGACGTTGCAGATGCCCCTGATGAGCTATCCAGCATGAGTGATGAGCAGCTAACTCGTCAAACTACACAGGCAGCACTACTAAGGGCGGTGTACAGCAGGAACCAGTTGAACGAGGTGATGGCTAACTTCTGGACGAATCACTTCAACATCTACAGCTTCAAAAAACGTGGAACCGAACGAATCCCTGTGGAGGTTGAGCGTGCGGTTAGACCTCACACCCTTGGAAAGTTTCGAGACCTTCTTTCATCAGTATCACACAGCCCCGCAATGCTGGGCTATCTGGATAATGATATGAACAGGTATGGTGCTGGGGATAAAGTGAATGAAAATTTCGCCAGAGAGCTGATGGAACTCCACACAGTGGGTGTTCATGCAGGCTATAAGCAGATTGATGTTCATGAAGTAGCTAGATGCTTTTCAGGTTGGTCTGTTGGGACTGGTTGGCATCTGGGACAGTTTGAATACCATTCAGAATGGCACGATCCGGGATTGAAAAAGATTCCATTTCTTTATCTCACTATTCCAGCGAATGGCGATGAAAGCGATGGTGATACGGTGATTGACGCTCTCGCAGCACATCCAGCAACAGCACACTATCTGGCAGAACAGCTTTGCATGCATTTTATTGGTGCAAAGCCGCACAAGATCGTGGACGCCTCTGCGAATGCCTATCTAAGAAGTGACACTAGCATTAGGGCTATGTTGCGACCAATACTATTTGATGGACTGCTGGATGACGACTATTCAGCACCCGTGTTTCGCCGTCCATTTGATCTCATTGTCTACTCACTACGCTCACTGGCGGCAGATTCGGATTGTGGATCGAACATTCAGTATCACTTGTCGAATATGGGAGAACCGTTTGATGAGTGGCCAATGCCGGATGGCTATCCATCCAGAGCTGGCGCATGGGAAACAGCTCTCCTTCCAAGATGGAACTATTCGATAGCATACGCAACCAACTCTGTAGATGGAACTTCCATAAATTTGGAAGAGCCACTAAATGCAATGCATGTTAAAGATCTGAATCATGGATTGGATGTGCTTCTGGAGTGTGTAACAGGGCGTCCGGCACACTCGGCTCAAATTAGTAAAATGAGAGCTGTTATCCACCAGCATGCAGATGGCTGCGTTAAGATGGGAATGAATGAGAAAGATATTTTATCGGAAGCGGTTGCACTCATGTTCGCTTCTCCGATATGCCAATGGAAGTGAGGTTGTTTAATGTCTAAAGGAATTTCACGTCGTCAGCTCTTACAGGGAGTTGCTCTAACAGCAGCTCTGGGTGTAGAAACGCGAGGTGTTTCATCACTTGCGTGTGTTGCATTAGGTCCACGTAAAGAAGAGTCTGCACCCGATACACTGGTCGTATTGTTTTTGAGAGGTGGTGCAGATGGTTTAAACATCATTGTGCCTTATGGAGATGATGACTACTATAAATTAAGACCAAATCTTGCCCTCTCACCTCCATCATCTGGCGCTGCCAGAAGTTCTAAAGCATTAAAGCTGGATTCGTTTTTCGGTCTTCATCCTGCTATGTCTTCTCTGCTTCCAATATATCAGGATGGCAATCTGCTTCCTGTTCATGCCGTTGGCTCATTCGATCACACTCTATCCCACTTCCAGGCTATGGCGGCGATGGAGCGGGGATTGGCAAATGATGGACCTGGTGCAGCCAGTGGATGGCTGGCACGTCATTTGAACTCCACCGAAGTTCCAGGGCAGTCTCCGTTAAGATCTGTTGCATTGAGCGAAACGTTGCCAGCTTCTCTGCGTGGAGCGACACAAGCTACGTCACTTACATCACTTGCAAACTATGAGGTGCATCTGCCAACAGGCACTGGAGGTTTGCAGTTCCATGCAGATGAGAGAAGACAAGCCATGGAGCAGACTTTGGCGCAGCTCTACTCTGGTCCACAAACTGGCGATTTGGCAGATGCGGGCAAGGGGACGCTAGCTGCGCTGGATGCTGTTCGGCGACTGGATCCCTCCCACTATCATCCAACTCCAGGTGTGCACTATCCTAAAACTGGACTTTCACATGCTCTTCAACAGGTAGCATGCATGGTTAAAGGGGCGATAGGGCTGGAGGTTGCGTGCATTGATGTGGAGGGGTGGGACACACATGTGGATCAGGGAAGAGATACAGGCTGGCAGCCTGCCAGACTAACCGATTTAGCCACATCTCTGGCAGCGTTTTACAGGGATATGGGAAATCAGATGCACAACGTGACTGTTGTTACTATGACGGAGTTTGGCAGACGGGCGTATGAGAACACTGGATTAGGAAC
>JAJZFJ010000235.1 GCA_021805395.1 bacterium
GCAGGGAATCGTGTCCATTTTCTGTCACCTTGAGCCTGAACTCCGGTCTCGTGTTCATCATGCCGCAGTGAATGGGTTGGCGGAAGGAGGCGTATTCATCCTTCAGGCTTACACCCCAAAACAGCTGGAATACAGATCTGGTGGTCTTTCACGGTTGGAGATGTTGATGAATTTGGATATGTTACGGAAGGACCTGGAGGGTCTCACCATGGAGTACTCGGAAGAAGTGGAGTACGAAGTCAACGAGGGGCAGCTGCATCACGGTATGGCTGCAGTGGTGCAGGTGGTTGCCAGAAAGAACGGAGCTAAAATCGGCATATAGCGAAAGTGGAGTTGTGCTACCTGTAATTGAACCGCTCCTCTGGCTGATTGTTGCAGAGATGTAAGATTTTGTCAGATATCTCCTCTAACCCTGTTACCCCTGCTCATCGAAATATGTTGGAGATTTTTTGACAGTAATTTGACTGAGCTGTTCCGTGGATAACTCCATTCCCTCTATCTGTTCTTTCAACAGTTTAGTGCCTTTCATGTTTGCACCTTTGAAACTACAGTAGAGTATTTCAGAATGCGAGAAATCCATATCAGTTAAATCAGCTCCATCGAAGCGGCAGCCTACAAACTCTACACTTACCAGAGCATTTACCATTACCGCATTGCTAAAATCACACAGATCAAAATCATTATTCGCGAAACAGCTGTTAGAAAAATCGGTGTAAACAAAATATGCCTGGTAGAAGCCACATTCCTTTATATTGGTGAATGCAAGGGTGAGCCTGTCAAAATCTGCTTCCTCATCCCAAATTGATTTAAACAAGCTCAGACCTTTGGCAGGATTGATATCACCACTTTTAGGAACCCGCTTGAACCGTAATGGATTACCTTTGTTATCTCTGGGTGGCTCAAAACCAACAATTTCCAGCCAATCCCAGCTCTCTTCAAAAGACAGACGTCCTGTCGCAGGTTTTTGGGGGGCAGTTTTACCAGTTCGTTTCGAATGGTACACACTTTCATAGTTCCACAATGAAAGTGAGCTGGATTTAGTGTCGGATAACTGCACACCATTTTTTCCAAACAGTTTTGATGCATCTGAAAAGTGGTAACCTTTAAAAAGTATACTATCACCAATAACTGCATCCCTCAAGTCCCAGTAAAATTTGATTCCCTCGTATGTGGTAATCTCATCAACTTCATCAAATTTAAGTGTGCCATTCCACATATATTTCATATCGCTATCAAGACCGGGAAGTGAAAGGAAACACTGATACGCATCATCTTCTGCATACATCAAGTGTTGAACATTTCCACCGCCTGGCAATCCTTCTGGGATGATCTCACTCTCTACCCAGTATTTCACTCCTCTGTTCATCACTTTGAACGAGAGGGGATTTTCACGGCTGATTCTCTCAGATTCTGGCAACTCCATGTTTTTCCCTAATATCTCAATCACTGCATCTTCCAGGGAAAAGTAGATCTCAACAGTCTCACTTTGTATTCTGTTTTCTTCATCACACCTTATAAACTGGAGAGGACGGGTAAGCTGCAGAGTATTTAGACCGCGAATAATTTCAATCTGGGTCGAAAAAAAGTCGATATCAGGCATTTTGTCTCCTTGTGTTATGCGCATTCATAATTAATATTGCTGCTGATTGAATCTCATTGATATGTTGTTAAGCTTTGCATGAAAACATTCTTTACCGTGTTGATGGTACATGAACTTTAATCTGTTGTAACTGAGTATTGGATAAGCTGACGGATTGAAGCTGTTCCTGTGTTAATTTTGTTCCCTTCATGTTAGCCTGCCAGAAGCTGCAGCCATTTATACAGGAGGATGACAGGTCGGCATTTGTAAGATTTGCACCTGTAAATCGACAGCCTGTCATTTGAGCTGTCATAATACTGCCCGTCAGATCTGTATAGGTAAAGTCGCATAATGTCAGATCAGATTCATTGAATCTGCTATATGAAACGTCTGCATATATGAAGGTGACATCATGAAGGTAAGAGGTATCGAAAGCTGAGTTACCAATCGACAGCTTGTCAAACGAAACACATTCAAGTATGGTTCGAAAAAATGATAAACCCTGATCAAAATCTGCACACACTTCGGGCACGTCCTTGTAGCGCAATGGTCTTCCCATCCTGTTTCTAGGTGGTTCAAAACCTTCATAATCCAGCCACTTCCAGCTGTCCTCAACATTTAATCGGCCCGTGTAGGGCTTATGAGGGACAGTTTTACCTGTATTTCTTATTGTAACCAAATCTTTATAATTCCAGGGCTGATACTGGGAAAACACCTGATAATCGTAGACCATCCCTCTAGCACCAAGATCAAGTGCGCCAGAGCTGAAGTACTGTGTCCTGTAGTTATGACATTTTGATAGAAGTGCATCCTTTATATTCCAGTAAAAGGATATCGATAAATCAGAAGGTGGATTTGGGAAATCGATCTGACCAGACCACATCATATGCGGACTGACCTGTAATCCTGGCAATGAAAGATTGCAGTAAGGGTTACCTTCTTCAACCTCCAGCCAGTAGAATGTTTCATTTGCGTGGGGCACGTTATGAGGAATGGTTTGAGCGAGCACCCTGTAGTTTGCTCCCCGATACATTACAACCATTCTTACCGGGTCTTTTTTGCACACTCCACCATCCAGCCTGTCTGGATAGCGTAGATGTGCGGCCTGAATTACCTCCTTAAGAGATCGGTACTCTATAACGAACTCGCTTTGAACTCTTCCCTGCTCTTCACAGAGTATATAGATAAGATTTTGTTGGCTATCCAGTCCTTCAAAGCCAGATAATATTTCTGGATATGTCGAAAAAAGGGTAATTGAAGACATTGTATCACCTATAGAAGATTCATTTTAAAAAGTATTCTTATAATCAGAAACGTTAGATTTGAAAGATAGGAAGAATTGAGGTGTAGATGAAGGCAAACTTCACGAGTGTCACAACAGTTCCCCAGGTAACTCTATGAACCGGATGCATGTACAGTAGTATAGCACAATGCAATAAATAGAATGTATTTAGAACCAGGCATTTGTAAAATTGAATCATTGAAACAACAGTAAATGTTAGTTGGTGTTTGAAATATTCAATTAATGGCTTATAGTGCATGGGGAAGCAAAAATATAATGGATTTTATTTGACATAATTTATGACTGTTTTTTTAGCCAGAGAACTAAATTTGTGCTGAGTGAACGAATCAACATCATCTCATGCATCTTATTTGATTAATTGCATTGTTAACACATTATTAACATGTAAAATATTTTCATTTTGAAAATTAAACTATTGAAGTCGTAATACGAATTAATGTATAGAGCTGACAATAATGTTATTTACTCAGCGAATACACATTTAGCTTATATGCTAAGATATGAGGTATAATCACTTGGCATACCGATGTATACGTGCTCGTTTAAGGAGTAGTGCAAATGTCAAATCTTTCCGATGCAGAGATTCAGAGAATATATAAAGATCTGCTGAGAAGTCTTTCTCCATCTTCCCATCATTCCAACACGCCCCTCGTCGATACAGCGAAGCCAATGGAATCATCATTTTACGTAAGGGTTTGCAGCAACATTATTAAATACTTTGAATCGATAGGCTATACGCTTAGAAATCCAGCAAGAACCCAATTTGCAGGAATAAAACCCCTAGAATTCGGGATTGTCCTGCCACGTGAATTTCGCATAGCCAATCCTGACTTCCCTGCCTGCAAAACAGAATATATATACAAGGTATTTCTTATTCATACAACCGGATCAGTCGAGAAGGAGAATATCAAACCTGCCAAGAATGAGCTAGTGGTGATGGAGGAATCGAAAATGATAGATCCAAATATTATCACATTCATGGTGCCACTTCCTTAATTATTGGAAACAACGGAGAAACACTTGATGATACAACTTAATTTCTTTGCTACGCTAGAGGATCTGCTGCCGGGAATACAAATAATTGATAGTTTAACCAATATGAAGTATATCCCTTGTGGCCATCTACCCACCCGAGAGTGGCCAACATATAGCTCTCTGGCGGAGATGCCTGCTTTTGATACTGCGTACGCAAGCATGACTGGATTTGAATGCATCCTTATTGTTCCCGCTGAGGTGGATATTATACCTACTGCCGTTTTACAGTCTAACGGAAACGAAATATACGGAATCCCACCCGGTGAATACCTGTACAAAATAGAGGGATACCGAAATACGGAATATGCCCAGTTCTTAATAGGAGGACAATGGGAGCAGTTTGGATCTCAGTGCCTCATGGGTAACAGGATTGTTCTGGACGACAGCATTAGAAAAAACACGGATTTATTTGCTCCCTATAAAACCATCCTGAGATACCTGTGCCTGGATTTCTTAACAATACAGAGCAGATCAAAAGAGATTTGGAGAGTGGGGCCACAAGCATTCCAACAGCTAAAAAATGAGGTTCGTCTATGTCCGGACCATTCGCATGTTGAGCACTACTTTTCAGATTTAAGAATGCCTTATGCCTATAAACCCAGTTAACTGATTCGACCTCAAAACATTCCTGCTAGAAGTTTGATCACATTGACATCGACCAGAGTGAGATTGCATGTCTGCTTCCTTACATTATTTACTCGTTTTAGTTATGGTCTGTGAGGCTGTAAGTGTTATGTACTCATGAATTGATTGACATTATTTAAGGACATTACAACTTTTGACTGCTCGCAAAAAACTGTTTCATAACAGATTCTACAAGTTCTGCCACTATAGAACACTAATTACGATTATAACAACTTCTCTGCTGCTGTGGAACTGCATTGCTATGAAAGCTTCAGCACAAACCTATAACGCATCTGTTTCCACCAAAGGAATGCAGACAGTGAAGGGATGGGGATGTAACTCATATTTTGCCACCAGTTCTGTTCCACCTGAAATTATTCAGGATTTCTACACTGAACTGGGAATGACGATTGATAGAATCTATCTTGACCATAACGATGGGAGCGATGCTGCAGGTAATGTGAATGTTGCTGCTATGAATGAGGTGTGTGCAAAGATTAAAGCACTAGAATCTCACGGATTGAGATACATGCTGTGCTCATGGTCACCAAATATCTCCATGAAGAAACCTTCCATTATTGGATCTGCCGACCTGAGGGTTGGAAGCGAAGATGCCTTCACCACCTATTTTGTGAATATCTGCAATTTTATCAAAAGCAAAAATTTGCCATTACCATTAGCAATCAGCGTGCAAAATGAACCAACTACAACCGCATCCTATGACAGCATGCATTTTATCCATGAGGGAAGATACGACTACAGTCAATATTATCGAGTGGTTGAACAGTTAAGATCTAAACTGGATAAAAACGGATTTCAGAATGTAAAACTTCTTGGACCTGAAGATGGAGCGTACGATACAGGTAAAAACTGGGGATGCAGTATGACGTTTTTTGGTGGCAATGGATTTCCTGCATTTCGTACAGATTCGGCATTGAAAAGTGCCATCTGGGGTTGCTCTTCTCACAGTTACAACTGGGGAGGAGGTGTTATTCCTCTGGAACAGTGGGCTGCAAGCTGTGAGAAATGGCATAAAGACAAATGGATGACGGAGTACAGCTATATAGAGAACGGGGAAAAGGACACACCGCTCATTGATATCGCAGTGATGGCAACGCGCCGGTTGTGCTCAGATATGGCTTGTGTGAGAAATAACTACTGGTTTTGGTGGGATGGCTATGCACCATATATCGCAAGAAATGAAGTGCTAGTCTCTGATGCTAGCCCCTATACTAAGTATCCATTATTCTATGTTTTGCAGAAGATCTTTAGAAATGCAGTTCCGGGTTCTGTATGTCACAGAGTCATATCAAACGATCCTCATCTGACAACAGATGATGCAATCTGGATGGATGCTGCAGCATTTGTAAATAGACATGGAACCACTGTTGTGCTCGTAAACCCGGATCGCAAGACTGCAGCAACGCTTGATTTAAGCGGTTTAACAGGCAGTAAAGCTACGATCTATCAGACCACATCGGAAGAGAACATGCAACAGGCTGCCACCGTTTCTCTTGTTCACAAAGCTATCGCCAGTCTCACTTTACCACCATGGAGTGTAACTGTAGTGGTGACCTCCTGACGGAGCAAGACAAGCGCCACACTCTTACACTCGCTTGACAAGCTCCAGACAAGCCAAACCTGCAGCATTAACAGCGGCATTGTCCTGGTAGCAAGTGTCCTTTAAATCATGAGGATAGCACTCTGACCAACCATTCTTATAGGCAAAAAACTGCATTTCGTTCACACAATAATCCGTTGATGTAACCAGCTTCATGAGCCGTGCAATATCATACTGTTGAAACCAGCCATGGTTTTGATATTTGCCAAATGGTACTGTTACCAGTAATCTTCCGTCTGGCTTGGTAATGCGGCACATCTCAGCGATTGCATCAAAGTCACCACATGCCGCCGGCCGATCTTCCATGCCAGGCTTATAGACAGAGTTATCCATACCAACATGCTCTATAGTTGAGATGAGAAAAATCAGGTCGAAGAAGTCATCCGCAAATGGTGTGTTCCTGATATCTGACTGGACGGGTTTCAGCAATGGTTTAACCGTTCCATCCGACAGTGTGCATGTATGGTTTACCGGGGTAGCAATATCGAGGCCATAAAGATCCGGTATCTGTTGTGCAGCCAGACCTTGCAGATAGTTCATATCTGCATTCACGTAGCCCACATCAAGTACAGTATGTGCTTTTCGTCTTCTTACTAAGCACCAAGGTATCTCTATGAAACGCTCTGTAGTGTGATATCCATCCATCGTTATCTCCTATATAAAAATATTATCTTTATATAACTCTTTATCGGAACACGAGAGATGAATATGAAGAGTTTTTTTATAGTAATATAGAATGGAACTGAGCAAAATGAACAGGTGGTGCAGGATGGACTTAGAGTACTGGAAGAACTGCGATCCTAACCCATCCTGCACACTATTACCGGCTACTTTCCCCCTGTGTACATCATAAATCCTACCTGAGCCATAATGTCGTTATCTCCGCTTATGCTTCTTCCCAGGGCAACAATCAGGTGATGATTGGCATCGAAATGATAGATTGCTCCTATTCTGAAATCAAACTGGTGCTTGCCTCCTACTTTTGTGGCAGATGTATAAAACAGTTCTCCACCCAGGGTAAGTTTGGGATCAATGTCTCTTTGTAGGAGTGCGCCTGTAATCCAGTAGTCGCGGTTTGATTCACCTGGGTTAAGGAAATAACCACCTCCAAGATTCGCTTTCCAGTGGCCATAACTTTTTTGAAGCCATACTGGCAGGTATACCTGAACATGAGAACTCCCCAATCCTCTGGAAGAATCACCGGTGGGAATGTTGATGTGAGGGTAGAATGCCGCCATAGGAGTGCTTTTTCCCTCTTGCAGAAATCTGTATTTTGCGGCCACGTCAAAATCGCTTATTCCATATTCATTTGCACCATGTCTGGGCGATAGATAGTTTAGTGAGAATGATGCATGCAGCTGAACATTTGGCATGTAGCCATAGTCTGCTTCGAAATAGGGAAGCATGCTGCTGGCTGACCCATGACCAGTATTCACTATAGCTAAAGTGTATAACTGCCAAACATTGAGAGGTACAGGTTGGGGGTTATCTGTAGTATAGGGTGGTCCGGCGATAACGGACTGAGAGATGAGCAAACTGAGAGCAATTCCGATAGTTATGAGACTGCAATGTCTCACTTTATGTGATGTCACCAGCAATGTTCTCCTTAAAAGGGGCGAAAGCCCAAATGAGTACCTATTATACTTCTTAATGTTTTCTTAACAATTGGAATCATGGATGAAGCTGGTATTAATGTTAGTAAATTCTTCATATCCCATCCAGGTTAGTCCGGTGAGTGTCCCATTGGTCTGGATAGAAAAGGGGATTGAATTGCTGTAGAGATTATTTAAATCTTCGATGCTGAAGACGAAGAATCCGGCCATGGAGAAAACGAGGAGACTGTAATCAACACCGTCTGAATCACGGATGAAAGGGATTACACTGATTTCACGGAAAATCCCGCTGGTTGCCATGTCTTAGCTTGTACCGCCGCCTATAACAGTGTGCCATCAGTGTAATTGGAGCACACCGTCTGAATCACGGATGAAAAGGATTATACTGATTGCACGGAAAATCCTGCTGGGTGCCATGTCTCAGGTTGTAGTACAGCACCACCTGTAACAGTGCGCCATCAGTGATTCAGACATCAACACTGTGTGAATCACGGATGAATGGGATTACACGGATTTCACGGAAAATCCCGCTGGTTGCCATGTCTTAGCTTGTACCGCCGCCTATAACAGTGTGCCATCAGTGTAATTGGAGCACACCGTCTGAATCACGGATGAAAGGGATTACACTGATTTCACGGAAAATCCCGCTGGGTGCCATGTCGTAAAGCGGATCACAGCACGAACCTTTTGAAAGCCAGGCTCTTGCTGCCGAAATTAATGAGCAGGCCCACGCCAAGCCGATAGGCTTTCAGATAGTTCAGCACCTGCGCGAAATGCACATCTTCCAGAGAAGCAACAGCTTTGATCTCCACCAATACGACACCCTCCACTACAAAATCCGCGCGCCGTGTCCCTATCGGCTCTGAAAAGCCCTTGTAAAAAATCTCCTGCTCGATCTCCCTCGCAAATCCAATATTGGCACGTTGAAGCTCTATGGCAAGTGCCCGCTGGTAAATAACTTCCTGAAAGCCGTTTCCTAGAAACTTGTGTACTTCGAAAGCCGCGCCGATAACCTTTTCGGTAATATCGCCATGCCTTAGCTCGCTCATCTATTCCTCCTTATGGGATTCCAGCCCAACCACGGGTGAAAGTGCGCCATCAGTGTAATTGGAGCACATCGTCTGAATC
>JAJZFJ010000036.1 GCA_021805395.1 bacterium
ATCTATCCGGTGCATCCTGGTAGCCAGTCTGTCCTGTTGGAACCATGAAAGCGTGCAAGAGAGCTGCAATAATGTACAAAACAAGAATGCCAACCAGAACAGCACGGTGCAGTTTTGTCTGCATCTCTGATGGAAAAAAACTTGTTTGAGACATATTAACTGTAATCGTATGTGTGCCTTGGCGGGTTAGAATGGAATGAACTTAGATACGAAGAATGACAACCCCATGTTTTACTACAACAATTTTCCATAATCCACTGGAAATCGATTGTCCCAACAGATATCGCCATTCGGGTTCATTTACCTGATATGTAGTATACCACTCCATCAATTTCTCGGGTGCATCGCTGTCATTTGGAATAATGTGCTTTGTATTCCGTGGAGACCAAAACAGGTTGATCATTGCATATCGGTAACCATGTTTCAAAAACCATTCTGATAACTGTTGAGCATTAGAAACCCGCGTGTATGGAATGTAGCTGGAATGTTCACCATTACCCCATAAATACGGTCTGTTCAGATAGAGTCCTCTAGTATCATCATAAATTATAACACCCGATGTTTTCCTGGTATGATGATTTAACCACTCTTCCGCAGCATATACATCCAGAGTATTTCTCAGATTTCGCTGCTGTTCAGTTTTGGAGTTGGCGACTTTTGCAATCTCCTGAAGAGAGATGACGCTTGGCAAAAGACCTGTTAATCTACTTATTTCCTGTCCGGACTGTGAGTTCTCGGGAACGAAGCTCACCATGAATAGATAATAGACACATGAGGCAACGGGGAGTGATACTGCCAAGAAGGAGACTGCTTTATCTATCAACTTACGCGTTACATCTGACTCATTGACAGCATCCTGAATAGCCAGTCCAGATACGAGGGCGGCCAGCGGAATCATCTGTAGAAGATACCTTCCAACCTGCGCCAGAAAGAACCATATTATGAATTGAGAAACTGCCAGAAGAAACATATCCCATTTGAGTTTGTACCGTTGCCGCTGTAGAAGTGCTAATCCAAGAAGTGCTGTGTAACACCCTCCAATGAGGGCTGCGAAATTGTACTCCCCTGCATTGAAATAACCATATTCATTAGCCACAATCTGCCATGGGGTTGCCAGCAAATCCATTAAGGCTGTACGCGGCTGTTTTAAAGAGTGTGCCAGTCCAAATCTGTTCTGTTCTGCAGAATATATTACCGCTCTGTGAAGACTCCAGTATTTGCTATGCGGAAATAACTGGTAGTAGAAAGGATAGACAGGATTGTGCATTAACACAATGTTTTTGATATACCATGGGCAACAGACAATGAAACATGTTACTGCAGTGATAAGTACACTTTTCCATCCAGATTTTCTGATCACAAGATAAGCAAGCATAATCACAATGGGTATTAGCGCAAGATATTTAATCCCCATTGCAATCCCCAGGGATATCCCGCAAAGTGCGCTCCATAACAGTTTTTCCGAGGCGAGTTCATTATCAACTGCATTATATGCAGCATAAGCTGCTAACAGTCCATATAATCCACCCGCAACGTCTATGTAAGCTGTACTAGCCTCCCAAAGTACCAGTGGTGTTGCCAGAAATACTAGGGCAGAAGCGTAGCCAGCCAGGGGTCTATCCCAACGATAGCCTATCCCTATCAGGCATAATACAGTTAGTACAGCTGTTGTGTAATGAAACAGGTTTGCCAGTGCATAACTATGAAATAGAAGTCCAATTGTGTAGAGCATTTCCATAGTAAATGGAAAGTTACTGTGGTGTTCTGTTGGGAGAATTTGGATCCGGTGCATTCTTACATACACTGCAGGGTCTGCCAAATGATAAGAAAGAGCATCCCATTCGATTGCACCTGGTGGTCGAAAACTGGCAAAAAGGGTGACAGCACCTAAAAGCACTGAACAGGTTATGATTACCAGTGAAAGTTTAGGATGATCAAGGTGAAATGATTTTTGTTTTAGCCTCGATCTTAAATATCGTATTCGCTTAACTGATGAAGGAAAGCCGGTAATCGCTAGTATAATGAGCCAAACAATTGTTGCAGTTCTGGTTAGAACTCCCATCCAACCTAGCAGCAACATACCATAGCTCAACATGCAAAGACCAATGCCTGCCGAGTATACAAATCTGAGAAGTGGAGTAAGAGATGCAGGCCATAATTTAGTCAGAAGTTGCTCTGCTACTGAAGCTACAATCCATACGATTAGTAGTATTCCCAGGATACTCATTTGGAATCAACTAACTTCGCACTAAATTTTGGACTAGATTCTGGTTCGAAATGCACTTCTCCAATATATTTCCCATGGCTTCCAGTCTGAGTAATCAAAGTCTCGTTAATCCATTCACCTTCCGGCAATACAGTATGAGAGTGGCCACCGATGATTATGTCTATCCCTTTTACTGAGGCAGCAAGCTCTCTATCTTGACTGTATCCTATGTGGGTTAAAGCGATAACCATATCTACTTTGTGATCGACACGTAACGTCTTAACAACTTCCTCAGCAATTTTGAGTGGTTTGTGAAATCGAAAAACTGATAGATGCTTAACCTTCATTTTCTCAGTTATCATGGGAACTATCAAACCAAATATTCCAATGTTCATACCCCATCGATCAAGAATTATATACGGTGTGATGTAATCAAGTTCTCCACGAGTCATATCGATGTTCGCACATAAGACAGGAAACTTTGCATCCTGTAAAGTACTTCGCATACCTGAGGCACTAAAGTGGAATTCTCTATTACCCAGCGTCATTGCATCGTATTGCATCTCACTCATTTTCTGAAGGATTGGTTCGTGAGTGGTGCATGTAATGTTTGTAGCAGATACTGCATCCCCTGCATCCAGCAGTATAATCTCCTGATTGCTTCTATAACCCTCAACTATAGCTTCCAGTTTACTGCCCGGATGGTTATGCATATCGTTTGTGTGGATGATAATCATATTTCTCTGTCAGCAGTTTGGTCTGGTTCAAGAAGATTTGAGCACATCACTGTGTCATTATCAGAATAGGCTGGAGCACACATACAAAGAAAAACAAGATCTTCCGATCCAGTATTCCTGATCTGATGTTTTGCCCCTGCTACAATACCTATTGCATCCCCCTGCCCAACCATCTTCCTTTCCGTATCTATTGCCATCTCACCGTTCCCACTTAGTATGAAGTATATCTCTTCAGTGTTTGGATGACTGTGAGCTATAGTCATATGTGATGGCTCTAATCTAGCTTGTGCAAGGCTTTGTCTTATTATGCTGCTATTGTGTGGGGATATTATCTCTCTGATACGAGAGGAATCTTTAGTAGTAAACTCAACGGCTGTAGATATATTATGAATGTTCAAGGTAATCTTGTTCATGAGGTAATTTATCAATGCATAATCCAAACGGATAACTATGCATTTAAAGGATACAAAAATGTCTATTAAAATGGTTCATGTTGGCTCCCCCGTTTCAGGTTCACCATACTCTCCGGCAGTAATCGCCGGGAATACTGTTTACGTATCTGGACAGATCCCCATAGATAACGAGACAAAACAGATTGTTAGGGAAGACTTCGAAAAAGCAGTCCATCAGTGCTTTAAAAACCTTACCCAGGTACTAGAAGCAGCAGGAGCTTCATTGTCTCAATGCGTGAAAGTAGTCGTATTTTTAAAGGATATGTCTAATTTTTCGCGTATGAACTCCGTATATGGCGAGTATTTTAATTCTCATAAGCCAGCGAGAAGCTGTATTCAGGTTGCAGGTTTACCTCTCGACGCGGATGTGGAGATCGAAGCCATTGCAATCCTGAATTAACGACCTTCAGTCTGCTAGCAGACTATCTACAAACTTTTTAGCATTAAAGAGGGAAAGATCTTTCATTCCCTCTCCTGTACCTACAAGCTTTATCGGTAGTTTTAGTTCATCTGCAATGGTTATCACCACTCCACCTCTTGCAGTGCTATCGAGTTTTGTGAGAACAATACCTGTAATGGGTATAGCTTCCATAAAGAGCTTTGCCTGACTGATTGCATTCTGACCAGTTGTAGCATCGAGAACAAGCAGGATCTCATCAGCAGCTCTGCCCAGTTCTCGTTCAGATATTCGATGAATCTTCTTCAGTTCTTCCATCAAGTTAGTACGGTTATGCAATCTGCCAGCTGTATCTGCAACCACGAACGTCGCGCCACGAGCACAGGCTGCTCTAATGGCATCATATACTACTGCAGAAGGGTCACCACCCTCGCGATGTCTAACGATTTCGGTACCAGTTCGCTCCGCCCATATCATAAGCTGATCAATAGCTGCAGCCCTAAATGTGTCTCCAGCTGCCAGCACTACTCTCTCACCCTGAGATTGAAGCATATGTGCTATACGTGCAGCGGATGTTGTTTTACCTACTCCGTTAACTCCAACAAGAATGTATAGATGTGGTGAAGCTGTACCTTTGTTTAACTTGGCGGTATCTGAAGATTTGCCCTGGCTAAGGATAAGTATCAACTCGTCTTTTAACCTTGCGACAACCTGATTAACTGTTTGTAGACCCTGTTGTTGTACAGCATCGCGTAGCACATTCAGAAGTCGTGCAGTGGTTTTAACATTTATATCTGACTGAATGAGCATGATTTCCAACTCATCAAAGAGATCTTCATCAACTGCGCCTCTTCCAGATACAATCTGCTCGACTTTCTGTCTAATTTTTTGAAAAAGTGAAAATTGCATATTCTACTCCAATCAGATTGTACCCTTAACCTTTAATTCCAGTAAGAGTAATTCCCTGAATGAAGTACTTTTGAGTAAAGAAGAAAATTGCTAGAACCGGAATCATAACCATTGCTGATGCCGCCATCATCATACCATGCTCGCCTCCATGCGTGTTTTGATAGAGCTGTAATGCATACGCAAGCGTTTCATGAGAGGGTGAACTAATATAGATAAGAGGTCCACGAAAGTCATTCCATGCACCCATAAAAGTCATTATTGTAATGGCAGCAAGAGCTGGCTTCATCTGTGGCATCATCACTTTCCAGAATATTGCCAAGTAAGAACATCCATCCAGTTTTGCCGCATCTTCGATCTCAGTTGGAATACCCAGGAAGAACTGTTTGAGCAAAAACACATTAAATGCAGAGGCAAAAAGTGATGGAACCCATAATGGTTTTAGAGTGTCAATCCAGCCTAAAGATCTGAAGATTAGAAACACAGGCATCATTGTAACAGCTCCGGGCAGCATCATTGTTGCAAGCAGCAAAACAAATAGCTGATCTCTCCCTGGCCACTTAAGTCTTGAAAAACTATACGCTACCATTGAGCAGCTCAATAATGTGCCAGCTATGCTTAAAACTGTTACCTCCAGAGTGTTCCACAGGAACAGGAGACCATCATTCGTTTCTGGAGGAAGATCTACTAATGCGTCTTTATAATTAGTCCATCGAGGAGCAAAATGCATTTCTGGCTTTACTTCTGCTTTAGGGACAGAGACTGATCCTGTAACAGTTCTGTTACCTTGGAGTATTTGAACAATATCCTGATCCGCTGAAGATTGATCCAGTAAAACTGCTCGCTGTACAGTTCCCCCATTGTTAACGTTGACTACCTCTCGTGATGAGCCGTTCACAATAATACGGACATGTCTTTCAGGAATGAACTGAGGAGGAAATGCACTCATCTGCCTGTCAGTTTTCAATGAAGTGGAAACAAGCCATAGGAATGGAAGCATGAAAACAGCACTGCCAATTAACAGTGTGATATGAAGAGATGACTGTTTCAACGATGCCCGAAGAGTTTTAATCTCCTTCCAGTTCCATCTGGATTTCATGAGTTTATACCAAACAATAACATCGGCTGCAGAGAGCATAATGCCTATGATTAGTACACGGTTGAAAACTGAAGCTGGAAGAAAATACCCAATCACACCAAGGATGGGTATGAGTGCGATGAGAACCAGAATGTCTGAGATTCTTCGATTGAGAGAACTGGTTACAAGTGAGGCGACCCAAAATGCTGACGAGATGAACAGTGATGTTAACCCGACAAGCACCCATACAGTGATGAATAAAGATGACATATCAGCTCTCTATGGCAAACGAGATTGTATCTATCATAAGAAATATGATACCGAATGATGGCATGAAATCAAACTTAAATATTATCGTGTAAGCAGATTAAATGATAAATCTGGTGAATATAGCCTGTATGTCCGTGTATGTCATCTTGGCTATTCAGGAATTAGCTCAAAGCACACTTTTTTTCGACCTCAGAAAACGATATTTTCGCATGCTTGACAATCCTATAATACAATCTCTGTGTTTGACATTGATACCCCTTATGGCGGATCGTTAAGACAGCATAATAGGAGCATATAAACTACCGTTCACATCACTTTATGAATATCTTAATTTTATAGATCATGGTCGCATAGTGCGATGATTAGAGCTGTTCTCAATGATTGTATCTATAGATATTGCAAATTATATCCATTTATGCTAATATGCTTTGTCTTGAGACACACTCATCTTTTAGCTTGTACCTGATAGCTTTAACGGTTCTTACCAAGGTGTTGTGTGATCGAGAACACCCCATCATAATAATTACTCTCGAATAAGTGATGTATGATATTTAGCCATTCTGGCAAATCCATCTCTCTACTTAACTGGAAACAAGGACACAGACATTTAGAGCAGCAAGAGATTAGCCAGAGCAGCGACAAAAATCATTATCTGATTCGCGGAGTTTTTATTCCATACCCCTTCACAATTTAGACAATTGTGAATTCTGATTAAATGGAGACAAACATGCGAAAGGTTCTTCCAATTCTATTTGCCTCTGCCTCTATGCTTGCTGCTGCCTGGTCAACGCCAGTCAGAGCACAGGACAATCCATTTAAGGATGTTCCTACAGACCACTGGGCATATCAGGCAGTCACAGACCTCCAGCAGAAAGGCATTCTGTTGGGATATCCAGATGGATATTTTCGAGGTAATCGTACACTTACCAGATATGAGTTTGCAGTAGCGCTTGAGAGACTTCTCAAAAACCTGCCTGATACAGCCGGACCAGCTGGCCCACAAGGTCCTGCCGGACCAACAGGAGACGCTGGACCTGCAGGTCCTGGATTCACTCCTGACGAGATTGCTGAACTTCAAAAACTGACAAATGAATTTGACCCTGATATGCAGGAATTGGGAGCGAACGTGAAAGCCCTGCAGAGAAGGTTAAACAACCTGACACGAAGGGTGAACAGACTAGCAAGAAAAGTAAATGCATTACCAACCATAACAGGGAGTCTATGGACTGGATTTCGTGGTAATATGGCACGAGGGACCTACAGAGACCTGTCAGGTACACTAGAGCCACGAGATCCATCACTGTTTAACAATGTTACCTTCGTACACGATTTTCACCTTGGTATTGCTGCGAAGCTCAAAGATGGTGTGCATGTATATATAGAGCCTGTTATTTCCAACTATCTATCGTATACAGCGGGAGCAGGTGCAGGAGGATCAGGGATTGCATTAGGAAATAATATCGCAGGTACATCTCCTAGCTCATTAAAAGAGATTGGTGCCCTGTACAAAGCCTATATTGGAGTTAACGTTCTTGGTGGCAAGTTTGAAATGGGTAGAGTTGGTGTAGGAAAGATTACCTCACTTACCTGGGATCGCCCTGACATTGATGCATATTTCAAAGTTCCAGAGTATGAGAACGGAGAATATGTATTCGATGGTATCAACTATACACATAAATTTGGCTCTGTAAAATCACTGATTATGGCTGGATCGTTTCAGACAACCAGCACGACTTCGTCCAGTACATATCTGAATGCACCGCTGGTAGGTGCAGCTACCGTACCACGTCCAGCAGCAGCTGATCCATTACTCGGCCTGGCAAATCAGGGACAGATGGTAGCAACGCAGCAGTTTGGTGTTCATCTTGCTTCTCCGATTGGGCATAATGCATCGGTTGGAGTTACTGGCATAGACTTCGGAGGTAACCCCACCACTGCAGGTATTGGAAACGTGTATGAGTTAGGGGCTAATGCAGCTCTTCGCCATCTTGGACCATTTGCACTTACAGGTGAATTTGTGCATGTTGTTGCTCAGCATGGCTTCAATGTGAGCGGGGGGTTTGCTACAGATGACAGCAATGCATTTAAGGTAAATGCTGCTGCAAAGTTCGGAAGCTTCAAAACCAATCTGGGCTATCTGTATATTGACCCTCGCTTCTATTCAGCTGGATACTGGGGAAATATTGCTAACTGGTATAACCCAACAAATGTAAAGGGACCATATATCAATACACACTTTACAGCATTCCACTCATTGAAGATGCATCTAGGGTTTGCATACTACACAGGCGCAAGAAACAGGGTGATGCCAGGCGGTTATGGTTTTGACATCGGTAGTAGTGTCACAACTACATTGGATGGAATAGAGTACGATCTCAGTAAGAGCGTTGCACTGAAACTCGACTACTCAGCGGCGATTTATAACTTGAAGGGAGATGTATCTGTGAGTGGATCTCGCGCAGAGCCATTTTCGCAGAACATTACTCTGGGAGCGGGACTGAAACTCAATCCACAAACCACCCTTGGTATTGCTTATCAACTTCGTAGTGTGAATGATGTTCACGATGGGTTTGGTTCTACAGGCTACAACGCTAACATTCTAACTACTCAATTAGCTGTCCACTTCTAATCGAAGCAGATGGACAGTTAATAAGAGTATCAAACAAAAAGAGAGCGAAGAACATATTCTACGCTCTCTTTGATCTACAACAATAACATTTATATTAACCGACATCAAACAGCCAGATATTTTGTCAAATGATACATTAGTCTACCATATTGGCATAATTAATGCTATACTTCAAATCGTATTTGTCTTGGACTATTTTTTCAA
>JAJZFJ010000165.1 GCA_021805395.1 bacterium
AGACACCGTGGTTAGATCAGCCTGCTGAAGGGTGGTGGACTGTTGAGCTGCCTGCAGCTGCTGCATGGTTGCACCCACCTGCCCACTGGTATCCTCCAGGTTTGTTAACTGTTTGTCGATATTTGCCAGATCGATATTACTGATGGCACTGGATGTACCACCCTGGAGATCGGTTTGCAGCTGCTGAAGTGTCTGAACGATAGGCAGGATTGCAGTATCTGCTGTCACATTGGTTACAACGGATGAATTGATGCCAATCTCCACATGAATTTCCCCGGTCCCGGCAGCATTTGTACCTCCGTTGTACTGGTAGCCCGATGTGCCGAGAGTAATTGGAGCGTTATAGATTTCCTGACCGGCGAATATGTATCGGTCACCATACTTTGTATTGGCAATACTAACAGCCTGGTTCACAATATCTCCCACTTGAGCCGAAAGAGCCAGTCTTGCCTGACTGTTTAAGGTATCATTCGCTCCCGCAACAGCCAGACTTCTCGCTGTCTGAACGATATTGGTTAATGAACTCAGAGCAGAGCTGGTGGTTGTAGGTGAACCCAAAGCAGACTGAATATTGCTTGAGAACTGACCAAGCTGCAGATTTTGCTGGGAGAAATCCAGAACCTGGCCAATACCAACAGGATTGTCTGATGGTGCATTTATGCTGTAGCCAGATGCCATCTGCTGCTGGGCTGTATCCATTCGGGACGTAGCCTGATCAATATAGTAGAGAGACATATTACTCATCTCTAAAGAGCTAACTCGATTTGTCATTTAATAATTCCCCTATAAACATGCAAACATGAAATAAGTACCATGTACCATTCAGTCAGACTAGAGCCCGCCCTGAGTGAGATTATTGATCACAGTATCCAGGAATGTATCAGCGACATTGATGATTTTTGCCGCTGCTTCGTATGTGCGCTGATACTGCATCATCTTTGTCAACTCATTGTCCATATTAACTCCCGAGATCGATGACTGCTGATTTTGCAGCTGAGTGACCAGAGACTGGTTTGTTGTGAGCTGGTTATTTGCGGCCTGAGTATCGGATCCCAGCTGGGTGATGGTGTTATCGTAGTAGCCGTTGAGCGTTTGCGTTCCTATAATCTGCTGATTCATAAGATTTGCAATTGCCGTTGCATTATCACCATTGCCTGGAGCAGGGGTAGCGGGTGGGGCAGGCAGCGTGGCAGCGGCAATCTTGTCGGGATTATTCACAACGAGAGGACTGACCGCAATCGCAGAAGCTGCTCCAGTTCCGGGAGGAGGTGGAGGTGCAACAAAGAACAGATTGCCTGTGCTGCCATCTAATCCAGCACCAGACTGGCTAAGGCTGTTTACGCTAGTGGACAGGTTGTATGCCAGGGTATCCAGCTGGGTCTGGTATTTACTGACTTCCTGATTTGCAACCAGCAGTCCATTCAGATTGCCACTCGTTATGGGTATAAATGTTCCATTACTGTTCTGCAGTCCCACATTGCTGTTCTGCGTTGTAATTGTGGAGGGCAGGGTATTGGTGGTGCCTCCCTGCACAAGGGCAAATCCCCCAACATTGATATTGGTGGCACCATCTGCAATTCCAGTTGTAGGATTAATCTCTGGAAAGGTCTGTACTGCGGTTAGAGTGCTGAGCTGATTGATCAGTTGATCCCGTTGATCCTGAAGGTCGTTAGGATTTTGACCAGCTGCCATGCTCTGCATGATCTGTGTATTCAGTTTCGAGATCTGGGCTGCATAGTTATTGATCTGTCCCACAGTTGTTGTTATGCTATTGCTTATCTGAGGTGTAAGCTGTTGCAACTGCTGACTCACAGAGTTAAAAGTGCTGGCAAGAGCTATTCCACTATTTACAACTGTAGATCGAACTCCGGCATTCTCTGGTGCGGTGGAAAGCTGACTGAAGGAGTTAAAGAAGTTGGTCATTAACTGCCCAATCCCACTTCCACTTGGCTCATTGAATGCTGTTTGCACCTGAGACATCAGGGTGCTGAGCGTTTGCGAAGAGCCCTGCTGAGATGTTGCATTGTTCACCTGGGTATTGATGTAGCTGTTTGTTACTCTCAATACACTCGCAACCGTTACTCCTGTGCCTAATTGGCCCAGAGATGTCTGAGTAGGTGTTGGCACTGTATAGGGGGTGGATTCTGTGAAATTCACCTCCTGCCTTGAGAAACCAGGTGTATTAACATTCGATGTGTTGTTTGCTACCACCTGTAAAGCTGTCTGGCTGGCATCCAGAGCCTGCTGTCCGATATTCAGCGCAAAAAAGGTTGATGTCATTTGTTTCTATCCTTGATGTTCTATCCGAATCCATCCCTGGTTCGGCATGCCCTCAATTAGACTTTGTTATCCAAATAGAAAGCAGGGTTGGCAATGCGGGTTAAATTACTTCCGTAAGCTGGCGAATGAAGCGCCGCTGACGTGAGTGTGTTGATATGGAATTGGGTGCAGCAAATGGCTGCATCAAGAAATATCCTGTTTCGCTCTTCAGACTGTTTCAGTTCTCTCTCTGCTTCCAGAAGTTCAAGACGAAGCTGTAGCACTGGTTGTCTCTGTTCCACCGGGAGACTGTTTATTAGCACCATGAGAGTACACGTTGGCTGAAGCCGGAAGGATTGAGCCAGTTTTCGTGATATCTTCATTCTCTCAAGCTCCAGCATGCGCCCTTTCAGATGACACTCCTTCAATTTGTTGATGAGTGCCTGCAAAAGGGTGATATCTCCTGCAACGACAGATTTTTCCTGCGCAAGTGAGATTTGCACCATCTCTTTAATTAGCACAAGCTCTGCCTGGAATATGGCGCACAGGCTGGAAGTGTCTACTTTGTTTTGCTGTGGCATCTTACTTGTCATCTCCAGTTTTTTTGATTCCACCATAAACCTGAGCTGGGAGCAGTGTATTCCTGTATATAGTTTTCGCTGGGGCAACAGGTGCACCAGGAAGGAGCGGCTTCAGCTCGGTATACAGCTCCTGAGCTAAACCGAACGATCCACTTTTGCTCATCTCGGAAGTTAGCTGCTGGTCCATCATTCCCTGATAGGTTTGTGCAGCAAATCCGCCTCCGAACATTGGATGATCCTGTTTGAGTGAACTTCGCATCTGCTTCATAATCATGTCCAGGAACATTCCTTCAAACTGCTGGGTTACTTTCTTGAGCGCTGCACATTTCTTCTGGTATTCCGTTAAGGGTTCAGTACCAGGATGCAAAGCCTGTGTAACCGGAACAGTGACTGTAACCTTAGGTGGTATGGTATTTGACATTGCTACATAATCTCGATTTCTGCCTGAATTAGGCCAGCCACTCTCATTCCCTGAAGAATAGAGATTAGATCCCTGGGTGAAACTCCCAGTGCATTCAGAGCATGTACAAGCTGTGCAACCGTAGTGGTGGTTGGAATAACTGCAAGCTTTCCACCCTGCTCCTGCACACTGGCAGATTTTTGCTGAATGACTACAGGAGGTGGCGCGTTGATGGAGTTTTGCGGTGCTGGAACAACAACAGGGGTATTGGAAACCTCTATATTGATATCTCCATGTGCCACAGCTCCTTCAGCCAGCCTCACATTCCCTCCAATTACCACTGTCCCTGTGCGCTCATCCACAACTATCTTCGCTTCAACATCCGGGGTTACCAGCACATTCTCCATGTGGGAGATGAACTGAACCAGATTGCCCTGCTGGGCAGAAGGGATAGCGACGTTTATGGTTGCAGCATCCTGCGCCATTGCCTGCACACCAGGCATCTGACGGCGTATTGCGTCTGCAACCCTGTTAGCTGTTGTGAAATCGGGATTTGAAAGAGTTACCTGCAGAGAGCTGCCATCCTGTGTGAGAGGCTCATCAACAGCCTGCTCTACGTAAGCTCCTCCTGGAACTCTACCAACATTCACATCGTTTTTCTGTACCTTTGAACCACCTGCACTCACATTGAACCCACCAATTGAGAGCGGACCCTGTGCTACAGCATAGATCTGTCCATTAGCCGCCCTCAACGGTGTCTGAATGAGGGTTCCACCTTCAAGAGACTTGGCATCTCCTATTGAGGAGACAATTACGTCTATCTTGCTTCCTGGTTTAGCGTATGCAGGCAGAGTAGCGGTAACCATTACCGCAGCAACATTTTTGACTATCACTGAGGCTCCAGCAACCTGAATGCCCATTCTTCGCAGCATGTTTGTGAGCGAATCGATGGTGAAGATGGTGGTCTGGCCATCTCCAGTTCCCTGAAGGCCGACAACCAGTCCATACCCGAACAGCTGGTTTCCCCGTACACCCTGCACTTTTGCAATATCTTTAAGGCGCACCAGACCGCTTAATGGAGGAAATGCTGAAGATTCGAAACTGGTCTGTTTACCCAGAGTGGGTCCATTTTGTGCGGCTGCTGAGATTAAGGACATCACTATGCTGGCTACTGTTAAGAAGATTCTGACCTTGGTTGTATTTTGCATGGTTGTACCTTTAGAATAAGAATCTCAGAATTTTACTCAGGAAGCCCTCTTGTTGAGTGTGTGCAACAATGCCTTTTCCATCATAGACCACATTCACATCAGCAACCAGGTTAGATGGAATGGTGTTGTCTGGAGCAATATCTGCAGGTCTAACCATGCCAGTAATCGTAACCTTCTGGGTCTCTTTATTGATTCCCATCAGGCTGGAGCCCTTCACCATCAGGTTGCCATTTGGCATCACCTGAGTAACTACCACGGATAGCGTTGTTGCCAGAGTTCCTGTTCTGGATGTTTGACCGTTTCCATCAGAAGCAGTGCCGCTGCTAACTCCAAACGAGAGTCCACCCAGCAGCTGATGGAATAACCCTGTACCGTTGAAGAAATTTCCCGATTCATTGCGTGATGTTTTCAGTGAAGCCGAAGAGGCAGCTGTAGTGTTTTCATTGATGATAATTGTAAGAATATCACCTACACCATGTGCCCTAATATCGCTGTACAGTGAGAAAAACGCTCCGCTGCTGCTTACAGCCTGCTGATTTGCTGCTTTAATTGGAAAGAGTGACTGAGCTTCTACCTTCACTCCTGTTTCTATAAATAGAAGCAATCCCAGGGCTACCGATGGTAGAGTTTTGTATGTGCGTTGCAATTTATGTTTCCTCTTAATTCTGACCGGTCTGCACAAGCACTGTGTGTTTGTCTTTAATGGTCCCCGTTAAAAGTTTGTGCGTGCTGGTTGTGTAGACATGGATAGTGTCTCCAATATGTCCAGACTGCTCAGACGTAGCTTGTGCTGTTATGGTGAGATCTCCAATCACGAAAAGCACCGTAATGATCTCACCCTGATTAATATCAGGTGGAATAACGAGACCCGATGCAGGGATAGGCATGCCGGCCAGTACCCTTACAGTGCTTCGCATTCCAATAACTTTCTTGAGATCGGTGACAGGCATTCCAAACCCTGGAGGCAGATCCATTACCTGAAGGGAAATATTGGATGCAGTGATGATATCTTGTGGCTGTATCAGGCTGTCTGCAACCACAACCTCTTCATGACGAATGACATGAAGTGTTATCTCTGTGGTCTGAATTGGCTGGCCATTCACATCCACACTCACCGGGACATACAGGGTTCCTTGTTCCGGTGTACCTACCGGCGCCCCCGCCACAATAGAGACTTTACCGGCAGGAACATTCAGAGTGCCCATGGATTTCACTGCCTGGATTTTGGCATTTGGAATGGCGTTCACAATTGGCTGAGCTGCAGCTATGGCAGCATCTGTGAGCTGCTGTGCTGAGATGACATGCGCTACTCTGTCTACTCTAATAGAAGGTGGAGTGTTGATTACCATCCCTGACCGATACAGCGAATCTGCTCTGAGGTGCATAGCCACGTCACCAGGCATAAGTATTCGGTACATGCCCGGTAATGGCGATACTCCAATATTGCCAGCCAGCAGTTTGTGTGCTAAAGCCGGATTATCGCATGTAACTGTAGCAATATTCCCTAAGCTTATCTGGTCTGTATCTACACTGCTCTCACTTCTTACAGTGATCACAATTCTGCTGGTACTTTCAGTTTTCAGACGTGATTTCGCAGAGACTGGTGTGCCCAAGCCAACCAGCAAAAGGGATAGAACAGACATAGTTGTGACATAGTTACGCATAGTGAGATCCTTAAAGCAGTTACTGAACCAGAGCGTTAGTGGTGGACATCATGCGGTCTGCCGACGTGATAACCTTGGAATTGGAGTCGTATGCACGCTGGACTATGATCATCTGCACCATCTGGGAAACTATATCTACATTGGATTCTTCAAGAGTATCCTGAGCAATTGTTCCTGCGCCCTGGCTGCCAGGGTTAGATGTGGTGGGTGTACCTGAAGCAGCTGTAGCCTGAAACAGGTTGCCTCCCATTGCTCTCATACCGGCGGGGTTCACAAATGTGGTTAGCTGAACCTGTCCCACAACCTGTGGCTGGGTCTGACCTGCAACGGTTACAGTTACCTGACCGCTGGGGCTGATAGTTAGGGACTGGCTGTTTGGTGGTACTACGATTTCTGGCTGAAGAGGGTATCCTTGAGGATTGACCAGTCTGCCGGTGCCGTCTACATTAAAATTGCCGGCTCGTGTATACGAGGTTGTGCCATCTGGCATAAGGACCTGAAAAAACCCTGCTCCCTGCACTGCCATATCTGTAGCATTGCCTGTTTGCTGCATTGTTCCCGTAGTGTTTATGGTGCTGGTTGTTCCTGCAGACACACCTAATCCTACCTGGGTACCTGTTGGCAGCATGGTGCTTGCGCTTGTCTGACTGCCTGGATCCTGCAGATCCTGATACATAAGATCCTGGAAATTTGCCTGGCTGGATTTAAATCCAACTGTCGAGACGTTAGCAAGGTTGTTTGCAATAACATCAAGATTCATCTGCTGTGCTGCCAAGCCTGTGGCAGATGTAAAAAGTGCTCTATCCATATTTTTGCCGTTCCTTATTGGCGACACACTGTCGCCTGATGGTATTCGCTTTACAAATCACGTAAAGACGATTACGGCCTCCTATCCATCGTTGAACAGACAGGACCAGCCGTGTTGTTAAAGGTTAAACCTTGCCTACATCCGTGGTGGCTTTCTGAAGGAGGGAGTCTTGAGAAGATACAGCTTTTTGAGCTGTTTCAAAGCTGCGCTCAACGATGATCATCTCAATTAAACTCTGAGCAACGTTCACATTAGACTGCTCGAGCATTTTAGGGTACACATGAGGTGTGGCAACCTGTTTTGCAGATCCTGCCGGTGCGTTGAAGAGAGAATCACCCTGTTTGCTCAGCTGAGTGAGAGGGATTGATACAATGGATAGAAGAGCAATCGGTTTTCCCTGGGCAGTCACCTGACCTGCTGCATTGATAGCAACATCGGTAGCCTTCCCAACGTTTATTGTTCTACCAGCACTATCCAGTATCGGTTGTCCAGAAAGGGTAGTAAGGTCTCCATTACCATCCAGACTGAGTGCGCCTGCATCCGTATATTTTGTACCTGTGGGAGTTTGAACGCTCAGGAAATTTCCCTGAGGCAATCCAATATCCAAAGGGTTATTGGTGGCTTCCATTGGGCCTTGCTGGAAATCTGTGTATGTTTGACCCATCTCAGATCCAGTGCCCAGTTGTCCAACAGGAACCGTGCGTCCATCCACAACGCGGTTTAGCATCATGCTCTGCAATGCCTGAAAAGTTGGTACATCCTGCTTATAGCCTGCGGTCGTGGCATTAGCTAAATTCTGCGCAATAATATCCTGCATTGTCTGCTGCGCATTCATTGCTGTTGCGGCCGCGTAGAGGCCTCTCTCCATAATGATTTGTCTCCAGAAAGAGGGTGAAATCAGCGGAGCAGAATTAACTTCATTCTTACTCCCCGCTCACGAGCAGATTATTGGCATTTTGGAGATACTTTTGCAATATTTATATAAACCATGCATTTTCAGGCATTAATACTCTTCATCAGGTGGGGGAAGGAAGTCGAGCATAGGGTTTCGTGGCCCTTCATTTTCAGGAGCTCTATCCTTGCGGGAGATTGTTCTTTCAAGATCTCTCAGGTCAAAAAAGTTACGCCCAGCCACATTTCGCAGTTCTCTGGCTGTCATATCAGGATGAGCAACCACAGCAATGCGCTTTCCCTTGCTTCGCACAAGCTCAAGGGCACGCTCAAAATCGCCATCTCCACTTAACAGGACACAGGTATCGTAGAGTTCAACAGTATTGAACATGTCAATTACCAGCTCAATATCCAAATTTGCCTTCTCCACTATTTCACCCGTGGAATCATCAATCATCTGTTTAATGGCTTTTGTTCTAACTGTGTATCCAGAGTGGATTAGATAGTCATGAAAAGAGCTGTCACTCCTTTTTCCAGCAGTATCAGCCCCTGTGTAATAGTATGCTTCACTAATTGTGTTTCCTACACTTTCACCAAACAGATTAAGAACTCTTCTGAAATCTACAAACCATCCCAAACGCTTTTGTGCATAGTACATATTTGCACCATCCACAAACAGAGAAACTCGCTGCTCCATATGAACTCCTTAATGTCTAACCTCTGCGATGTAATTACGTGTACTGTATGTTAGATAGCGGATAAAATCAAACTGTTATTTACTTGACTATATAGCAAGACCGTATGGAATAATAGCGTACAATTAGTCAATTTGGTATGTTGGAGAAAAATAGATTAAATGAAACGCAAAAAAGTTGTTGTAGCTATGAGCGGAGGAGTAGATAGTGCAGTTACCGCAGCCATATTAAAAAATGATGGATATGAAGTGATTGGAATCACGCTCCAGATCTGGCAAGAGCATTCAGATCAGGGCAAACATGGCGGCTGCTGCTCGCTTGGTGCCGTTGAAGATGCCAGAAGAGCTGCCTCAAAGATAGGTATACCACATTATGTCCTGAATTTTAGAGATTATTTTGCAAACAAGGTAATTGATAATTTTATATCAGAATATAGAAGAGGACGGACACCTAATCCCTGTGTGGAGTGCAATAGAAGCGTTAAGTTTGAGGAGCTGTTGCGCCATGCAGAAGAGTTGGGAGCCGATTACCTTGCAACAGGGCATTATGGACGTATAAGATTTAACGAAAGCAGCGGCAGGTATGAGCTACTCAGAGCTGTAGACAAGAACAAGGACCAGTCGTACGCACTCTACACTCTCACGCAGTATGCACTGTCTAGAACCCTTATGCCATTAGGGCATCTGGAGAACAAGCATGCTACCAGAAAGATTGCTGCAGATCTGGGTCTGAGTATTGCAAACAAGCCCGATTCTCAGGAAATATGCTTTGTTCCTAAAGATGGTTATGTGAAGTTTTTGCAGGAAAAAGCACCTGATACACTTAAACCTGGCAAGATAGTTAATCTGGAAGGTGTAGAGATTGGTGAGCATAACGGAATTGCCAACTACACCATTGGGCAAAGAAAAAGGATGCCCAGCGGGCATTCGGCTCCTCTGTTTGTGCTTGGCCTGGATGCTGACACCAATACCCTGATTGCTGGAAGAGATGAAGATCTCTATGCAGAGGGATTTGAGGCAGATACATGCATTTGGAGTGCAGTTGAAAAGTTAGAGGGTCCGACATCTGCATGGTGCAAAATTAGATACAATGGCACTGTTTCAAAAGTAATGCTAAATAATTCCGAGTTTGCAGGTAAGATAGTAGCCAGGTTTGAAACTGCACAGCGGGCAGTAACTCCGGGTCAATCTGCCGTATTTTATGGTGGTGATGACGAAGAGGCCGGTGAAGTAGTATTAGGGGGTGGCATTATCTCAAAGCGAACGACGATGAATCTGCATGCGAACGCAGCTAACTGAGGGCGAAGAGGCGTTGCAGCAGATGGCATACACTGCTGCCAGGAGAGCCTACTGCCCATACTCCAGATTTGCAGTGGGAGCAGCATGCGAAACTGACATTGGCTGCTTTGTCGGCTGCAATATAGAATCTGCAAGTTACGGTCTCTGCTGTTGTGCAGAGAGGGTGGCTCTTTTTTCGGCAGTTGCCCAAGGGGCTGAAAGCATTACCCGTTTAGCTGTGGCATGTACATCGGCCACACAGCATTCACTGAACGAAAAGGTATGCTGCGGAGCATGCAGACAGGTGATGGTGGAGTTGATGGAGAAGGGTGCAGAGATAATCATCTATGGTGTGGGGGTTTTCACACTGGATGAGTTACTGCCTATCCCGTTTCGTATAGAACTAGACCAGATCGGATAGAAAGGAAGCATAATGGGTATTGCTATTGGAATCCTGCTGATTATCCTGCTTCTGATAACGATACTAGCTGTAGGGAGAGTGATTAGTTTGCTCGCGCAGGCAAAGGAGACTCTCCAGGGTTTTTCAGAGACTAAGGTTCGGTTGGACAGTACAATACAGCATGTTAACGTCACATTGGGAGCAGTGCATACGTTAATTGATGAGCAGGTTACTCCTACAGTTGAGAGCGCACGCGTGGTTCTCCAGAATATGCAGGTAACTACTCTTGGTTTAGCAGATGCCACTCAGTCTGTTCGTGAATTGTCTATCAAAGCAGAAAGTGTAGGGAAGGCAACCAGAATGATTGCTGCAGGGGGGGCAGTGGTCCGCACATTTCTGAATTTGCGCTCTGGTATGAAACCCTCTCAAAATCAAAAAAGTAGATCTGCCAAAGGCACTTCTATTGTGAAGCGGATTTCCGAATAATACAAATTCAAGGAGTAGATAAAATGGCTTCTAATGACAGAAATGTTATGCTTAGTGTTCTGGCTGGTATTGGGATTGGTGTGCTTGTGGGTTCTATTTCCGGGCTGCTTATGGCACCAAAAAGCGGAGAGGAAACGAGAGATGATCTCTCCAAAACCATCTCTGACTTGACAGACAAAGTGAACGACCTGGGTAAGACTGTTGGACAGAAGGTCACTGCAGCTAGTGAAAGAATTAGAGCCCAGATGGCACAGAAGCTGGGTGATTCCGCTGATGAAGAGGCAACCAGCTAGTTGAATTCTGAAAGTGCCTCCAACAGCAGCCCCGCTCTTCCTCAAGTAGAAGTGGTAGGGGATCTTAGCAAAGACATTCGTAATGAGACAAAGACCGTGCCGACACATCCAGAGGTGGTGATGTCGGCACGGGCTGTTTATCCTCTCGGATGGACTCGTTATGACTTAAAACGAGGGGTTGTTCTTGGGTGTGCACTGCTTATAATCCTCTACTTTTTATACCTTGTGCAGGCTATTCTTCCACCATTTATTATTGCCTTTTTCCTCGCAGCGCTTCTAGATCCATCATTAAGGCAGAATGAAAAGCATGGCAAACTCCTTAAAACAAGAACACAGGGAATCCTGGTGTTTTATTTTATGGGGCTTGCTTTTCTGGTTGTGCTGGTTACTGTTGTTGCGCCTCTGGCATTTTCGCAGGTTCAGGAGATTAGCAATAACATGGGGACCTACTATTCAAATATAGTTCATTCTGCAAATTCGGAAATGGCTCTGCATTCTCACATCCTGAAAATGTTGGGAATGAAAGAGACGAATGTGAATGCAATTATCTCCGACAGAAGCGGACCGGTACAAAACGCGATCACCCTGTTTTTCACATCTGTTCATGGTGCTGTACAGTGGCTTGTTGGCCACTTTTTCTGGCTGATTATCATACCAGTGGCAGGTTTCTTTTTCATGAGAGATTACCCTGCAATTCGGGCACACATGATAGCACTTTTTCCAGATCAGCAGCAGGAGCATGCAGATAGAATAAGCAGAGAGGTTGTGGATGTATTCAGTGCCTATTTAAGAGGCCTTGCAAAAATATGTGCTTTAATGGCTCTATGTGCCTTCATCCTGTTCACTTTGCTAGATGTGCAGTATGCAATTTTCCTCGGCTTGCTGGCAGGGTTGTTCTATGCAGTGCCATACGTTGGAAACCTCATCACTGCCACAAGTGCTGCTACAATGGCATACCTGAACCCTCACCATTTTCTCTTCATTGTTCATATACATCAGCACTCATTCGTATATGCATTGGTGGTAGCAGTGTGCTATGTGCTTATGGCTAATCTGGTGTTCGATCAGCTCATCTATCCCCGCATCGTAGGTGGGTCGGTTGGTCTGCATCCTGTGGTGGCGATATTTGCACTTGTTGCTGGTGCCACATTATTTGGAGTGTGGGGGATGCTGCTGGCGACGCCTGTTGCAGCGTCTATTCAGGTGATTCTTGTATACATGTTTCCTCGGTTGACAGAGGTGGGTGAAGATAAACTGGATGAGCCGTTACCTGATCTCCTATAGTTAGATTTCAAATCACCACATGAAAAGAAAGATACGATGAAAGCGATTGTAAAAACTACTGCAGGGCCTGGAGCTTCTCTCATTGATGTCCCTGAACCTCAAATTACCAGACCAGACCAGATTAAGATAAAGCTGTTGGCCACATCCATCTGTGGTACCGATTACCATATCTATGCCTGGGATGGATGGTCTGCAGGTAGGGTACGTCCACCACGTGTTCTGGGTCATGAGTTTGCCGGAGAAGTTGTAGAGGTTGGAGAAGATGTAGACCGTTTCAAGATTGGGGATTATGTGAGTGGTGAGAGCCACCATGTCTGTGGGAGTTGTGCTCAATGTCTTCGCAACGAGTACCATGTCTGTGCGAATACCCGTATTCTTGGTGTGGATGTGGATGGCTGTTTTGCACCTTACGTAGTGGTGCCTCAGAGGAGCGCGTGGAAGAATGATCGCAGCGTTCCACCCAGACTTGCCTGCATTCAGGATCCATTAGGGAATGCAGTTCATGCAACCCTTGCAGGCGAGGTGGTCGGATGCACTGTGGCTGTACTGGGCTGCGGGCCGATTGGCATCTTTGCCGTCGCTGTAGCTCAGGCGGCAGGAGCCTCACATGTTATCGCAACCGATACCTCAGACTATCGCCTGGATCTGGCAGTTGCCCTGGGAGCAGATACCGTGTGTAATGTGACGCGGCAGGAACTTGGTCCTGTTGTACTCGACAAAACTGGCGGACAGGGTGTGGATGTCGTTCTGGAGATGTCTGGTGCTCCCTCAGCAATCCAGCAGGCAATGCAGATTTGCAGAACGGGTGGTCGTGTATCGCTGATGGGTATTCCCTCGCGGCCTGTTGAGTTGAGAGTTGCAGAGGACATCATATTCAAGGGCATTACAGTGCAGGGGATTGTTGGACGAAGGCTTTACGAGACATGGCATACAATGAGCGCTCTTCTTGCGAGTGGAAGACTGAACATAGAGCCTGCAATTACCCATTCTATGCCTCTTGCAGATTTCGACAGAGGCATGTCTCTCATGCGGGACGGGCTTTGTGGCAAGGTTGTATTCGAGATGGGTTAGTGTTGTTTCACTAACCTAGCATCTTGATAATTGCACGCGCCAAGAGACCGGCATCGTGTCTTACCACATCGCTTTCATGGATGAAATCACCGGTGATAGGCTTGTATCCACGGGCTTTCAGTCTGTCGATGTCGGGCTCTACAAGCCTTGCCTGGGTGCGAGAATACTTTTCCAGTAGCTGTGCATCCGGGATACCCGTATTCACCATCACATAATCAAACAGCTTGGGAACAGTGTGCTCCTCCAGCACCTGTACATGGTCACTGGCGGTGTAGTTATCGGTCTCTCCGTGCTGGGTCATCACATTGCAGATATACACCTTCCTCACCTTTGTTCGCTGGATCGCCTCACTTATTCCGGGTACAAGTAAATTTGGAAGAATGCTTGTGAATACGCTGCCTGGTCCCAGTAGAATTATATCCGCCATACGAATCGCTTCCAGTGCATCCTCCACAGCAGTGATAGTCACGCCTGGCTCTATCGACTGGAGGTAGATTTTCTTGATTGGCAGCGGAGAATCTGCAATGGCGGTTTCGCCATCTATATAGGAACCGTCCTGCATTTCAGCATGAAGAATAACAGGAGTAACAGTAGAAGGCAGTACACGTCCACGGATGTTGAGAACTCGGCTTGTTTGCAAAACAGCCTGCTCAAAGTCTCCGCCGCAAACCGCACACATCGCTGCAATGAGAAGATTTCCAAAGGCATGGTCCCTTAATCCTTCCCCATAACCTTCAGAACCTGGTCTGAAATCTGATGAGTTTGTGCTGCTGTTTCTGAAGCGGTACTGGAAAAGTTGTGTCATCTGCGGTTCTGCGTCAGCAAGGGCAACAAGACAGCTTCGGATATCACCCGGCGGCAGAATATTCAGCTGTTTTCTTATTTTGCCAGATGAGCCGCCATCGTCTGCAACGGTTACTATTGCCGTGATGTTTGATGTGTAGCGCTTCAATCCCCTGAGCAGTGTGGAGAGACCAGTTCCACCCCCAATTACAACGATTCGTTTACCCTGTGAAAGGCGCCTTCGATTATAGATAACTTCTACCAGTCCACCCGAACTCATTTCAGGATCAACAGCGCTTGTAAGTGAACTGATGAGTTTTCCAATACCCAGTAGACAGATGAGTGCTCCAATAATTGTCAGTAAAAGCCCCAAAGTACCAGGATGAATATCGGCGTCTGCATGTGAGATTACCCATGTTGCAGCACGTACTGCGAGAGGAGGTTTAACCCTGTGGATCTGATTAATTACACCAACGCCTATAAGAAAAATGAAAACACCAATGAAAGCTAAAGCTGCGTACCGTTTAACATACATGCCGGGATAAAACCACTTTAAATTAGAGTTTAACCTGCTCATGCCTACTCCTCTGGTACAAAAATTTAACAATCGAATGTTTCCTGTCTGAATTATACTGGACTGGCGGGGTATAATGCCCTCACATTTTCAAACATCTATATTGAGAGGAAATCATTGGAGAAGGTTTTACGCATTGGCATTCCAAAAGGCAGTCTGCAAGAGGCTACTTTTGCGCTATTCAGGAAGGCAGGGTACGAGTTTAGAATGAGCAGCGGACGCTCATATCACCCAAATGTTAACGATCCTGAACTAGAGCCCCTGTTGATCAGACCTCAGGAGATCCCCCGTTATATTGAGCAGGGGATTCTGGATGCAGGGCTTACTGGAAAAGACTGGATTGAGGATAATGGATCTGATGTACATGAAGTTGCAGAGCTTGCATACTCCAAAGCAACTCATAATCCCATACGGATCGTTCTTGCTGCCAAGAACGGTTCTGATATTCATACTGCTGCAGATCTCCAGGGCAAGAGCATAGCAACAGAGTATGTGCGGTTAACCGAGCGTTATCTGGCACAACACCAGGTTACGGCAAAGGTGGAGTTCTCGTGGGGTGCCTGTGAAGTGAAAGTGCCCGAGCTGGCTGATGCAATTGTGGTAAATACAGAGACGGGCAGCAGTTTAAGAGCGCATGATCTAAAAATAATTGATACATTACTCACGTCCACAACAAGGCTTGTGGTTAATCAGCTGGCGTGGAATGATGAATGGAAACGTTCCAAGATCGAAAATCTTGCCATGCTACTTCAGGGTGCACTGAATGCCGAGCAGTTGGTTGGCCTGAAGATGAATGTGGCCAGGAGAGATCTTGCCAGCGTTACCGCCATTCTTCCTGCCCTCAAGAATCCAACTATCTCCCCGTTATCTACGGAAGATTGGGTGGCTCTGGAGATTATTGTGGCTGATTACACAGTGCGAGATCTGCTGCCCAAATTGAAAAGGGCTGGTGCAGAAGGCATTGTTGAGTATCCTTTAAACAAGGTTATTTACTGATATTTATGATTGCAAGACTAACAGGCCAGATAGTTCAGATTGAAGGCAGCACCATTATCCTGGACGTTGCAGGGGTGGGCTATCTGGTTACTGTGCCAACTTCCAGCCTGTCACAACTTCAGGAGGGTGAGGAGCGCGTTACGCTTATTACTCACATGATTGTGCGTGAAGATGATCTCTCCCTCTTTGGATTTGGAACAGGGCTAGAGTTACGTGTGTTCAGGGCATTAATAGCCGTGAATGGAGTTGGCCCCCGGCTGGCAGTTGCGATGCTCTCTGCCCTGTCTGTGCAGGAACTGGTGAGGTCTATAGTCGAGTCAGACACTTCTACACTTACAAGAACGCCCGGAGTGGGGCAAAAGCTTGCGCAGCGCGTCTGTCTGGAGTTATGCAAGTCAATGTCTGAACTGCATGTTGAACAGCACGCCCTGCTGCCGGATGTATCCGATGCCAATGCAGCTCAAAGAGGTGCAATGGAAGATGCTATAGAAGCACTTGTAGAGCTTGGTTACAGCAGAACCGACGCCAGGAGAAGTGCGGTGAGAGCTGCGCAATCCATCCCAAATTCAACAGACAGTGGAGAAATAATGCAGATAGCAATCCGTCTTATTTCTGCAGGTGGAAGATGATATCCAATACCAGCAAGTTATCCAAACAGTTCCCTGTTGCATTAATCCTTGTATATTTCATCTCTAGTACATCGGGAAGATGTGTCGCAAGCGGCAAGTCAACTCCTTCAGGGCCTAGCCCGATCACTATTTCGCATGCTTCGCAGCTACACCAGAACCTCATAACAGGAGTTATTACTGCCACAGGTGACGTGCATGTGATCTATGTGGATGGAGTGGATCACAGCCCTATAACGATTGAGGCTGATAAATTTGTATGGAACACGAAGGTTGAGACAGCAGATGCTCCCGGGCAAGTAAGGGTTTTATTCAGTGATGGTACATTTTTTGGAAATGACCTGCATCTGGATTTGAAAACGGAATCTGGTTCGATAAACAACGCAATTGTGGAGAGTGACTACTTCACGATGAAAGGTAAGAGGATAGTTGCCAAACCTGGTGGTATATTCCAGATGCAGGATGGAACCTTCACCACATGCATACGTGCACATCCAGACTATCATATCCATGCCCACGAGTTAACTATTACCCCCCGAAAATCTGTTGAGGGTCGAGATGTTACTTTCTATGTGGGTCCCACAAAACTGATAACGCTTCCAAGATACAAATACTCTCTTAGTTCAGGATCTGGCGTTCCTGCTCCTTTGCCAGGATACAACAGCACAGATGGTTTGTATGTGGGAATTCATCGCACGCCCATCCTGGATATCCATCATTCGTTAGATGCAAATGTACGCTTGAACTTCAAGAAACTTCCTACCGGGACGATTACTTATCAACAGGATCTGCTGCCAACACCTTCCAATGTGGCACCTCCTCTTACTGCTGCTAGAGGTATTGATAATCCACTCAGGTCTACCCTTGGACAGCTAGTGGAGCCTATCTATTCCAACTACTCTGAAAACTCGTTTGAGACCCAGTTTACGCCAAGGGCAATTGGTTTTGGACTCATCCAGAATCAATCTTATGTATATAACCGAAATGTTAACGATCTAATTGTCTCCCGTCTTCCAGAGGTTGGTGTTGAGTTTGTGAATGTGCTGGGGCACTCATTCGATAGCACCAAGTTAGATCAAAACACTCAGATTGGTGGTACCGAGGCAGCAATTAAACGCATACCTGGCACACCGCTACTGTTGAATGTGAGACTCGCAATGGGCTACTACATGCAGCAGCCCTTCAACACGAACGCAGCGCGGCTTTCCATGAGAATACGTGCTGCTGGACAGCCTATCCTGCTGGATCACACACTTTCACTTCGATTTGGTTTGAGTGAATGGGCAAATCTCTACTCCACAGGAACCGCCTACAATATTCTTTCACCTGAAACTGAACTGGATTATGTTCCCACATCTACATCGCGTATAGCAGTGCTGTACAGGTATTTGGGTGCAGCAGGTAACACACCATTTCTCTTCGATAGAAGGGATGTGAGAAATGATATGCGGATTTTATATCAGGTAGGTGGACCATGGGCATTTGGATTTCTATCGTACATCGACCTGGATCATTCACGAGCTTACGATGGCGAGTTTGCAGTCCTGCGTAACTTTGACTGTATGCAGGTGGGACTGTCTTATCGCCTTCGTAATCAGCAGATAGGAATTATATTCAACCTGCTTCCTCCAACGGCGAATAGACAGAGGCTGATGCCAATCAATAACATCTCAGGACAATAGTGAGGGTCTTATGTTACAAAACGACACCATACATCCAGAAGTGAAGATCGGGCACGTTCACTTGAAGGTGGCTAATTTACAGAGAGCACTGGATTTTTATTGCGGTATTTTGGGTTTTGAATTACAACTTAAAATGGGTGACAGTGCGGCTTTTATAAGTGCCGGTGGATATCACCATCACATCGGACTGAATACCTGGGAGAGCGAAAATGGCTCACCACCTGCACCTGGGACAACAGGTCTGTATCATGTAGCTATTCTGTATCCATCCCGCGTTGAGTTAGCCAAAGCTGTTAAAAGGGTACTGGAGGCTGGTATCCCATTAACCGGAGCCAGCGACCATGGAGTGAGTGAAGCGATATATCTGAACGATCCTGATGGAAACGGTATTGAACTGTACCGTGACAGACCAACTGAAGAATGGCCTCGAACCGTAAATGGTGAGTTCACAATGTTTTCAAAACAACTTAATCTTCCCCAGCTACTTAGCGAAGCTGGATCCTAGCAAAGTAATACGGGATGCTACATAGCCTGATGAGGATATGCAATCAGAATAGTGCGGTTAAAATGCATCTTTATAGGTTATGGATCCGAACTGGTTTTGAGGCTGCAATTTTGGTTAGGAAGTGATTCCTCTTTAACTTTCGAAGGAATAAGCCGTGCCGACCGCTGATTTGTAAAATAGGAGTTCATCCAGCTTAACAGTACAAAGATCCGGTTTGCATAGTCGATTAAAAACGTGATATGAATAGTCAGCCACATTAACCAGGCAGTGATTCCAGCAATGCGTATGGGTCCGGTTATTCTCTTGCCGGAAGGTGTTTCCAGCTTTTCCACGTCATATACGGCAAATTTTCTCCCTACAGCTGCCATGTCCCCTTTGTTGAAGTATCGAAACGGTGGAGGAGGGTTTTGGTTATTCACATGTGCCCTTATACAGCGAGCTGAGTAGACTCCCATCTGCATTGCGACCTGAGCAACTCCCGGAAGCTGTTTTCCATCTTGTGCAAGGGAAGCTGTGTCACCAATGACATAGATGTTATCGTGCCCGGGAACGGTGAGCGAGGGTGTTACTTTCACCCTGCCAGCTTTATCCATCTCTGCGCCTATCCAGTTGCCAGCAGGGGATGCGCTGTTGCCTGCCGCCCAGATTACGGTTCGTGATGGTATCCTAAGTCCGTCCTTGAGTGTCACTCCAAAAGCATCCATGTCTATAACCGGCGTATTATTAAGGATTTCCACACCGAAATCTTTGAGATATTTAGAAGCTTTCTCAGATAGTGAAGGATGAAATGAAGAAAGAATTCTCTCGCCGGCTTCCACAATTGTTACGCGCGTTTTGGAAGGGTTTATGTGTTTGAAATCTCTCTTAAGTGTCGTATGTGCCATCTCCGCAATCTGGCCACTCATCTCCACGCCTGTGGGACCACCGCCAACTATTACAAAAGTTAACCATGCATTCTTTTCGTCTTCGGTTTTGGCTAGTTCCGCAAATTCATAAGCTGCAAGAATTTTGCTGCGAACTTCAAGTGCATCCTCAATAGTCTTCAAGCCATGTGCGTACTTTTTCCATTCATCATGTCCGAAGAAGCTATAGGTAGCTCCTGTAGCCAAAATGAGATAGTCGTAGGGTATTTCACCATTGTCCGTGTGTACAATCCTGGCATTTGTATCTACAGCATTAACACTGGTCATTAGAACTTCTGTGTTCTTTTGTGTATTTAAAATTCCACGTATTGGTGCAGTAATCTGCTCCGCCGATAGGGATGCAGTTGCTACCTGATAGAGCAGAGGCTGGAAAAGATGGTAGTTAGCCCTATCGATTATAATTACTTTTACAGGAGAATTGGCTAGCGCTTTTGCAGCATTCAGTCCCCCAAAACCTCCACCGACTATAACAACTCTAGGTATATTTTTTGTCAATTGCGTCATAATTCAACTTTCTTGATTTATAAAGCACTATAGAATTTATGATGAGAATATTTGGAACATTTCCATATAGTTTAAATTTACGTATTCAAACAGGTAATGTTAGCGATTAAACAGTGAAATATGCTATTTGTGGTGAAAGAGAAGACTGTTGAAAGCTTCTGCACTGCTGCTCAATTTGAACCCATTAGGGTAGATCCTGTAGAGATTTCTGACAATGGTTAACTGGGGAATAGGCAGTGTGAGCAGGCTGCCAGAAAGCAGTTCACTCACCACTGCCATCCGGGAGATGATTGCTACACCCGCATTCGCCATCACAGCTCTTTTGATTGCCTCACTGCTTCCGAGCGTAAGGGAAATCTTTGGCACAAGACCGAGTTTCTCTAAAGCTAAATCTGTGATTGCACGGGTGCCAGACCCTGTCTCTCGAACAATAAGCGGTTCCGAACAAAACCGGTGTGCACTATGAGATCTTAAGGTAGCCAGCACGTTGCTTGGGGAGATAACTGGGATTAGCTCATCCTGAGCGAACACATCACTATGCATCTCACTTTCAGGGACAAGACCTTCAACCAGGCCAATTTCCAGTTCAGAATTATGCAGTTGAGCAGTGATTGAATCGGTATTTGCAATTTCAACCTTAACAGAAATCGCAGGATATTTTTTACAGAATTCTGCACATATTTCAGGTAAGAAATAACTGCCGATATTGAGGCTTGCACCAATGAGGAGAGAGCCTCGCTGAAGTCCAATTAACTCCTGAATGGAAGTTTCTGCTTCAGATTCGAGTCTTCTGATTTTTCTCGAATATTCATACAGGATTGTGCCCGCTTCCGTTAATTGCACACCCCTGGGAAGCCTTTGAAACAAGGTAACTCCGAGACTTTTCTCCAGCTCTTTCAACTGTTGGGAGACGGCTGGCTGCGAGAGAAAAAGCAGTTCGGCTGCCTTTGTGATACTACCCGTTTGTGCAACTGCATCGAAAAGCTGGATATGGTGAATATTCATAATTCAATTATATCCTAATTGCAGAAACCATAGAGCAGATCTATCCTTTTAAGGATGTGTGCCAGAATTCAAATAGAAATTTTGGTAATATTTCCTGCATATTCTCAGACGAGAAGAGCTTCCAGACCTATGGTTAGCCCAATAGGAAGTGAGAGGACTTTCTGAGCTGCCAAAACAACGCCAGGCATGAAGGAGAGCCTGTCTAATGAGTCGTGGCGTAGTGTAAGGGTCTGCCCTGGACCACCAAAGATTACCTCCTGGGATGCTACAAACCCTGGAAGTCTGACACTATGGACTGGCACGTTCCCGGTAACTTGAGAGGACGCACCCCGCGCTCCAGGTGCCTTTTCAACCAGATTGGCAGGCGGCTCAACCGGGGAGATGCCTGCTTTAAGCCTGGCTTCGCCAATGCGCTGTGCTGTGAGAAGTGCTGTGCCAGAAGGAGAATCCACTTTCCTGTCGTGATGCATCTCAATCACCTCCACGTCCGGGAGGTATCTGGCAGCAGTCACTGAAAACTGCATCATTAGAACTGCACCTATTGCAAAATTCGGAGCTACAAAAGCTGGGATACCTTTTTGCCCGGCTGATTGATTTATCACCTGTAAATCTTGCTCTGATAACCCGGTAGCTCCTATCACAGGAGATATTCCATTATCTATAGCAAGCAGTGCGTTGGAAAGAACTGCGCTGGGTACTGAAAAATCGATCATGATCTGCGGCTTTGTTTGAGTAAAAGCATCCGCCAGAGAGTTTCCAATCAATACACCGTTCTCACCGATACCCGCAGTTTTGCCGGCATCTTCACCTGTCTCCATCATGTCGATAGCAGCAACGAGCTTCAGGTCCATGGTTTTCGAGAGTGCACGAACTACTTCACGACCCATTCTGCCAGCTGCTCCGCTTACTGCAACGGTAATCATTTCAGTGTCTTAACCTTTCTTTGTGACTTAATAGGAGGTCCGACTGTCGCTAAAGTCAACGTTTCGGGATTGAGAGCATAGCGGGCGGACTCGATAATCTGTTCATTCGTTACACACTCATAAGCCGACATGATTTCATTTAGTGACAGCACTCTGTTGTGAGTGATCAGACTTTCACCCAAGCGATTCATGCGCGCGTTCATGCTTTCCATGTTTAGCGCCAGTACCCCCCGAATCTGCTGTTTCGCTTTTGTAAGCTCTTCTTCAGTCAAACCCGATTCACAAACTTTTAAGTACTCGGTCTTGATTACAGAGATCGTCTCATCAAGAGTGGAGGGATTGGTGCCACCATATGCACAGTAGATTCCACCCGGCTCGTAGGCACGATAGTAGGTTCCAATGCTGTATGCTAGTCCTCTCTTTTCCCTAACCTCCTGGAAAAGTCTGGAACTCATGTTACCCCCGAGCACATTATTGAGCAGTGAGAGCGCATATCTTCTGGCGTCGGTTCTGTTATAGGCAGGTCCACCAATCACAAACTGAACCTGTTCTGCATCACGCTTGACGATATTGCCAGATTTGCAGGAAGGAACAAGAGGGGTATTGTGAACTGGTTTAGCAATGCCTTCGAGCTTGTGCAGCCAACGAGTGACATACTCCTCGACCTGAGCACTCGAGATGTTGCCAGCAACAGCCACTACAACCCTATCGGGAGTATAGAGAGCACGGATTGTGTCCAGAATACCCTCCCGCGTTAAATTCTGTACGCTCTCCAAACTCCCTGCAATCGGTCTTCCGAGGGGATGATCGGGATATAATGTGGCTTCAAACAGATCGTGTACACAGTCTTCCGGGTTCTCTTCCACCATGCGAATCTCTTCCAGAACCACCTGCTTTTCATTCACAATCTCCTCAGGCGCAAAGAGTGAGCAAGTGAGCATATCACCTAAAACATCAAAACCAAGTTCGCAGTCTTCAGCCATAAGACGTGCTTCATAACAAGTAGCTTCTTTAGACGTGAATGCGTTAATCTGTCCGCCTCTGGATTCAATAGCATCAGCAAGGGCATGTGCCGTTCTACGCTCAGTGCCTTTGAACAGCATGTGCTCAATAAAGTGCATCGCACCAGCCTGTTCTTCCGGTTCGTGGGAAGAGCCCGACCCGATCCAGATCCCTATGGCAACCGATTCCACATGTGTTACTGTTTCGGTTACTACACGAACCCCATTTGGCAGCTGATTACTCTGAATTGACGATGGATTCTTTTCGATCAATTTAACTCCTTGTTACAACAACCTATTCAGCTTTGAAAAGAGGAAGGATAGCACGAAATTCGGGTGTGCCTGCTTTTGCAAGCCATTCATATATGGAGCTTTCCACGGAAGTGATTTGAACTCCGGCAGTCCTCATTCTTTCGAGGCTGTTGAGATGGTTTTCTTTTGACCTTGAGGTGACAGCGTCTGCACAGACGAAGGGCGAATAACCGTCTTCCAGAAGCTGGAGAGCTGTTTGGCAAACGCAGATGTGCGTTTCAACACCGCAGATGACTATCTGATTTTTATCAGAATGCTCAATGAAATCAGAACACGCCTCATCCTTGATTACACTGAATGTTATTTTATCCAGTATGTGGACTTTGGAATCGATATATGTTTCCATCTGGGTTGACATGGGGCCGAGGCGATTAGCATTCTGTGTGGTGGCAAGGATTGGTATGTTCAGCGTTTGTGCAGCCTGGATAAGAACAAGGCAGGAGTGAAGCATGCTGTCTGGTTCATGCTGCACTTTGAGCAGCCTCTCCTGCATGTCTATGATGAGCAGTAAACTGGTATCGGGATTTAATGTTAGCGACATACTTCTATTGTACCGGAGTGGGACATTTCTATGTATACAGTTACAGTGGTGTGGTAATTGGTGGTTAAACTCTGGATGTGCAATGCTTGCTAAGGATGGGTGGAAGTAGGTACTGCTTTGCATGAGGGATCACCCGCAATGGGGTAACGTTACCCCTAACCAAGGATCGTGCAGCCCCCTTCAGGTGGCTTGTGATCCGTAGGCAATGTCTTTAGGCATTGCCGCAAAACGGGGCTGTTTACGGTGCCGCCAGCCGCTTCTATCTCTCCCCGTGTGTCTGTGCGAACCTCTCCTCGCCATTCGCTAGTGCTCATTAAGGATGGGTGGAAGTAGGTACTGCTTTGCATGAGGGATCTCCCGCTATAGGGTAACGTTACCCCTAACCAAGGATCGTGCAGCCCCCTTCAGGGGGCTTGTGATCCGTAGGCAATGTCTTTAGGCATTGCCGCAAGTGTGTTGCCGAATGCACGGAACTGAAGAACCGTGCTGAAATCCCAAAGCCCACCTGAGTCGGCTGGATGCTACAGTCTGATTGCTATACCACATCACAGCTTCTGAAGTACCACTGCCCACACCGATCGATGAAGCAACAAAGGGTATGCGGTTTAGCGGTAGCTCAGGCTGCCTTCGGTGGGGATGCCTTTGATGCCAGCACAGCCATGGCAAGCATCTCCTGTGCTATATCACCGAGGGGTAGAACTTTTTCGGCTGCACCACGTTCAAATGCCTCTCGCGGCATACCGTACACAATGCACGATGCCTCATCTTGCGCAAGCGTGTGTGCACCTGTATTGCGCAGTTCCTTCAGTCCATCTGCTCCATCTGCTCCCATTCCTGTTAGTATCACTCCTACAGCAGCGGCGCCCATATACCTGGCAACAGAGCGAAACAAAACATCCACAGATGGGCGGTGTCGGTTTACCGGTGGATCCTGAGTGATGCGAACTGTGAGCGACCCGCCGCTGCGCACCAGACTCATATGGCTGCCACCAGGGGCGAGGAGAGCCTGCCCCGGTACCACTCGGTCGCCATCCTGCGCCTCTATCACCTGGATAGCACTCAAGCTGGTTAGACGTTTTGCAAAGGAGCTCGTGAATCCCGGAGGCATGTGCTGCACAATGAGGATAGGAGGGCAGTCGGCAGGCACTGTGGACAGCACCACCCTGATTGCTTCGGTACCACCGGTGGAAGCCCCAATGGCAATTAAGCTTCTATTTCTGAGACTTCCAAAGTTACTGGAGACGACTGGCGGTGTTGAAAGTAGAACAGGCTTAACCTTAGCCTGTGCAGCGCTCTTAACCTTCCATACTATTTCCGATGCCCCGGTAAGAGTATTTTTGAGCATGTTGGAGGTAGGTTTTGGGAAAAAATCTACTGCTCCAAGTTCGAGTGCCCGCATGGTGGTTTCAGCACCCTGTGTTGTAAGCGTGGATATCATCACTACAGGCATCGGATGCTCATCCATCAGCTTTTCCAGAAAAGTGATTCCATCCATGTGTGGCATTTCCACATCAAGAGTGATAACATCGGGAGAAAGCTCTGCTATCAACTTTTTGGCAACAATGGGATCTTCAGCTGTACCAACCACTTCTATGCCAGTGTCTTCAGATAGAATTCGAGATAACATCATACGCATCAAAACGCTGTCATCCACAATTAACACCCGAATTTTCGAAGTTGCCATCGAAAGCACTCCTAGTCACTATCCTGTAGTGATAACTTAGTATGATAAGAAACCATATAGATTATTGACTGGCACGATGGGGATCTACAGCCGGTAATTATGCGAGGAGAATCGCTCTCACTCTTTCCAGATCCTCCTGTGTATCGACTCCAACAGAAGGGTGTTGCAGTTCAACCATTCTAATTTTGTAACCATATTCAAGTGCTCTAAGCTGTTCCAAACCCTCCGTCTGTTCAAGAGGTGAGGGAGGCAGCACTGTAAAAATTCGGAGAAATGATGCTTTATATGCATAGAGACCTATATGAAGCTTAGGCTGTACTATATTTTCGTTTCGAGTGTAAGGAATAAGTGACCTAGAGAAGTAGAGAGCATTGCTGCTCCTGTCTAATACAACCTTCACAGCGGCAGTGTTGTTCAAAGACTCGTTTGGGCATACACAGCATGCACTACTCATCATCAATAGCGGATCTTCAAGGAGGGGGCGTACAACGGCATCCAGTGCCTCAGTCTCTATGAGAGGCTCATCACCCTGAATATTGACCACGATATCCTGATCATCCAGACCCAGAAGATGCACGGTTTCTGCAAGTCTGTCGGATCCTGTGGGGTGATCCGCTCTTGTGATGATAACTGATCCACCTGCCTCTTCAATGACCGCGGCAATCTCAGCATCTGGAGTAGATACACATACCCTTGAGAGAAGCGCCGACTGCTTTGCACGATTCCACACATGCCAGATCATTGGATGTCCTGCAATATCAAGGAGGGGTTTATTTGGCAGTCGTGTGGATGCCAGTCGTGAGGGAATGATTCCTACAATTCGCATGAATTTGTCCTGGGTTGATAGTTGAATTAGTCCGGCTGGTGTATAGAAATCTACACTTCACCTGTTCAACCGAAATGGATATAGTTCGGAGAAACTTTATGAAAAGGGCGACCTGATGCAAAACTGCATCCAGGTCGCCCATCATCAAGAAGTTAATTACCTGGGGTTTGTGTGTCTACAACCTGCTGCTGAACAATTGTATGTGAGTTTGTGAGACATTCAAATATCTCCTGCTTTTGACCCAAAGCAGATAGATCGATGGTACCAACAAGATATTTTGCCACAACCACTTGTCCAGTTTGCCCTTTGGATGGAGGTGAATATACCACTGTCTGTTTTGGTGTAGATGGGCTGGCCTGATAGGTAAGTGCACTCGAGTCTGGTAAATAGTCAGGAACCAGTTCGCTTAGTTTGGCGGGATATTTGCCATTATGTTTCTGTTCATATCGGGTGAGAGCCACATCAATTTCTGTCAGTTTTTGTTTACATGCAACTGTGCCATTTCCCAGGTTACTGAATGTTGACATGAGATGTGGAGTTTTGCTCAATGCTACTACAGTCACTATTATCATGATAAGTATGAGAATTGCACATCCAACTCCACCTGCAATGAGGCAGTTGGTACCTGCCGACCTTTGTGGGCGAATGGGCAGGGGAGGTGGTGCTCCAAATGGTTGACCTGGGTTCATATGTATCTCCTTGGTTTAATTTCCACCCGTTGCAAGTTGCATAATTTTTTCCTGGGTAGCCTCTTCCCTACTCAGTTCCCCTGTGAGATGTCCTTCATGCATTACGAGAATTCTGTCACTCATCCCAAGTACTTCAGGCAGCTCGGAGGATATCATCAGAATGGCAACGCCATCTGCAACCAGATTGTTCATGATTCGATATATCTCACTCTTTGCTCCAACATCAATCCCTCTTGTAGGCTCATCAAAGATCATGATTCGTGATCCTCTAAACAGCCACTGAGACAGAACAACTTTCTGCTGGTTTCCTCCAGACAGGTTTCGCACTAGCTGCTCAACCGAGGGAGTGCGTATAGCAAGTTTATTACGGTATTCCTCTGCTACAAGTTTCTCTTTTTTTGTTTGAAGAAATCCGCCTGAACTTATGGACTGAAGGTTTGCTTTACTGGTGTTTTTTCTTATCTCCATGCTCAAAACCAGTCCCTGAGATTTACGGTCTTCAGTTACAAAACCGATACCCAGACCAATTGCATCACTGGGGCTGTCAATTTTCACAGGCTTGCCATCTATGGATATTTCACCGCTATCCATCTTATCCGCACCAAATATAACACGTGCTGTTTCTGTTCTGCCTGATCCAACCAGACCTGCCAGCCCAACAATCTCGCCATGACGAATGTTAAATGAAACATTGTCTATTACACCTTTTCTGGTAAGGCCTTTTACTGACAGTGCAATTTCTCCCAGTGGAGCTACAACCTTTGGGATTGCATCGGTAAGATCACGGCCAACCATCAGCTTGACAATGTCTTCACGGGTGAGTGTTTTCACTGGTCGGGTTGTAATGTGCTTTCCGTCTCGCATTATGGTAGCGGTATCACAAATTTCAGTGATCTCTTCCAGCCTGTGCGAGATATAGATGATTGCAACGCCTCTCTCTTTCAAGCGCTTCATTAGAACGAACAGAGCTTTTATCTCATGATCCGTTAATGTGGCGCTTGGCTCATCCATAATGATTATCTTCACATCTCTACTGGTGGCTTTGGCAATTTCAACCATCTGCTGCTGAGCAATACTCAGGTTTTTTACAGGGGTGTGTGCATCAATCGTAACACCAAGCATGTTAAGCTGCTCCTGGGCATCTCGATAGAGCTTTCTGAAATTGACAATACCAGGAACGAGTTGAGGCTCTCTGCCCAGGTAGATGTTCTCGCCAGCAGACAAAAATGGTGCTAAATTGAACTCCTGATAGATGATAGATATGCCCAAACTCATCGCTTTAAGTGGGCTGTCTATGTGCACAATGCTGCCATCCAGTAAAATGTCACCACTGTCTTTCGAAGTAGCACCAGCCAGTACCTTCATAAGGGTAGATTTACCAGCACCATTCTCGCCAAGGAGTGCGTGTATTTCACCTGCGTGAACTGTAAGAGAGACGCCATCTAGCGCTCTCACTCCAGGATACAACTTGGTAATGTTCCGCATTTCCAGCACTGGTGTTTTGTCTGTCATCCTATTCTCCTGACACTTTTGATTTTGCTAATATTTTGAGACTGTCCAAGCCAGCCAGTGCTGGTTCGTATCCAGGTACTTCCTTTTCCGCTATTGTGAACTGGGATTTTGCCTCTGCAATGTTCTGTTCCTGCTGATACCCTGTTCCTGCAATACAATGAGCTTCTGCCTGAAGGAGTAGAGAGGCATTGGCTAGAGAGTAGGTTGTAGTGCATAGAGAGATCATCTGCTTAACCATGTGCTGTTGGTTGTAAAGTGTGGCAAGAGAATGAAATGCTTTTTCATCCAGAGGATTTGCATTGAGAGCGCTCTTGTATTCAAGAATTGCCTCCGGTATCTTACCTTGATTCGAAAGGCGTTGAGCCAAGTCACAGCGTAATTTGTTGCGAGTCTGTTGAGAGAGTACCTTATTTGCTATTAAATCTGAGTAGATTCCATTTGCTGCATCTACCTTTTGCTGGCTATCCAGAAGATTTGCAAGGTTGATGTTCAGAGATACATCGTCAGGTGCAATCGCCGCGGCTTTCTGAAGATACTGTGTAGCTGTCTTCATGTCACCATGGTTCTGGTAGGCTTCAGATATTGCTTCCAACACTTTTGCATGTGAGGCGTTTTTTGACGCAAGGCTGGACATGAAAGCATTGCCTGCTGTCACCTCCTGTCCAGCTGTATTATAGCCATCCATAAGAGCTGACAATAGAATAGCATCCGATGGATACTTCTTTACTTTATTCTGCATTAGTGTGAACCAGTCATCCTGCCGGCCCATCAGGGTGTACAGGTGCAGTTGATCTGCATAGACCTGTGGATCTGCAGGCTCTGCATCTATCAGTCTGTTTCTAAGTACCAGCGCCTGCCTGTAGTGCTTCTGGATTGTAAGAATTGCTGCTTCTCTATCAAGTATCCAGTATGACTGAGGTTCAAGCTTTGCCAGCTTTTCATAGTTCAGTAGAGCCTGCGAAAGATCACCTGCAGTTTGCTGGGTTTGTGCCAGATTGGTTATGAGTGCCTGATCGTTGGGAGAATTTTTAAGAAGGGCTTCGTAGGTATCTTCAGCCTGGGAAAGCATGTTATGCTGCCGATAGAGTGTGGCGAGTTCAAGACTGTAGTTTATCGGCGATTTTGCTCTTTCAGACGCTTTTTTCAGTGCGGAAACAGCATCAGGAATATCATTCTGCTGCTCATAGATATTCGCTAACAGAGAGTACGGCTCAGCAGCGAGAGGCAGTGCTTTGGTTAGTTTAACCAGCTCATCTACCGCTTTTTGGGGCTCTTTTAGCTGCAGGTAGATGGACGCAATCTCTCTGTAGGGAGTCATCCTTACCGGCTGATGATTGGAAGCTTCATAAGCTTCGTCCTCATGTTTGGCTTGTTCCAGCCATCCTATTGCCTGATGAAGGTGGTGTGTTGATTGAGCGATATCTGCCAAACCCTGAAGCGCAGTTAGCCGCCAGGATCTTCTGTTTGAAACAGCAAATAGCCTCTTGTTCGCCGGTACATCCATTGCCTTGGGATCCATAAGCAGGATGTTATGGTAGTATGTGGATGCCTCTGCGGGATTACCAGATTTGACATAGTCATTAGCCATTGCCAGAACTGCATCTCCATCCTGCGGTTCAATCTGCAGGAGTGATTTCCAGGTTTGAATGGCAGCAGTCCACTGTGTGGTAGCTTCCTGTAGAAATGCTAGCTGCTGGTAAGCAACGGTATCGGATGGATTCTTTTTGATAAACTGCTGCCAAACCATCTCTGCACCAGCACCATCGCGGTTCATAATATCGAGATTTGCAATTCCGAAAGCAGCCGTCTGATCGGTTGGATCCTTATCCAAAAGCCCAGTATAGATGGCTCTGGCCTTATTAACATGGCCAGTTCTGCTATAGAGCACGGCTAACTGAACTGGAAGTTTCTGGTTTTTGGGGTCTTTAACCAATGCCTGTTTATAGGCGATGACTGCTTCATTCAGTACTTTGTCCTGCGCAGCACCAGGTTCCATGAGGAGTGCCTCGTCTGCAAGCGACTGTGCTAACTGCTCTTCAACAATAGGATTGGTATTGCCAAATGCTCCTTTAGCAAGTCGAAACTGGTTGGCAGCTTCCCCAAACTGTTTTTTTGTAATGTATAAAATTCCCAGATTGTAATGACCGGCAGGATTATTTGGGTAGAGTTTGAGAGCTGCCAGATATGCATTAATTGCTGGATCTGTCTGTAGAAGCTGCTGTTCGAGGTATGCCCTGGAGAACAGCGCAGTAAAGTTTTTAGGATCCAGTTGAAGCGCTCTGTTATTGTATTTCTGAGCCTCTTGCAGATCGGAGGCGTTCTGACAGATTTCAGTTGCCAATATTAATGGAAAAGGGGATTTGGGCATAAGTTCAGCTGCATCATTTGCCTGTTTAAGTGCAGGTACAAACCTCCTTAAATGGAGGAGTGCGACAGCATAGTTATAGCGTGCATCCGAATCTTTTGGCATCTCAACAACTGCTTTGGAGAAATGGGCTGCTGCAGAGGTGTCATCTCCAGCATTTGCTGCGACTAGACCCAGCGCCATCTCAGCCGACTCTCTCTCAATCATGTTGGGGTTGTGTGCAAGTACTCTATCTGCCCATTTCACCGCTAAAGATGACTGATGACGTAATGCTGCGAGACGCGCTAGCCGCGAGGCAGTGTTGTTATCTGTGGGATCAATTGCAGCAATTTTCAGCAAAACCGCTTCCACACCATTTAGATTGTGCTCAGCTGAGTAGATGTTATAGATTTGCCCATAAGTAATCATTACAATCGGTTTTTGTGCTGCACTTGAACCGGCGAGCGCAATTATTTTATGAAAGATTGTGAGGGCTTCGTCTCTTTTGCCCTGCTTCAATAATTTTGAAGCATTGTTATAGAGTGTAATTAACTTCTTCTGGATAGCGGTGGGAGGAGTGAACGCTTTGGAGTTTGTATTGCCTGCAATGGATGTGGAGGGATGAAAGGTCAGCAATGTTAGTGCAACTGAAACTGCAAGGGATGACCTGCGGAAATGTGTAGTTGTAAGACGCACGAAAATCCTCCAGACTAAATGACTATCATGAAGCATTGTGACTAAGTGCTTAAAAAATGTCAAGTGGAAATTTGTGATAAAGACCTTGACAAATGATTCCGATTATGAGAAACTAATTGTCGTATTCCTCGCTAGCTCAACGGCAGAGCGTTCGGCTGTTAACCGAAATGTTGGTGGTTCGAATCCACCGCGGGGAGCTTCTCAAAATTTAAGGCTCCGTGCATACATTGCACGGAGCCTTTTTCATGCCGTCGGAGGGAGTCGAACCCCCGACGCCCTCCTTAGGACGGAGGCGCTCTATCCACTGAGCTACGACGGCTGAGAATGGAAACAGTGCGCCCGGAGAGACTCGAACTCCCGGCCTACAGGTCCGCAACCTGCCGCTCTATCCGCTGAGCTACGGGCGCAAATTAAACAGCTATAAACTTGTCCTGCCTATTATACGCCCCACATATGATTAGCGTCAAGAAATTCTGGCTTCAGAGCATTGCCAGTAAACTAATTACCTCTCGTACAGGCACAATCAAAATGTATATTAATAGAGCGAAACCGCGTGCAGCGATGTACTCATATAGTATAATTTAACAATTCTTCATGTGTATCAGCTGCATGCAATAACAGATAGTAAATACATTGAACTTACTCTTGCGGTCGAGTTGTCATTGGGAAAGCTTTGACGTGAGATTTTCTTTCTTAATTCGAAACATTCCTGATAGATTTACGGGTATATTTACATCATGAAACCATTAAGATCACTCCACTTTAAAACAATTCTGGCCAGCTGCTCACTGGGTGTTTCCATTAGTGGGTGCGGCAGCCATAATACAGTGCTGAATACACTGCAGTCTCAAACTGTTTTAACACCTGCATCCGGAGATTCAATAACCCATAAGTATCCTGTGCTTACTTCCGATGAGCTGAAGAAGATAAGACCAAACGAGGACGGTGAAGTCCCCATTCTGGAATATCACAACGTATTCCTCAAATCTAACAGCCCATACTCACGCACAGTAGCGGGGTTGAAGAACGATCTTAATTTTCTCTACAAATTGAACTATAGACCAATCAGTATGCGTTCTTATCTGGACAACCGCATCAATATTCCGGCAGGAAAATCACCGGTGATTCTGTCGTTTGATGATGCTGATGCTTCCCAGTTTCAGTACCTGCCAAATGGAGAAATTAGCCCGAACTGTGCCGTGGGAGTACTGATTGCCTTCCATAAACTTCATCCTGACTGGAGGTTGCGAGGGATATTCTTTGTGCTTCCAGATAATGCATTTGGCAGGCTGGACGAGAGGTCCAAAAAGCTGAATGCACTGTTAAAGATGGGATTTGAGATTGGAAATCATACAATCACCCATCCGCAGCTCAGCAAGTTATCATCCGTGAGGGTTCAGTGGGAGCTTGCTCAAAACGTGGCTAGAATAAAAGTACTGGCTCCAAAAGCAGATGATGATGTGCTCGCGCTGCCTTACGGTGTTGCGCCGCGAAACAGGAAACTTGCGTTATCAGGAAGCTGGAATGGACTCAAGTATCATAACCGCGCTGTGATGTTAGCTGGAGCGCAGCCAGCCCCAGCAGTTATAGACAAGAAATTCCGGGCAATCGCAGTTCCAAGAGTGCAGCCGGTGCCAGGAAAATATGGAATGGTGTTTTGGCTGAAATATATGCAGGAACATCCTGGCATGAAATACATAAGCGACGGAAATCCCAAATTAACCACCATTCCTAAGTCATGTCTGCATAACATCAATCGAAAACGCTTAAATGGAGCTAAGCTGCGAGTCTACTAGATCCGTCAGGACCAAACAGTCCTTCAGGATTAATGCGCGTTCTGCTCTCTGCCAGCACTATTAGCTCTCTCCAGTCTGTAGTGTTTTTAGGGCTGGATGCCAATCCGGTAGCCAGCTCAAGAATTGTCTTGTTGTGAATGGCATGAAACTCATCCAGCCATTCACCGATGACATTTTTAAGCCTGGTTTCCACCAGTTCCACTCCAAGACTACTGTATGGAAGAATAACTGCAAACATATTGCTGGAGTACTTGGTTGCTATATCACTCTTCCTAACAGATTTCTGAATCAAGTTGGTTATATCCCTGAGTGCCTGATCATGTTTGAGAGATCCCAGCTGCGAAGTAAGTGAGTCCAGACCATTAATCCTGATCAGCATCAAACCCACTTCCATCTCCAGGCGTGATCCTCTTCTTATCTCTTCCTCCAGTCTCAGCTCCATATAGGATCTGTTGTAGAGACGAGTGATGTCATCGACAAACAGGACCGGATCAGAAATTAACTGTTTGTCAAGCTTGCTTCTTAACTGGGAAATTTGTACCTGCGATGTACGCAGATCCTCTGTTTGCAAGATCTTCTTGAGTTTTTTGGTTGAGTTACGTAAGAGATGTGAGACATAGTTACATGAAATTCCCATCCGTTTCGCAATCTCGGTCTGGTTCAGGTCCTGAAAATAAAACTGCAGCAGTACGTTCTGTTCCAGGGCTTTAAGCTTGCCTATTGCACCTTCAAGCACAATCTTCTCATCCAGTGGAACCTCAAACTGAGCAGCAATTTCCACTGACTTCGTTCTTTCAATATCGAGTGCGCCGCTGTTGTCGGTATCTGTTTCCTGATTCCCATCTATTGAAGAGACCTTAAAGACTTCCCGGGTCATCAGCATGGAAGCCACTTCATCCTCTGTCATCCCAACAACTCTTGCGATCTCCTTGTGTGTAGGAGCACGGTGCAGTTTTTGTGTGAGGCTCTCAATAGCTTTCGATATTCTCTGGTTAAGTTCCTGAAGCCATGCCGGCTCTTTAATAATCTTGCCTTTATCTCGCAGATAGTGCTTTATCTGACCAATGATAAAGTGGGTAGCATACGTTGAGAATTTCACATTTTTTGCCGGATCGAACAGTTCTACTGCAGTAATCAATCCGATATAGCCCTCTTGAGCCAGGTCCTCGGAAGGTTCTGATGAACCAGCGAAACGTCGTGCAACAGATTCCACCAGTGAACTGTGCTGCATCACGATCTTATCACGCAATTTAGAATTTTTGGTTGCGCGATAGTCCTCAATCAGACGCTTTACATCCTCATCCGGGGGACGAGGTGTTTTACCTGCTGATGACTGATTATTTTGCAAATACTGATTACCAGTTGGCATTGTGTTCCTACTTAGTTGGCTATGTGATAGAGATCAGATAGGGCCTACTTCAAACTCTCTCTTACTGGATATCTATCTTCACCCTGCGGATGAATGCACATATTATTGACAGGAAAATGGTGTGACTTGAGGGGAAGCCGGATAATCAGATTATACAGATTACAGATTGGAATGAATGTAAAGGTAATAGTGCATCGGTATTACAGATAATTAGAAAATGCAAGTATGCACGTTTTCAAAGATGTGAACTGCTTTATTAAACAATTTAAAAACGTTTTAAAGCATCGATTCCAGCCTTGAGATACGTGTAGATCGTGAATGTTCAGTTTGCATTAACAGGCCTTGAATCGGACATCCTTTTGTTCAATTGAGTATATTATCATCAGTGTGCTATTTCATGGAGGGTAACTTGCGCCGAATCCTTATATTTCTGCTTACTACACTTGCTGTTTCAGTGTTAACAGGATGCAATTCTAAAGTAAAGAGCACGCAGCCCGAGGGTCTTTCAATACCCATTCCTGTTGGAACTAAAGCACTTCCCCTTAGTGTAAGCAAAGCCGAAAGAAGAAGTCTGGCAATACGAAGATGGATGCGCCCCGTTATGGGACGTAAAACATCCCTCGTAGAACTGCAGCGTACAGCTGATCTAGTTCACCCTATTGTACAATCTGCAGTGAATTCTACTGAAGTACAACCCGCTTTTTTGAA
>JAJZFJ010000078.1 GCA_021805395.1 bacterium
TCCTTGAAAAAGGTGACCAGTTTGATGTTACCGAAGTCGTTTTAGAATTAGACAGGTGAGAGGGGGTTTAGTGCTATGACACTGAGACAAGAGAAGGTGCAGGAGCAGCTAGTTCATGAGATCAGTGATATGATCCAGAAAGAACTGAGAGATCCACGCCTGGGGTTTGTGACAGTGACGGGTGCGGATATCTCCCGCGATTTAAGATATGCTAAAGTTTTTGTGAGCATAATGGGCGACGATGCAGCAAAAAAACAGAGCCTTAAAGCTCTCAATGGAGCATCGGGCAAACTGCGTGGTGAATTTGGAAGGAGAGCACGATTGAGAGTAGCTCCCGAAATTACATTCCATTTTGATGAAGGAATTGCTAGAGGGCAGCGAATTTTTGAGCTACTGAACTCGATACAACATGAACTTCATCCTGCCACAGAGGCACCTGTTGAAACGCTGCCATCTTCAGAAATATGACAAGTCCAGTTAATCAGGCTGCCATGAAACTTCTGGATGCTAAAAAAATTGTTTTGGCAGCACATGTTAATCCAGATGGCGATACTTTAGGCTCCATTGTTGCACTTGCTCTAGCACTCAAAAAATTAGGCAAAGAAGTCATGCCACTTTCCGCCCACGGCGTTCCAGATATCTATACCTGGATGCCGGGGATGGAAATGGTACACACAGAGACTTCAGATACAGACTTTGACCTGGCAGTAATGTGTGATGCTGGTGCCCTAAACCGCGTGGGTTCAAGCGTGCTCGCAACCCTGCTTTCCGCCCCGTTTCTCATTCATATAGATCACCATGTAACCGGCGAAAAAATTGGCAACATTAGGGTTTTGGACCAGAAATCTGCATCAACGGCGGAACTGGTTTGGAAGGTTCTGGTTGCAATGGAAAATATCTCAGGCAAAAAACTGCTTGGCAAAGAGATTGCTCTTAATCTCATGACGGGAATTATTACGGATACGGGTTCATTCCGCTATCTCAACGTAACACCTTCCACATTCATAACCGCAGCAAAATTGCAGAAATTAGGTGCTATACCTGCTCCAATTGGTGAGCTGGTTTTTGAAAATCGGTCAGAAGGCGCTGTTCGTCTGCTTGGCAGAGCCCTCAAGAAAATGGAAATTAGTGAAAACAGGCTCGTTGCCTGGTCTGCATTGAGTGCTGATGACTTCAAGGAATTTGATGCTACCGATGCAGATACGGAAGGAATTGTATCCCATGTGCGTGCAGTGAATGGGGTTCAGGTGGGTCTTCTGTTTCGGGAGATTGCTGGGAAACCAGTTAGAGTTAGCCTTAGAGCGCGAGAAGGTAACGATGTAAACCGGATTGCTAACGTGTTTGGAGGCGGAGGACACTACCTGGCTTCTGGCTGTACCATGGATACAGACCTGCCAACTGCTGTGAAATTAGTCGTTGCCGAGACAATCCGCCAGGTTAAACCTCCCCATTAAAACAGATTGCAGTTATCTTCAAAACTGGCGATACCTCCTCCAGCACTTACAGGATCCAATATACACAGCAACCACTTCCCTCATATTCGGGCAGTAACGGTTACTGTTAAAGCCCATGTATTATCCCCTCTCCTTGATCAGGATCCAACATCACCTCAACATACAGCTTGATTTATCGTGATTACATTTATAATTGTGTAGATAGTTCGATGTGGAAACATGGATTGTAAAGCCGCATTTAAGGGATAAGAAACCTTTGTTTATTTTGTTAGAGATATTAGCAGGAGATATAACCATAAATCTATAATGCCTAGTTTGGAAGTTATACAAATGTGATCATTCGAGGAGTTAGCATGAAGAGTTTATTTGTACAGACCTGCATCGGTGCAATGGTCTGCTCTGGATTGCCCACACTAGCTGCACCTTCTGGCAGCACACCAGTTCCCTCTGTCCCCTACACATGGAAACATGTACAAATTGTAGGAGGTGGCTTTGTTCCTGGCATTGAGTTTAGCCCGTGTAAATCGGGTCTAATGTACTGCCGAACTGATATGGGGGGTGCATATCGGTGGGATAACAGTGCTAAGCGCTGGATAGCGCTTACAGATTTTGCTGGCGGTAATGAGGACTATATGCTTGGTATCGAATCCATTGCACCAGATCCGCATAATCCCAGCAGGGTCTATGCTGCGGTGGGAACATATACGGGGCCGGGTCAGCCTGATGGAGCTATCCTTCGATCCAATGATATGGGCACACACTGGAAAATAACCAGAATGCCGTTTAAAATGGGCGGAAACCAGGATGGACGTTCTATAGGTGAGCGGCTGGACATTGATCCCAATGATACGCATATCCTCTACTTTGGTTCACGGCAGGATGGTCTATGGCGCAGCTCTGACCGAGGTGCAACGTGGAGTAAAGTGTCGTCGTTTCCAGTTCAGGAGTCTGCGAATGGCATAGGGATAGGTTTCATTGTATTCGATCCTAAATCTGGAAGTCAGGGTTCTCCATCCAAAACAATCTATGTTGGATGTGACAGCGGCAATACACCACTATACAAAAGCATTGATGGTGGTACAACCTGGAGTGCGGTACCCGGTCAGCCTCTCAATCTCATGCCGCAACATGGAGTTTTAAGTTCTACAGGAATGCTCTATTTAACCTACGGAAATGCGCCTGGTCCTAACGGTGTAACGGGCGGTTCTGTGTGGAAACTGAATACTGCAACTGGCGAGTGGAAGGATATCTCCCCCATCTCATCGGGTTTTGCAGGTCTCTCCATAGATGCAGAACATCCTGACACGGTTATGGTTTCAACGCTTGATCACTGGACTGGTGGAGATCAGATTTTCCGAAGCTTAAATGGAGGAGCCACCTGGGAGTCCATCTTCCCCAACTCTACTCGAGATGCTTCACTGTCTCCATTTCTCTTGTGGGGTAATAAAACGGCATCCCCCGGATGGTGGCTTGGATCCGTCGAGATTGATCCTTTCCACCCCGGGCATGTGCTATACGGTACCGGGGCAACAATATGGGCAAGTAACGATGTAACGAATGCCGACAACGGCAACACCACACACTGGTTTGTTGGAGCTGAAGGTATTGAAGAGACAGCAGATCTGAGACTTATCAGTCCTCCACAGGGTGCTCACCTCATTAGCGGGCTGGGAGATATTTGTGGATTCAAACATAACAATTTCCTCAGATCCCCGCGAGCAGGAATGATGAAAAACCCTATCTTCACCACTACTACCGGACTGGACTTTGCCGCTCTGAAACCTATGTGGATTGTGAGATCGGGTAATGGCCCACACAACCAGTCTGGCGCATACTCATCTGATGGCGGTACTACGTGGACGCCGTTCCCGGCAGAACCAGAAGGTTATGGTGGAGGCAGCATAGCAATTTCCAGCAATGCAAAAACAGTAATCTGGAACAGAGGAAGAGGTTCGGCATCATACAGCACTGACCTTGGCAAAACATGGTCTCCATGCAGCGGCTGTCCTGCTCGTACAGAAGTCATTGCTGACAGAATCGACCCGGAAGTGTTTTATACCTACGGTCCTGCATCGGATGGCTCAGGTAATGCAGTGTACCGCAGTGAGAATGGTGGAAGAAACTTCGTGGCTGTAACTGTTAAACCCCTGAACACTTTTGGGAATATGGTGGCAGTCCCAGGGAAAAAAGGTGATATATGGCTCATATCATCGCAATCGGGACTGTTTCACTCAGTGAATGGCGGTAAAACATTGACAAGAAATCCCGTAGTCTCAGAGTGTATGGCGTTGGGCTTTGGGAAACATGCGCCAGGTGAAACCTACCCTGCTATGTATATTACCGGGGTGATAAATGGAGTAATGGGAGTTTTCCGCTCTGATAATGAAGGAGCAAGCTGGGTTAGAATAAACGACCATGCACACCGTTACGGCTATATTCAGCTCGCCATCACAGGAGATCCAAGTATCTATGGTCGAGTATATCTTGGAACAAATGGGAGAGGAATCCCCTATGGTGATCCTGCAAAATAGGTAAACTAATATCCAGGAGAGACCATCGCGTCTCTCCTGGATTTAGAAAGTGATAAAGATTACACAAAGATGGATAGAGTTTGTTATAATAAACTGTTAATTGATTGGGAGTGCAATTAGATTTTGAGTATTTAAGTATAACCCATACCTCTTTTGAAAATACAGTGATTATACAATTCTCAGTTTCATCCTAGGCATGGCATACCATGACTGAACTAGGTGAAAGATCAACAGCCTATAATATTTCCACAGGCTGAAAAGACTGCTCTCCTGGTATTCGAAAGGAAATGTGCCATGAGTAATCAATCCGGTCTTGCTTTCCTGCAGCGGAGTATTGCACTCGCTGCCGTGCTGGCTCTAGCTGTCGCATCCAGAACCAGTGCAAACTCGCATTCGGCTACCTGGGTGCCCAGCGTACCAAATGCACAATCCCCCTCGTCAGCACCTCCTACATCTCCTCCAATTGAACCGGATCCACCCTGTTCAAACTGCCATAGTGGTGCTGCATCACTGAACGTTCATAAGCTTCAGCTCTCAAACTCCAACGCTGCAACTCCTATGTTCAGTTCAGTAACTTCAAGACAAAAGGCAGCTGTCTCTGCCTATTTCATAAATCAGTAATTTCAAAAACAATCTCCAGGGTGGAGATTAAAGTCAAGGGATGGGTGCTCAACAGTCCAAAGAGCCATGAAGCATCTGTTGCTCTGTTAATTTGCTATGCACATAAATATGTTTAAAGCATGATTAACAGGCAGATAAATGAGCTACGTTCTGAAATGATGTCTGTACACAAACTGTTATAAAGTATCCAGAAATTACAAATAGACGCATATTTGTAAGAAATGATAACTGTGCTAATTCAGCACAAGAAATGTCTGCACAGAACCAGCACACATCCATATTGACGAAACATTGCCCGCAACAGAAAGGCTGCAAACCTTTCTCAGGCAGGAACCCATTTTTGAGTTCCTGCCTTTTTTGCTTCTTTCAGAGTAAGGAGAATGTTGATTTCAAAATAGCTGAACATTGGTTCGTTCTGCTTCATTAACTTGGGAATACTTCATATCACCATCTGTCACATTATGCAGAAATTTACGTAACGTGGTAAAATGTGCTATCTCCCCTAATCCACCAAGTTTGTTAGTGAAATGTAAAGAAGGGATCTTTTCATCTATGATCTCAAAGATGTCAGCCTCTGGATTAACCTGCCTTTCTCTTGTAGTGGGCCTTTCCGGTCTACTCCTATCAGGATGTGGAGGCGGTGGAGGGTCCACTAATACCACTCCGCCCGGCAGAACAGTTGCTCCAGGCACAACACCGTTTGTGAACACCAATATAGCAAGTAGAGCTGCGTGTCAGCCAAACCCACATGTATCAGGACATGCAAAATGGACTGTGCTAGTATATATAAATGCAGCAAATAATCTCCAGCCAGCCAGTCTTCTGAATGTAGGCCAGATGGCATCTGTCGGTTCAGATGGAACAAATTTAAATATCGTTATCCAGTGGAAACAGGCAAGCGTCTGCCCATACTTCAGTTCTGTTAACGACTGCGGTACACCCACATTTATAGGAACACACAGATACTATCTACTTCCACATGATGCTGCAGATGTGCAGGCAATAGAAAATGGAAATACTTCTTCGCTTGAAGATTCTGCAGAGAGACTTCCCGATCCATCCACAAACGTGAACGGCACGTCTGATATGGGTGACTGGCAGACTTTGGCAAACTTTATCCAGTGGGGAGAAGCTGCCTACCCAGCAGACCATCTGGCAGTGGTGGTATGGGATCATGGTTCCGGAGCACTACCTGTGTTAAACCGGTCCACTGGTAAAGTGCAGATCACAAGAGCAGTGTCTCAAGACTGTAATACAGGAAACCAGATTACAACCCAGCAGTTGGCTCAAGCACTCTCATCCTCTCCACAGAAGATAGATCTTTTGGCTATTGACTGCTCACTTCAGTGTACAGCAGAAGTCGCATATCAGATTAGAAATTCTGCACGAGTGATGGTAGCCAGTGAAGAGAGTCCTCCTGGTAATGGATATCCATATGATCAGTGGCTGCAGAGTATCAAGTCAGACGGCACGAATCCGTGTGTAGTTGGTCAGAACCTGCTAAATGAAACTGTTGCGGAATATCCAACTGCCACTGATATTACGCAATCAATGGTCGACCTGTCCCAGATGGGTAATGTTGCTCAGGCAGTAAATTCCTTTGGGTCATCACTTCTTGGCCACGTAACCGATCAGCAGAACCTCATATACACCGCACGACAGAATGCGCAGTACTTTGAATTCCCTGAATATAAGGATCTGTATGACTTTGCGGACGATATTCGTACTTCCCCAGGTGTGCCCACAGATCTGGCAACCGCAGCGCAGAATGTTGAGACCTCGCTATTGGGGCCAAACGGAGCCATTATGGCATTTGTGCATGGCTCCAGCAGTCAGTCTGGCTCATCAGGGCTGTCAATTTACCTGCCTGGCCCTCAGGAGCCAAGCAGTGTTGATAACTCTGTGGGGTACGATCCTGTTTACAGTGGACTTGCCCTCGCTCAGGATGCACCACAATGGCCGGCATTCCTGCAGGCGGAAAAAGAGTAATATAACGATACGGTAAAGCAAAATCTGCTGCTGCCGATAACTCTATTGAGACAGGCACTATCTTCTTCAAGATAGAGCCTGGCTCAATTTGTAACTGGTGTTAGGAGAAAGTGTGACACTAAAAGATAAAAAGAGTGATGATCCTTTTCGGATTGTGATCGCTGTGCATCGTCCCCGATTTCGAGGCAGGATGGTGAGAGCGGCCGAGATAACTGGCTGGGATGTTACCACTCTGTTAAACATGCAGGATCCCGTGGGTTTGTGTGCAAAAGCTCCACGTCCGCCAGATATTCTGGTGATTTCAGCTGATTTTGGAAGACAGAAGACAATGGCGATCTTCAGGGCAGTTCAGCCATACCGATCTCAGGGAATGCGGATTGTTGGACTGGTGGAGGATTGTGAGCAGGCACCAGAAGGGTTTCCAGATTCAATCCCCTCCCGTCTTTGTGATGTCTGCCTCACTCCTCCATATCTCACGATGGAACTGCGCAAAACCTTAACAGACATTTACTCGGAGATACGGCATAAACCAGCTCCTCCTCCGACTAAGATGTCACACAGTACTTTCGAAGAAGACGAGGATTGAAGGGACTTGCGCACATCTCGTCAGCGATCTAGTCTGGAACGCATTTGAACGGAGTTCTGTAGCGTCGGGGCTGACATGGAAAATCTGCTTTGCAGCCCCAGAGTGTGTTGCCCCAACTGTTTACACTCTGTATTTTTCTTGCCTCCAATACGCACGCGCACTGTACGAGAGAGTGGAAACTCTTCACTCTCTATAAGGTAGATTGCTCCTTTTTCCGTTGGCCATTCCAGAAGACTATGGGTAGTCTCAAGAATTCGCTGCCTTCCATGCTGAACGCGCACAAGACTGCCGAGTGACCAGGGATTTATCAGCCTGCATACTCCACCCAGAAGGCTGCGGACAGCCACGTAGAGCGGCTTACCACCTTTTGCCTCTGAGATAACCCTGAAGCCTCCTGGCGTCGATAGCGAAAGTGCTCCATCCCATCCAGAAGGAAGAGCGGGAAATACTTTAATCGCCGTGGGATGCATGCCACCGAAATCAGCGCGGTTAATGGCATTTAATGTCGGCAGCGGATCCTGCTGGATAAGCATGCTGCACACGGTGGCACACAGCTTCCCGGAGATCGTGAGATCTGGTTCTGCCTTGTCTGGGGCAAACCAACCCTGAGGTGTTTGCGGAAGCTCCATAAGCCAGCCTCGCAGTCGTGCTGCAGCATCTGCGGAGCGAAGCTCTGGAAATGGAAGCAGACACTCGGGGCGATAGACAGTAGCCACGCCAATGGTATTGAGTCCAGCCTGCCATATGCTTCGAAGTTCCTGATCTGTTTCTATCTCCTCAGAAGCCCATAAGAGTGCACGCAAGGCTGCTGCAAGGGCAGTATCCTCTTCACCTCGCCATGCATCACCCAGTTTCACACGCTCTTCAAGTGCACTCTGTGTGGCAGCCTTTAGGATGGGATACGCCCTCTCTCGGAGGAAGAAAGGATCTGGACCATATCTCCATGCCTCCCAGATCAGCAGTGCTGATCTCAGGCCATCATTAGTATCCACAGGTTCGTCTTCGGATGCTTTCGAAAAGGAGTGCCCAAAACGATTAAACCTCACTGGAAAGTGAGCACCACTCACACCACGCTGCTGCCCGGTATGTGCCGCAACTGCTGGCAGCATACGGAAATAGGAATCCACTGTGGGAACTGAAAGTTCGAGGTGATTGGATGGCAGCATCGGCGCAAGCATGGCACGCAGATCTGTCCCTTTGTACAACGCAGGTGACTGCCTGGAGTCCTTATTGTTTAGCCACAAGCCGCCAGATGCCAGAGGTGCATCATACCCTCTTGAGCAGCATGCCATGGAGTAGATATTGAGATGCCAAAGGCTTTCCAGGTACCCAGCCATTGGGTCCACACTACTCTGCAGACGAATGAATGACTTCTGCCAGAATGCAGCCCAGTGCTGCTTCTGTTCTCGCAGCAGTACCTCGTAACCCTGCGCCATGGCAGCCTGAAGTTTACCTTTCGCTATGGAGACTGGATCACCCAGTTTGGGACATGTGGCAACTGCTATATAGAGTGTAAAATGGCAGGAGCGACCCGGAGCAATTTCCAGCCTGGCAGTGTGGGAATTAATCATACGGGCGTTTGCACTGCGTCCCTCAACCCTTGCCACCA
>JAJZFJ010000225.1 GCA_021805395.1 bacterium
CACCGAATCTCATTACATTCAAGTCACTGATTGTTAATTCGAGTGAACTAAAACATTTACAAGTTGTAATTTATATCGATTTAGTACCAAATCCTAGTTTTTTTTCTTACTTTTGCAATTTCCTCATGCCTTTAGCTATCTTCCATGTGACCACAATTTAGACCGATATAGTTAAAAGGCAGTTTAACATGTGATGGAATGTCATATTCCGCTTGGAGAGAGCTTCGGCGATAAAGATATATCCTAATTTTTGATTTCTAATTAAATGTGAACCCAATACTGAACCTGATCTTCAGACTCCGTCTCTTTTCGATTAATAAACAGCATCAAGAACAGAAAATTGATATTAGAAATCGATAATTGTGCACATCTCTTTGTCTCCATCACTGAAATAATGAAGAGAATTCTCATATCCTGTGCTTCTGTTAGCATACTTGTTGCCTGCAGACGGTCTTTAGGAATTGTTGAGGAGTACAAATTCCATGTGGATGCTCTCGCTATAACAGGTCTGGAGGGGCAAGATCTTCATCAGTTTTATGAGAATTCCTCAGCAGTCAGACTGTTATTCAAAGAGCCAGTATGGCTGAGGGCACATTCATAATTACAGATGATAATGCACTCCTAATCAAAAAAATCCAGACAGTTTTGGATGGTATACCTTCAGTGCTAGAGATGGCAGCCTCCAGAGTATCTCAAATTAGTCTGGAAAATATTGCAGATAATCACGCGATAAACTGTTTGCATCCACTATCATTATATATTACTGAACGTTTGACCCCTCACCTCCCTTTGAGATATACTCCTCTCATGCTATTCAAAGCTTATTAACAAATGGGAGATTGTATGAACCTGCAGGCGGCTCTAGATATGGGCCTAAACACGGCTGAATTTGAGAAAATCCAATCAATTCTTGGTAGAGTGCCTACATTAACTGAGCTAGGTATGTTCGCTGTAATGTGGTCAGAGCACTGTGGGTACAAATATTCCAGACCGGTGCTTGCGCTTTTCAAGAACTACAAAGAGGCCCAAGAGCAGGGAGCATTGGAAAATGCCGGAATCATTCCATTAGATGACAAGCTGGGGATCGTGTTCAAAGTGGAGTCGCACAACCACCCCTCTGCAGTTGAGCCATTTCAGGGGGCTGCTACGGGGGTGGGTGGGATCCTGCGAGATATCTTCACCATGAATGCGCGGCCAATTGCCAATTTGAACTCACTCCGTTTTGGACCGCTGGATAACACTCATAATCGCTATCTGTTTGAGCATGTGGTTGCTGGAATTTCACACTATGGAAACTGCGTGGGAGTGCCCACCGTTGCCGGTGAGGTGGTATTCCATCCCTGCTACAACGGTAACCCTCTCGTAAATGCAATGGCTGTGGGGGTGGTGGATCGGGATCATGTGGCAGGTGCAGCTGCGAGGGGAGTTGGAAATACAGTTATCTATGTTGGAAGTGCCACAGGTAAAGACGGCATTCACGGTGCAACATTTGCAAGTGTTGAACTGGGACCCGATAGCGATTCCAAGAGGCCGAATGTACAGATGGGCGATCCATTCATGGAGAAGCTTCTCATCGAAGCAACATTAGAGGCACTGGAAACGGGATGTATTGTAGGAATTCAGGACATGGGAGCTGCTGGACTAACATGCTCGACATGTGAAACCACCACTAAAGCAGGAACCGGAATGGAGATAGATGTGCGCCTTGTCCCACTTCGAGAGGCGAACATGACCCCTTATGAGATTATGCTTTCTGAATCTCAGGAGAGAATGTTATGTATTGTGGAGCAAGGTAAGGAAGAAGTAGTGGTCTCAGTTTTCAAGAAATGGGGGCTGCATGCTGCCATTATCGGCAAAGTAACAAATGATGGCATGGTACGAATAAAAGACAAGGGCGAGGTTGTAGCTGAGATGCCATCCACTGCACTCACAGATATGTGTCCCACTTACTATCTTGAAACGGCAGAACCAGAATATATTTCCACTGTTCAGTCATTCGATCCATCTTCACTTAAAGAGCCGCATGCTTTAGAGGAACCTAAAACCTATAACGAGTGCCTTCTGAAGCTACTGGATTCACCTTCACTTGCAAGTAAGAGATATGTAACCGAACAGTACGACAGCATGGTCCAGACCCAAACCCTGCTTCTCACTGGCTCCGATGCAGCAGTTATACGAGTGCGTGGATCCGAGAAATGTATTGCAATGAAGATTGATGGTAATGGCAGATACTGCTATCTGGATCCTTTTGTGGGCGCGCAGATAGCTGTTGCAGAGGCTGCACGTAATGTGGCATGTAGTGGTGCTAAACCTGCTGGTGTTACGGACAATCTCAACTTTGCAAATCCTGAAAAGCCTGCTGGCTTCTGGCAGTTTAAAAGGGCGGTGGAGGGAATTGCAGATGCCACCGAGAAACTAGGGATCCCAGTGGTGTCGGGCAATGTGTCGTTTTACAACGAAACCCCTGCCGGTCCAATCTATCCAACACCTACTATCGGAGTAGTTGGAATACTTGAGAAAGCCGAGCTGGCATGTGGAGCTGCCTTCCAGGAAGAAGGTGATACCATACTGCTGCTCACTGCCTATCAAGATCCTGCTTATGGATTGGGCGGAAGCGAATACCTCAGCGTGATTCACGGGATTGAGGCAGGGCATCCCCCTCTACTGGATGTGCAGGGCGAAAAAAGGCTTCAGGAGCTGCTGGTGGAAGCTATCTCTGGCAAACTGGTAGCAAGCTGTCATGACCTCTCTGATGGCGGCCTTGCCTGCGCACTTGCCGAGTGCTCAATGCTCTCTGGACTAGGTGCCTTAACGCTGTTTAATCCCAAGGAGAATGAGAACATTCCACCTTCGGCTCTACTCTTCGGAGAAGCCCAGGGAAGAGTGATATGCTCAGTAAAAGGTGAAATTGAGTTGAGATCACTCACTAAGTTATGTGATAAACATCAAATTGAATGCAAGTGGATTGGCAGTGTAGGGGGCGATACTGTAAGAATTGCTTTAGGTACGGAAGATCTCATCTCTTTGAAAGTAGATGAGTTAAAGTCTGTGTGGGAGAAAGCGATTCCTCAGCGTATGTCCAGAGAGTATTCATTATAGAGATGCATGTTTTGCTGCATACACCAGAGCTTGCTGTAGATGTTGCAATTTTATAAAGATCTATCAGCAGAGAACGTTAGTTAAATCTCAGCCTCCTTTTAAGTGCACTCATAAAGGAGGCTGATGCGTGCCATTCCATAACCACTTAAGACAAATATCTCAGCTTAGAGTTACAACATGAAGCTAAAATAAATGTAGTTTAAGCACGAGTGAATCTTATTGTCGATTCGAATGCTTTGGAATGGATTACCGTCTTTTTGACCACACGTTTGCGCAGATTGGGCTTGTTACACAGACTTTTAACACCTGGAATCCAGAATTGAATAAAAACGCATATGGAATTGAGCATATTTATACGGAAAGCGGATATAATATTGCACATATCCGAATGAAGAGATTGTGAGGTGTAGATCCATAAATGTCCGAGCTATTACTGTCAGTTCCGCATCCAATTCCAGTAGAGAATGGTGGTCTGTTTATCTCTCGAGGCGAAGGAAGACATCCTAAGCGCAAGATTCGGAGCCATGAACTCATACTTGTACGCTCTGGAGTACTGCATATCCAGGAAGAGAATAATCACTTTGCTGTTAAGGAGGGAGAATCGTTAATACTTTTTCCAGACAGGCAGCATGGTGGAACAAAGGACTATTCAGCTGACTTAAGCTATTACTGGGTCCACTTTCATACATTGGCAGTCACGGATGCTCCTTCATTACGGGTTACTCAGCATTCCAAGCTTCAAAGACCCGAGGTAGCATTTGAGATATTCCAGAGATTTCTATCTGATCAGGAAACCAGTAATTTAACAGAATATTCGGCATCACTTTTAATCCAGCTGCTGCTCTCCGAATGTGTGCTTGAACAGAATGATGAGGAAGAGCTGCCAATTAGTGCACTGGTAAAGCAGGCAAACAGGTACATACAACAGCATTACACCAAGCCGCTTACAACTCTTGAGATCGCCACCCATCTAGGCTGTAATCCTGATTACCTGGGAAGAATATATCACGCTGTTATGAGCAGGACACTACATGAGTCTTTAAATGCAGCAAGAATAAAAGAGGCATGCAGACTTCTTACCGAAAGTGGAGACAGCATAAATTCCATTGCAAGAAAATGTGGTTTTGAAAGTCACACTTACTTCTGCAGGGTCTTTAAACAGATTCGTGGTGTCTCTCCAATGCGTCACAGGCAGATCTATACACGAGAGCATGTAATCACAAGTTGAGTATTTCCACCCTAACAAACCTGAAAATTGCTGCATTTATCATTTTAAACAGAATAACAGCAGGAACTGGTTGATATATAAGGTAATCAACTAAAGAGATTTGCATTTCCTTAAGTATATGATCATGATGTTTTAAGGGAGCTCATAGATGTTGGGTATTGATAAGATTGAGGCAGCCAGAAAGAAGACTTGCGAGTATCTAGCTGTGGCAGGTTTAGCAGTTACATCAGAAGAAATGGAAAACATAGAAGTGGCAGATTTTGGTCTTGGGGAGTTAGAAATCACAGGACTGCAGCTTCTTGTATACATTAATACAGACAGATACAGTGCCAAAGAGCTCGTTCTATTCCCTTCCCAGACCTGTCCCGAACACCTACATCCGCCGATTGGTACTTCCCCTGGCAAAGAAGAGACCTTCAGGTGTCGATGGGGAGAAGTCTACCTGTACGTGGAAGGAGAGCCAGTGCAGCATCCTAAAGCAGCTATCCCTGAGAAAGACAGAATGTACTATACTTCCATGCACGAAGTAATTCTTAAGCCAGGTGAGCAACATACCATTGCACCAGGTGTATCACACTGGTTTCAGGCCGGCCCCGAAGGTGCTGTTGTTAGTGAGTTTGCCTCTACAAGCTATGATGAGTTCGACATATTTCTCAATCCCAATATCGTTAGGAAAACTGAAGTAGCCTGAAGAATGGCTGCATTATCAAGATAACTAGCACAGATCAATCTCACTTTGCACAGTTTTTGATAATCAGCTGTAACGGAGCCAGTTCGTTTATAATTTTAAGTTTGCTGAATATAACACATTACTCTAAAGACGCCTTCAGTAATTAAAGTTCGCAAATGAAGTTAATGTTATGATTTACATCGATCAACATAGGTTGTCAAATATGCTTCTGAACACATTCCTTCATTCTATCGAGGTTGACAATCTGATTACCAATGCAGTACACTAGCAAGGTTTTACATAGTGCGTGTTTATAGGCAAACGGTTATATAGGAGAAGCAAAGGACGACTTTCCGTCTTCATGGTGTGTACTTAGGGTACAAATTACACAATTGCAAATCCTTACCTGTCAGTGCCTCACGCATAGCACAGGTTTTTTTGTGTGACCAAGATTTCATGTTAGAACAAACGACTTAGGGGAAACTGGTACAGTATGCCAACTATTAACCAACTGGTCCGAAAAGGCCGCAAGCGTGTTTTGAAAAAATCAAAGGCGCCTGCCCTTAAGGGAAACCCTTTCCTGCGAGGGGTATGTACAATTGTACGTACTCAATCGCCGAAAAAACCGAACTCAGCAATGCGAAAAATTGCTCGTGTCCGACTAACCAACAAGATGGAGGTTACAGCCTACATCCCTGGTATAGGACATAATCTGCAGGAACACTCCGTGGTTATGATTAGAGGAGGCAGAGTGAAAGATCTCCCAGGTGTGAGATATCACATCATCAGGGGAACACTTGATGCCAGTGGAACACGAGATCGTAAATCAAGCCGTTCAAAGTACGGAGCCAAAAAGCCCAAGTCTTAAGTAGGCGTACCTGTTAGGGTTCGCAAGGAGAAAAGGTTAGTATGCCGAGAAATGCACCTAAGGGTGGAGTTACACCTAGAAAAATTACACCTGATCCAATCTATGACAGTGTGCTGGTACAGCGTTTTATCAACAGAATGATGGTTGATGGCAAGAAGAGCACTGCAGAGAGGCTGTTTTATTCAGCAATGGAGCAGGTTGAAAATAGATCTCGACGCCCTGCTCTTGAAATGTTTGAACTTGCAGTGCGCAACGTAGCTCCCGTTGTGGAAGTGAGACCTCGCAGAGTTGGAGGTTCCACATACCAGGTGCCGGTTGACGTTCGTGATGCCAGACGCTTTGCTCTTGCACTCAGATGGCTCGTAACAAACTCCCGCAAGAGATCTGGCAGAGGAATGGCAGAAAAGCTGGCCGGAGAAATACTTGACGCAGCAAACAACACTGGCGCTTCTGTTAAGAGAAGAGAAGAGATCCACCGCATGGCTGAGGCTAACAAAGCCTTTGCGCATTACCGTTTCTAAATACATTTATCTGGTAATAGTTTGAGGAAAATTGATCAAAATGGCACGAGAATACGCGATTAATAACATTCGAAATATTGGAATTGCAGCTCATATCGATGCAGGAAAGACCACATGTACAGAACGCATCCTGTTCTACACCGGTAGAACACACAAAATTGGTGAAGTACATGAAGGTGCAGCAACTATGGACTGGATGGTGCAGGAGCAGGAGAGAGGAATCACCATTACCTCTGCTGCAACCACCTGCTTCTGGGGTCTGAATATTGATGCCTCTACAGGCTTGCGTGAGAGATCACATCGCATCAATATTATTGACACCCCTGGCCATGTTGATTTCACTGTTGAAGTTGAGAGGTCATTGCGAGTTCTTGATGGAGCAGTCGCTGTATTCTGTGCCGTGGGCGGTGTTCAGCCTCAATCAGAAACAGTTTGGAGACAAGCCAACAAATACAAGGTTCCACGTATCGCATTTATCAACAAGATGGACCGAATGGGAGCCAACTTCTACACAGTTGTCGAGAAGATAATTGAGAGGCTTGGAGCTAACGCTATTCCAGTCCAGTTACCAATAGGGTCTGAAGCCGATTTTATTGGAGTTGTTGACCTGGTGAACATGAATGCGATCCGCTACCTGGATGAAACCGGCCAGACATACGAAATTGGCGACATTCCAGCTGATATGGTAGACAAAGCAAACGAGTACCATAGCAAGCTCGTGGAAGCTGCAGCAGAGGCTGATGAAGCACTCATTGAAAAATACCTTGAAGGCCTGCCAATCTCACCCGATGAGATCAAGGCTGCAATCCGAAAAGGTACTGTTGCTGGCTCAGTGGTTCCAGTGTTTTGTGGGTCGGCCTACAAAAACAAGGGAGTACAGTTACTGCTGGATGGCATCATCGAATATCTGCCAGCACCCAGCGACGTAGAAGCTATTCCTGGTACCAACCCGGATACTGGAAATGTAGACAACAGGCATCCTTCAGACGATGAGAGTTTCAGCTCACTCGCATTCAAGATTGCAACCGATAAATACGGTCTGTTAACCTTCTTTAGAGTATATTCTGGTACGCTAAGCACCGGTCAAACTGTCCTGAATGCCACAAAAGGCAAAAAGGAGAGAATTGGACGTATCGTGAGAATGCATGCCAATACCCGTGAAGATGTAGATGCAGTCTATGCCGGAGATATCGCAGCTATCGTAGGACTCAAAGACACGCAAACAGGCGATACATTATGTGATGAGAAGTCACCAATTCTACTGGAGAACATCACATTCCCTGACCCAGTTATCTCGATTGCAATTGAGCCAAAGACCAAAGGCGACCAGGATAAACTAGGAATTGCGCTTGCCAAGCTCGCGAATGAAGATCCTACCTTCCGGGTTCATACAGATTACGAGACTGGTCAGACCATTCTAAGTGGTATGGGCGAACTGCAGCTTGATATTAAAATCGATATTCTCAAGAGAGAGTACAACATTGAGGCTAACTTCGGTGCACCTCAAGTTGCATACAGAGAATCTGTTCATCAAAAAGCAGTGGCAAGAGTACCATTCAAGAGACAGACAGGTGGTTCCGGTCAATATGGCGACTGTGAGCTGGAGATTGAGCCACTGGAGATGGGTAAGGGATTTGAGTTTGTTAACAAGATCACTGGAGGAGCTATTCCTCGTGAATATATTCCTGCCATCGAAAAAGGCGTTAAAGAGGCTATCGCATCCGGTGTAGTAGCTGGGTATCCAGTTGTGGATGTAAGGGTAGCTGTTGTTGATGGCTCATACCATGATGTTGACTCGAGTGAAATTGCCTTCAAGGTTGCAGCCAGTCAAACCATGAAAGAAGCCATGCGCAAGGCTAAGCCATATCTTAAGGAACCAGTGATGGCTGTTGAGGTCATTACTCCAGAAAACTTCCTTGGTGATGTTATTGGCGATATCAACAGACGACGTGGACGTCTGGAAGGATCTGATCCTGGATTGGGCGGAACGATGAATGTACATGCTCAAGTACCTCTATCTGAGATGTTTGGATATGCTACCGATCTTCGTGGAAGCACACAGGGTAGAGCCTCATTCAGCATGGAGCCATCGCACTATGAAGAGGTTCCTCGTAATGTTGCTGAGGAGCTAATCGCTAGAGTGCAGGGAAAGCAGGCAGTTAAAGCCTAGGCTTTAACCTAAAGACAGATAAATTATGCCCTGGCCCTGTGGCCGGGGCATCTAATGATAGACTAATTTTGTAACACAGCTATAGGAGAAGAGGCTCTCATGGGCAAGCAGAAGTTTGAGCGAACCAAGCCGCATGTAAACATCGGCACCATCGGTCATGTAGACCACGGCAAGACATCACT
>JAJZFJ010000021.1 GCA_021805395.1 bacterium
ATACGAGGACCCCACTGCAGGGGCAATGTGCGATGATTGCTGTTCACATTCTGTGCGATTATACATTGATATATGGAAATTTTGGATTTCCCAAACTAGGCGTATATGGCGCTGGTGCTGCACTTGCCCTCTCTATCTCTACAGGCACAGTACTTCTATTCTACAGGTTCCTCGTAAAAACCGATTCAGGGATGAGTTTTGCTGCAGGATCTTTCCTGCCGGATAAGAACTGGTATCTCAAAATTCTTAGAATTGCCATTCCCGGTTCAATGCGGTCTATTCTTCGTATTCTCGCAATGATGTCTATGACTGGACTGTTGGCACACTCTCTGCAGGCAACTTCAAGTATAGCGGCTCTAAATATCGGAATCCCTATTGAAGCAATCTCATTTATGCCTGGCGTTGGATACAGCATTGCAGCTGCAACACTGGTTGGCCAGTATCTGGGTGCATCGAATATAAAGATGGGAATTCGATGTGCAAATGCGGCTGCTGGTCAGGGGATGGTACTTATGAGCATTGCCGCAACTGTTATGTTTGCTGGGGCACAGCAGTTGAGCCAGATCTTCACGACTGACACTTCAGTTATTGTTCTTACTGCAGATTATCTGCGGATTAATGCTTTAAGTGAACCGTTCATTGCTCTTAATATGATCTTTAATGGTGCTATGCAGGGTGCAGGAGACACACTGCTGCCATTCCTGATTACATTCGTATGTCTGTGGCTAATACGTATTCCACTCTCATGGATACTCATGTTCACTCTGCACCTTAATACAATTGGAGCCTGGTATTCCATTGCAGTCTCTTCAGGAGTTGGAGGTGTGGTAGCCAGTGCAGTCTTCTCACGCAAGGGCTGGATCAAGAAAGAAGCAATCCGTGCTTAAATCAAAGTCTGATGAGATCGTCTCTCGAAACGAACTGCTCATACAGTTTTTCCAGAGATACATTCGGATTTACCTGAGAAAACATTTCCATGGAATATATCTGCAGGGAGAATTCCCCAAGGTTCATAAGAGTAACCATCCTCTAATAATATGCATGAATCACAGCAGCTGGTGGGATCTGTTAATTGGCATGTGGTTAGCTGAAAAGTTACCAGACTGGACTCACTACGGGGTGATGGACAGCGTACAGCTGGAGCGTTACTCCATCTTTAAAAAGATGGGAGTACTGGGAGCAGATAGATCCTCTCGCGAAGGAATACGCAGTTTTCTCAATAATGCCAAAACCCTACTGATGCCAGGATCCCGTGCATTATGGATCACTCCTCAGGGTGAGATATGCTCATCCCGTAAACGGCCTATCGTTTTACAGAATGGATTAGGACATTTGATGCATGCTCTTGGCAGGAGTGAAATCATTTATGTATCGGTACACTACGAATTCATGACTGAGCGTCTGCCAGACATATTTATCTCGATTTCAAATCCAGTCACATATGATGAACCGGCAACTCCGCCAAAACGGTTAACGCAGAAGATTGCTGTTCAAATGGAGGCTCAGCTGGATGAGTTGCAGAGAGCAGTGATGAATGTTGAGGATGGTAAGTTTAGAAAACTTCTGTCAGGAGGTGCAGGCACAACATTGATCTATGACATATACAGAAAAGCTGCAGCACGTATCCAGGGTAAAGAGTACCTTCCTGAACACAATGCTGCAACTGTAGATACCAAAGCTTCTGCCGACTATGATCCAGACTGAGCCGTGCTCATAAAGTGTTGAATTATCGGATTGTAAGATCCCTCTACAGCTGTAATATGGGATGCCACAACAAACTGTTTGAACTCATTATTTACTTTAGGTCCATTCACCCGCTGACCTTTTATGGACAAAGCTTCCTGCTGACAGAGAGAGCTTACCTGACTGAATGGTATGATTGTTTCAGGTTGATGCTTGAGACATTTGATAATCCACCAGACAGGTCCAGATTTGATGACTGAGGTTGCTCCCACAGGAATTTTGAACATTGCAGCGTTCAGTCCTGGAAATATCTTGTTGTTAAACTGACCTCTAACCACCTTTGGAATTACACCACCGTTAGATCTGCTTACATCTTTGCTGAATTGCTGGGCAACTGTTGCAAAATCAACACCTTTAGTAAGCGCACTTTGTGCTTCAGAAAGTGTTTTTTTATCGGGACACGCTATTATCTGAACTGCAACATTTTCTGGGGTGAAGAACTGTGCATTTGGATTTTGAGGATTAGACTCCTGAGAGTAGTAATTCTGCACCTCCTGCGGAGTTACTGTCACACCGGTGGTGTACATATTATTAGTGCCCATTTTAATTGCCTGGTCTCGTCTGAAATCATCCATTGTGACATGTTGATCAACGAGTGCTGTGAGCAATTTGGGATTAGCCTTCTCTAACTTCGCGATCTGGGTATCAATCGCATCCTTGGTTGGCCAGAAGTTTTCTTTCTTCAGGAACTGCTCTTTGAGGGTATTTGTGATTAGTAAAAGACTTGTTGGATTCCCACTTTGAGCCTGCAGCTGATTCACAAATTCATCTTGGGAAACAACCTGGTTATTTATAAACATAAACGGTTTCGTGCGTTCATGATGCCACATGCCTAAAACACCGATTATGATTCCGACAAAGATGCCCAGTCCTACAAAAAGCCAGCCGGGTAACTTTTTCTTCTTATCTGAATACATGGTTGGTGGCGCACTGCCAGGTACAGCAGTACGTTTAGGACTTCTTCGGCCTCCTTGCTGTTCAACCAGCTCCTGGGAAGTCCCCACATTCTCTTCAACAGACATTAGTCTTCACCTCCCTGTTATCATTTGGATGACTGTGAAATCAGTGTTGAAACCAACGGGTCAATCCTTGAGGACCCCTAAGTTTCAAAATAAAATCAAATTATGTTAGCTTTCCTGCTTGAGAAAGTATCACCACAAATATATCTGTGGCTACTTTAATACTTTATACCATAAGTGACCACTTTTATAATAAGAAATTTGAGTATTTCCGATTTATCCAAGTTTCCAGATTATGTATTATTTAATATAGACAGGAAGATTATCTTCTCAAACATTAATTCATGACAGATCTTTAAATCGAGTTTCTGCTACCAAAACCTCGTTGTCAATTAAACGCGTTCGTCCAACGTGAGCTGCTACCAATGCGACCATGCGTTCCAATCCTTCTTCTGGTGCAGGTTGAAGAGTTTCGGGAGTAGCGATGGTTGCATATTGAAGCTTTAATAAGGGTTCTGTTTCCAGTATCTCCCGCATACATTCCTCTAAAACCTTGGGTCGTTTCTCACCTCTCACAGTCAGTTCAACTACTGCACAAAGGGAGCGATGAATTACTGTGGCTGCCAATCTTTCTTTATCGTTCAGATAACTGTTTCTGGATGACAGAGCCAGGCCATCCTCGGCACGAACTGTGGGTGCCATAACGATCTTGCATGGGAGATTCAAATCAAGAACCATCTGCTCAATCACTCTGAGCTGCTGATAATCTTTCTGGCCAAAGAATGCTCGGTCAGGCTGAACGATATTTAGCAGCTTGCATACAACTGTGGCGACTCCGTCGAAGTGACCAGGTCTATGCGTACCATCTAGAAGGCTTCCAAGTTCTGGCAGCTGTACAACGGTCTGGTAGCCATTCGGGTACATCTCCTCATTTGTGGGGATGAGAACAGCGTCTACGCCAGCGCTTGAAGCCATCTGAAGATCACGCTGCAAATCTCGCGGATATGCTTCAAAATCTTCATTAGGTCCAAATTGTCTGGGGTTTACATAGATAGACAGTACGACGAGATCACAATCTCGCGCTGCACGCTGTACTAAACTGAGATGCCCCTCATGCAATGCACCCATCGTGGGGACAAACCCTATCTCCTTGCCTTCAAGCCGCAATCCTCGCAAGTAGGTTCGTAATGCAGAGATCTGTGTAAATGTTCGCATCTATTTAGTGTGTTGCTCCTGTGGCGGGAATATTCCTGATATAACATCATTCTTGTAATGACTTAAAGCGTCAACTATCTGCTGTCCTATGCTGGCATACTCTTTAACATGAGGATACGTTTTGCCAGGTGGCAGCCCTAAAAGATCATGCCAGACTAAAACCTGTCCGTCACAGCCTGAACCAGATCCGATCCCAATGGTTGGAACTTCTACCGACTGAGTGATATGTGATGCAACAGCAGGATCAATTTTTTCAAGGAGTAATGCACATGCACCTGCATTCACCATGTTTTCTGCCGAGGCTATGAGACGTTGTCTCGACTCCTCATCTCTGCCTTGAACTGGATACCCACCCTGCAGATTTACAGACTGTGGAGTAACACCTATATGAGCTACAGCAGGGATACCTGCATGAACCATTTTTTTAATGAGAGGCGCTGTTTCTGCATCGCCTTCTAGTTTGACTGCGGATGCGCCTCCCTCCTTAAGAAGTCTTACCGCATTGGCCAGCCCCAACTCTTCTGAGATCTGATAGCTCCCAAATGGCATGTCAGCCAGCAGAAGCGATCTTTTTAACCCTCTTCTTACCATGCGTACATGGTATACCATCTCATCCATTGTCACAGGCAGTACATCTTTATGCCCGGCAGCCATCATTCCCAAAGAGTCACCAACCAGCACAATATCTATTTCAGCCCGTTCTGCTAACAGTGCGGAACTGTAATCATATGCTGTGACCATCACAATTTTAACTGAAGTTCGTTTTCGTATTAAAAGTTGCGGAATCGTGAAAGTCTTCCTGCGATTGGTAGGAGAATTCATCTCTTCCTGCAGATCGTTGCTCAACAGCTTACTCCTAAATTCAAGTTCTCATACATTATTTTCAGACTGTTTAGCCTGCTTCGCCCATATGCGGGTACATATTGATAGAAAGTCACAGGTATCACAAATATCCATACGATCCTGAGTTGCTTTGGTTAAGTCTCTATCAAGAATTTCCGTGCAGATTGCCCGCACTCTCTGTTCGAAAATAAGCAAATCGGATTCCGGGAGAGTTGCGGATGCAAAATTTCCTGTGCGCAAACAGTATATGGTTGACTTGACTGGGACGTCCGGATAGAGTCTTGCAATGAGTAACTGATAGCAGCACATTGCCAAATCGTTATACACTTCGTCTTCAGTTACATCAAGCCTGCCGCTCTTATAGTCCACAATTTCCATGCTTCCATCCAGAAGACGGTCGAGACGATCAATTCGTCCCGTTAGAATGAACCTGCCCATATCATAATTGAAGGTTTTTTCAAGACCTACGGTCTCAAGGCGATTTTCTTTGTGTTTCGATTCTGCAGTATGGTAAGTTAACATCATTTCACTGCCGGCTTCCAGACTTTCGCTTTCCTGATCGCTGGACTCGTATCCAGCAGATACCCAGTTTTTCACTAGAGATGCTTTCAACTCTTCCGGACTCTGACGTGCTCCATCACCATAAAAGTCCGCTAAAACTTTATGCAGTGAGGTACCAAGACTGTAGCCAGCTCTTGGCTTCTGATAAAACCTGCCAATTTTATCGATATACACATACTTGTACTTCACAGCACATTCGAGATATGTGTTGATCCTAGTTGGACTAAATTTTGGCTTTTGGGCGGCTCTCACCGAAAGTCTGTTCCTTAGAAATACGCTAATACTATCTGCTCTATTGTACCGCACCCGATTAATTCAAGACGAAGTCACACAGGTTATTCCTTAATGAGCATAAAATGTATACATTATTATGTGCTGCATGCCACTAACACATATGTGAGTCGTAAAACCACTGAATGTAGTTCCCGTTAACCAGCGAATTTTTGCCAGATTCGTCCATTACTACATTTGTGAAATTTGCACAGTTCACGTATGGAGCGGTACAATCAATACGTAATAATCGATTACTCATATGTTCAATTTTGCCTCAGGAGATACAGTCAATGTCTATTACCGACGTTCAGCCAAATACTAAAATTAGTGAATTTGTTTCCACAGCTTCCAGCTTTGAATGCCTTCGGGAGATAGACCCTGAGATATATGATTTAACTGTAAGAGAGATTAAACGACAGGCAGATATGGTGCGCTTGATTCCCTCGGAGAACTATACATCCGCTGCAGTAATGCAAGCGATGGCAACTCCCTTTTGTAACAAATACTCTGAGGGTTACCCTGGTAAGCGTTATTATGAAGGCAATGAACTGGTGGACATGGTCGAAAACATCTGTCGGGAAAGAGCTAAAGCCCTGTTTGGAGCCGACCATGCGAACGTACAGTCTCACAGTGGCTCTCCAGCAAACATGGCAACCTATTTTGCACTCATGAAACCAGGCGACAAAGTGCTGGGAATGCATCTGCCCAGTGGTGGACATCTTACACATGGATGGAACGTGAATTTTAGCGGCATTCTGTACGATACAGCTTTCTATGGATGCAACACAGAGCAGGGGATTACTGGAATGGATCCCGATACTGGGATGCTGGATTATGATGAAATTGCCAGAATAGCCAGGAACTTTCGTCCAAACGTGATCTTTGCAGGAGGAACGGCATATCCTAGAGCCTGGGATTTTAAACGCTTCAGGGAAATTGCCGATGAAGTGGATGCATACCTGGTGGCAGATATTGCCCACGTGAACGGTTTGATTATAGGTGGTGTTCACCCGGACCCTGTCCCTTATGCTGATGTTGTTACCTCTACCACCCACAAGGCTATTCGAGGACCAAGAGGCGGCTTTATACTCTGCAAGAATCGTCCGATGAAAGATGACCCTTCTGCTTCTCTGCCAGACCGAATAGACAAAGCAGTTTTCCCAACGCTTCAGGGTGGACCACATAACAATACGATTGCCGCACTTGCGGTCTGCTTTGCAGAAGCAGCAACCGAAGAGTTCAGACAGTATGCTAGGCAGATTGTTGCAAATGCACAGGCATTAGCCAGGGAGCTTACAGATCTGGGCTGGCATCTGGTTACTGGTGGAACTGACAATCATCTCATTTTAGTAGATGTGATGAAATCAGTAAAAATTCCCGGTAAACCCTTTGCCAAAGCACTCTACACCGCAGGACTAGAGACTAACTTCAACTCTGTACCTAACGATCCACGCAAACCATTTTCTCCTTCTGGACTGCGTATAGGAACACCTGCCACTACGTCTAGAGGTTTTAAGGAAACAGAAATGGTTCAAATAGCAAGGTGGATGGATAGAGTAGCCAAAGCTTGCAAGAAGGATGGCAAGGACTACATTTTTGATGAGATGGTACTTGGCGACATCCGTTCTGAAGTACTGGCACTCTGCACAGATCCAAGATTTCCAGTGCCAGGTATAGATATCTGAAATTTGCCCTTAATGAATTAGCGGTGCCAAACTGGCAGGACTGCACCATGGGATGCCAGGTCTGACAGTGCGGCACTGTAATCGGGAGCTGGGCATACTGTCCAGTGAGGGTATCCCTCGTGCTGTTCTGTAAAGAGAGCCAGAACCCTCCTGTCTGCCAGCAAATCAAGCACATATAGCATTATCTCTTTATCTTTGATGTTTGCCGGCCACAAGATGCCTGCCTCCAAACCTGTGTTATGAAAGTTGGCAACCGTGTGAACTGTCCATGGCGTAACTGATGGCAGCGTAAGTTCACCAATTACTGGAAGACTTTTGCCTCCTTCAAGCTTATACAGCCCTATGATTACTCGCAATAGCCCCACAGTTTGAGATCTTGCAGCGGGAAATGACGTGGCATTCAGTTCCTGCTGCTTTGCGAATTTGCATCCCATATCCTTTTGCGATATGGTAAGCAATATCTTCTGGTTCACCGCTTTCTGAAGCTGTTTCGTATCCCCCAGGGTGTACTGTTTCCATTGAGGGTACCAGATGGATGGCATGGATGCCCCAGGTTTAATCACCCATCGGCTTCCTTTCCCATACTGACCAATATTGAGTACATCGTCATCAGAAGCTGCTTTCTCCATTTCCACAGTGTTCTGGGAGTATAGAGATAACGCATCGCTGGCGGCGAGTATCTTCCACCAGTAGTGCCTGTCATCGTCCCCGCGAGAATATAAATAGCGAAAGGCTGTAGGATGTGATCGCGGAGATGTGTTGAAGTATAGATGCTCGAATGACAGCACACCACCCCTGTTCCCTGTTAGTATGATCTGTCTTGAGGAGAGATGTGAATGTAACGGGGAATACAGATTAAGTAGATGCTCCACGCCCCACTGTCCCCCATGATAAGCCTGGAACAGCCATTGAGGAAGTGGATATCTGCTCGACAGTTTCAAGAGATAGCGGGTCTGCGCCGATATCGCCAGCTTGGGATCGAATCGGTTGTCAGCTGACATTAGCTTGCTGTATAACTGTGCCAGATCCGCATTGTACTGTTCCGTTGAAAGTATTGGTTTAGATGTTGTGGATACTCCAGTCTGCTGGTTCTTCAGGCTCTGAATGTGCTGGATGAGAGAAACCGAACGCTTTGTATCCACATGAAGCCCAACGCTGCGAGCAGTTTCCGGCATCCATTGTGCGACACCCGATGCACCAGCATTGGAGACCGAATTCTGGTCACCTCCTGATTCAAGCAGTATATCAGCTGTCTGCCAGTCGATCCATCTGCTCTTTAAAGTATCTAATGAAAGATGGAGAGTATGTGCTAATTTCAAAAAAGCGGGTTGTACTTCAGTAGAATTCACTGCAGATTGTACAATAGGGTGAACTAGATCAGCTGTACGCTGCAGTTCTACGAGGGATGTTTTACGTCCCATAACGGGGCGCATCCATCTTTCATTAGATACT
>JAJZFJ010000257.1:0-18720 GCA_021805395.1 bacterium
CTTACTGCCTCAGTTATTGGAGCAGCTGTAGGACTGGTAGCATGGTATAAACCTGATTTGGTAGGTGGTGGCAGAAGTCTGTCAGAGGAGTTTTTGGCGGGCAATGGTGTGATCACAGGAATAATTCTCCTGTTTCTAGCAAGGTTTTTGCTATCTATGGTGAGCTATGGAACGGGCGCTCCTGGTGGTATATTTGCGCCACTCCTTGTTTTAGGATCACTGATTGGGCTGGGTATTGGGCAGATTGGTCACTACCTGTTCCCTGGTGTTGTACATATTCCCGCAATCTATGCAGTGGTAGGAATGGCAGCATATTTCACAGCCATTGTTCGGGCACCTCTCACAGGAATTGTCCTGATTATTGAGATGACTGGAAGTTATGCACAGATGTTACCACTTCTGGTGGCATGTTTCTGTTCCTATGCAGTTGCAGAAATGACCGGCGAGATGCCTATCTATGATCATCTTCTCGAGCGATCTCTGCTGAAGGAAGGTGCATTACCGGATCCTACAGAGCCGTTGGTGATTGAAATTGAGATAGAGCCTGGCTCAGCATTTGCCGGCAGGGAAGTGAAGGATTTAGGGCTTCCAGCAGGCTGCATCCTTATCAGCTGCAGACAGGGGGCGAATGAATGGATACCAACTGCCATGTCTCGTCTGGAAGCTCATGTTCGAATTACGGCTGTCATTTCGCCGCAGGCCAAAGGAGCACTGCATGCCCTTAGAAAAGGCTGTGAAACGCCTTGAGATTTAAAATTGTCTTACTGCAATGTATGCATGCTACTTACTACAATCGAATGCAGTTCCTGAGGTGTCAGATCAGATTTTATGCTTCCGTCAGCCATAACCACTACTTCTGGCCCTCTGTCATTCAAGGACGTGATGGATGTCATGGGGTTACAGGTGTTCATTGTATCTTGAGTACTTTCAAAGTACAGAATCACCTGGTGTGCATTCTTAAGGGATTTCATACTTTTTCCTGCCACTAAAGAGTTCATTGCAAAATGACGTGCCTCTTCTCCCGGAGCTGAAGGGATACTGGTTGACATGTTTCCCAGGTAGTGACTTAGATTAACTTCCCAGTCTTTTGCAAGTGGCAGATGACCTGCATGCGCCTGCTCATAAAGTGTGGTTGCAGCTGCCAAACCCTCAGCAAGCAGGACGGAATGGATTTTATAGGCGTTGTAGGCGCGCTTCTGCATATTGATGAATGCAAAAACGACAAGGATAGCAGTTATGATAAGAGACACATGAATGGGACGCAGACGGGTAGATTTCTTTGTGGACTTCATACATCAGATCTCCGTTGGATGCGTTTAAGAACTTAATTATTCTACGATAAGATTATCACATGAGATCACACTGGAGATATGTTTCCGGATTGTAAATATCATAATCCAGGCAGCAAAGATGATATATAAGTGGAGCTTATATTATAATCAGCAAAATTTCATCTTCCTCGTTCGTAGTTTATGCTACTATGTTGATATGCAATTCTTATTTCAAATAGCCGAGTGGGGGTGATTCATTGGAGAACTGCGAGACTTATGAGTACGATATTCTTGTTATTGGCTCTGGTGGTGCCGGATTACGTGCTGTAATTGCTGCACGCGAGGCAGGCTGTTCTGTTGGCGTGTTGTGCAAGTCACTATTAGGAAAAGCACATACTGTCATGGCTGAAGGTGGCGTTGCTGCCTCACTGGCTAATATGACAAATCCGGATGGCACCCATGAGAAGGATAGCTGGGAAGTCCACTTTGTGGATACCATGAAAGGTGGGGCATTTCTCAACAACTGGAGAACTGTGGAGATATTTGCTAAAGAGGCTCCAGATAGAGTGCTGGAGCTGGAACAGTATGGTGCTGTTTTCGACAGAACACCAGAAGGCTTAATTGCAGAGCGCCCATTTGGGGGTCACAAATATCGCAGGCTCAACCACGTCGGGGATAGAACCGGCCTTGAAATTATTCGCACACTACAGGACAAAGCGGTTTCGGTAGGCATGAATGTCCATATGGAGATTACTTGTACTCGGCTGTTAAAAGAGGGAAACCGTGTTGTTGGGGCATTTGGATACTATCGAGAGAGTGGCAAATTTGTAACTTTCAAAGCCAAAGCTGTTGTGTTGGCTACAGGTGGCTGGGGACGAATGTATCGCTACACTTCCAATTCCTGGGAGGGTACTGGGGACGGTTTGATGATGGCTTATGAAGCTGGAGCTGAGCTGATCGATATGGAGATGATCCAGTTTCACCCAACAGGAATGATATGGCCGCCCGGAATGAGGGGCATACTGGTTACAGAAGGAGTGCGTGGTGAGGGTGGGGTATTGCGTAACAGCAAAGGTGAACGGTTTATGTTCGACAAAAAGTATATGCCTGCGCTTTATAATGGCCAGTTTGCTGATACTGAGGAAGAGGGAGCACGCTGGTTAACTGATAAACAAAATAACCGAAGACCCCCTGAGCTACTGCCTCGTGATGTTGTTGCAAGAGCTATCTATCGAGAGATAGAGGCTGGTAATGGTTCTGAGCACGGCGGAGTATATCTGGATGTCACCCATAGAGGTGCTGACTACATTAAGCGCAAGCTTCCTTCCATGTATGAGCAGTTCCATGCGCTGGGCGGTGTTGACATCACAAAAGAGCCAATGGAGGTATACCCTACCATACACTACACCATGGGAGGCGTGCGCGTTCATCCTGAAACCTGTGCCACTACAGTGGACGGGCTGTTTGCAGCTGGAGAAGTTGCCGCAGGACTGCATGGTGCAAACAGACTCGGTGGCAATTCGCTCTCAGATATCCTTGTGTTTGGAAGAAGAGCGGGAATTGCAGCATCAAGCTATGCAAAGGAGCACACACTGGGTGTGTTAGACAATGCTCAGATCGAAGAGGAACAGGAATATCTCCTTCTTCCTCTGAAAACCACTAATGGCGAGAATCCTTACACAATTCATTCAGAACTGCAGGATGCAATGCAGACCAATGCGATGATAGCAAGAACTGAAGCAGGCCTTCTATCAGCATTAGAAAAAATTCTGGAACTGCAGAAGCGTGCGGAAAAGCTGTCTGCTCCCGGAGACAGGTTCTTCAATCCGGGATGGCATGCGGCAAGAGATGTAAGATTCATGCTGCGAGCTTCTGAAGTGATTGTAAGATGTGCTCTTGAGCGTAAGGAGAGCAGAGGTGCCCAGTGGAGACTGGACTTCCCAGATCGTGATGATGAAGTATGGGGCAAAAAAAATCTCATAGCTTCCAGGAATGGAGACATGGTAAAAATAACCACGCGAGAACTGGATGCGATGCCGCCTGAGTTAAAACGACTTTTTGAGGAGACTAAGTAGAGATGGATACAGTAACTCTTAAAATTTTCCGTGGAAACACATCTGGCGGGGAGATGGTGAGCTACACTGTCCCTAAAACACCCGGCATGGTTGTGCTTGATGCAGTGCACTATATCCAGAGGAGCCTTGATACCACACTTGCCTGCAGATGGAACTGTAAGGCTGCTAAATGTGGATCCTGCAGTGCTGAAATAGATGGAACGCCACGATTAATGTGTAAATCCCGCATCGAAGAGTATCCATCTGGCGAGATCACCGTAGGTCCGATGCGAGCATTTCCACTTCTGAAAGATCTGGTTACAGACGTATCATGGAACTACAGGGTGGCAACAAAAATTCCTTCTCTGGTTCCAAAGCCTGAGGTGAGCGGCAAACCATTTGTACTTCAGCAGGAAGATGTAGAGCGAGTGCAGGAGTTCAGAAAGTGTATTGAATGTTTTCTGTGCCAGGATGTCTGTCATGTCATTCGTGAGCATGATAAAAAAGACGCATTTTTCGGACCAAGACAGATGGTGCGAATTGCCGGTCTGGAAATGCATCCAATGGATGGTATAAACCGACGGGAACAGTTAAAAAATGAAGCAGGTATTGGAATGTGCAATATTACCAAATGCTGTACTGAAGTGTGTCCTGAGCATATTCATATTACCGACAATGCTATCATCCCGATGAAGGAAAGAGTTGTGGATGATTACTTCGATCCTATCACAAAAATCCTTCGCAAAGTTGGGGTATTGCCAACGGATAAAAAGGCATCATTTTCCAGTGTTCCCAATGGGTTAACAGTTATTAAGCAGGAAAACAGCTCATCTAAATCCTGAAAAAAATAACTTAATTCAGGAGTAGATTAGCTTAATGTGGTTACTACTCCTGATTTTTTTGTTTAACAGGTGGCTTTGCTAGCCTGATCATAATATAAATCTCATCATTGTCAGGTATCGACTTCACTGCAGGTGTCATAGCACCATCCATCGTCATATGATGAATGGTGGCAGTATTCTTCAGTTTGGAATATCCCACCGGTGGCTGTATACCTGAAAGTATATCGCGTAGTGCATGTTTAACTGCAGGCAGTGAACGACGGTTAATAGTATAAATAAGGTCTTCACTCTGTTTATGAACGGCTATTTGCTCCAGATTCCCCCCCGATTCAGCTATCCATTGAGAAATCTGAGTTTTGGTTTGATTTGCATTTGATGTCTCCATAAGATAGCGTTCCATTTGCTGCGAATTTGAGTTTGTGGATAACATATTTTCAGATTGCAGTGTTGGAACGTTCCGGTTCGATCTGTTTCTCTCACCATGTTGCCGGTTTACAGGATGCGCAGGTTTATATCCCTGCATCAGATAGTGTGGATTAAATGGATCTATAGAGCTGGCGATCTGGAGGGATGGCTTCGATTGTATGGGCACAGGATTGGAATTACTGATGGTACTATTAACAGAGGTGTGTAACCTTGCATGTGAGGCGGTGCTAAACTTGTTGTGCAAAGTTGGTATTATAACTGCAGCAAAAGCCGCAGTTGCTGTGAAACTAGCCAACACTCCCATTTTTGATAAACTCTTGACTCGTGATGGTTTATGATGCACAAATGTTGTTTGGGGTGCAGCCATCAAAATTCTTTCGCGCAGACTTGGGCTGGGATTCTCCTTAGTAACTGCTTTCAAAGAGAGACTGAGTAACTTTAGTGAGTTATATTCTGTTCTGCAAGAGAAGCATTTATTGATATGCAGTGATACCATGTGCTTGACTGTGGCACTTAACTCTTTGTCGATATGTGCTTTCAGTAGCTCTCGATACACACTCTTACAAGGACTGTATGCAGCATAATGTGATTTAAGTTTCATCTGTTGTTTCCTGCGTGTTCATAAAACTGCCTAGCTGCTGTTTGAGCAGCCTCATTGCATGATATAGGCGGGATTTAACCGTTCCAATTGGAATGTCCAAGAGCGATGCGACCTCAGCATAAGTCAATTCCTGCAGCTCATGGAGAATAATTACATCTCTATGAATAGGCGAGAGGGTATCTAGAGCTGCTTCTATATGATCAACAGTTTCCTTCCGCATTGCACATGTAACCGGATTATCAGTTGACTTAACAGTGGGGATATAGTCCCCTTCAGATAGTGGAAGAATATCCGGGCGCTGCCTTCTCTTGTATTCAAGACAGTGATTTAGAGCAATTCGATAGATCCAGGTGGAAAGTGAACTCTGCTGCTTGAAGCCTGGAAGTGATTTAAATACACCCACAAATGTTTCTTGCGTAATGTCCTCAGCGTCGGAAGGGGTTTTTGCATATCTTAGAGCTAACCGATAAATTTTTGTTTGGAATGCATCTAGCAGTTCTTCAAATGCAACTGGATTCCCAGTACGGAGATGACTTAATATCTCCGCCTCCTGATTTTTCATTGCATGAGATGTTTTCAGTAACATGGGTGGTTCAGTGTTACTATTTCCACCTCTATTCACTTGTTGTGTACAAACTTCCAAGTAGTTAGCCTTGCACAGTTGATATAATAGACAATAATTTAACCCAATCTCATCTATTATAGTACCAATAATACCAAATGGGGTTCATTACAAGTCTATAACCGTAGAATCGAATGAATAAGGATAACTCTCAATGAAAAAAAGCTCAAAAATTGCTCTCTCTCTAATTTTACTGGTAGTTGCTTATGTTGCATGTTTATATATAATTACCGGACGGAATCCTGCCTCATACTCACATCAGGATGGGATAAATCTTATTCGTCGCCTGCAGAATGATGTAGCTAACAAAAATGAAGGAGATATTATCAGTCAGATTTCCCCTGATGCGGGTACTAAGGTTGCCAATATGCGGGTTCCTGAGCTAAGAAAACTTCTGGCAAGAGCATTTTTTGCTATGAAAAACCCTCGCGCTGAAGTTACGAATCTAAGAATAAGTCTGGATGGGAATGAAGCCGTAATCTCTGGCAATTTAAGTATTACAGATGCAGGTAACGATTACATGAGTCAGATTTCCCAAGGTCACATTATTCTCTACCTGGAGCCAACCAAAGTTCCCCAGTTCTACGGTCTGTATTCAACTACGAAATGGAGGATTATACAGGTAACGTGGTCTGGAGAAGATCCTTCCAAATATATGGATGACACAGAATAAATGAGTGACACATGTAACGTTGCTATGCTTACTACAGTTGGTGACAGGTGTGGGATCGCAGCGTATAGTTCCCATCTGGTTAACAGCCTTGCGGATTTACCCTGCATGAAGGTAGATGTCTACCCAATTCAGGAAGGGAAACAGGAGGTCGATACATATCAGCAGATAGCAGATGCTGTAAATAACGGCAGATACGATCTCGTTCATATTCAGCATGAGTATAGCTTCTGGGGAGGCTGCCTTCCCGGTACATCACGTTTTCTTTATCAAAGAAATCTGTTTCACTTGCCAGTCGTACTCACAGCTCATACAACATACAGCGCATACGAAATGTTAAAACTCGGAACGGAAAAAAGAGTACTGCATAAAATTGTAAAACAGCTACTGCTATTAAACCGCCCTTGGGTTAAGAGTGTGGAAATCGCTCCGTTTCAGAACCGTGCAACAATTGTACATACAAATGCAGCAAAACAGTTATTAGTAAACAGAGGCATATCTGCTGAAACATTAAAAGTTGTGCCTGCAGGGGTTCCCAAAATCGAGTCATCAAATGATGAAGGAAAGAAATTTAGACAAACGTACAATTTAGAAGGAAGGCGCATTGTAAGTATTCCGGGATATATCTCACCTAATAAAGGTTATGAGTTAGTGATTAAGTCTCTAAAACAGCTGCCAGATGATGTAACACTACTAATAGCTGGTGGATCGCGAACTGAGGAGATGGTTGAATACCAGCAGTCATTACGTAACTTCATTTCAGATTGTAATATGCAAAACAGAGTTGTGATAACCGGGTATCTTACAGATACGCAGCTGGCAGATGCAATGGAGGTTTCCGATCTTGTTTTAGCCCCACATACACAAGCCACAAACTCATATTCTGTTACTATTCCACTCTCTTGCAGCAAAGCAGTTCTCACATCCAACCAGGACTGTTTTGTGGAAATTGCCAGAGTGTGGGGATGTCTTAGTATGTTTGAAACAGGTAACGGAGAAGATCTTACTGCAAAACTCCTCTACTTGTTAGGTAATAATGATGAGCGCCAGAAGCTGGCAAAAAGTGCAAAAACTTATGCGGCACACATGTCGTGGCAGAATGTGGCCAGAATGACACGCGACATATATCAGCAGGTGAAATCCTGTTCTTCACGCACAACATCATGACTCCCCTCATGTTGGCAACATAAGGGGAATCAGTTTATGTGCTATATCAATTCGATGGCAGCTTTACGGGTTTGTATTTTCCTGAGTATTTCAGAATCGAACTTCTTCTTTCTGTCGAAAGTATATATTCCGTTAAGCTCTGGATAGATGTCTGTTAATTGAGTATAACAGTATCCAAACATATCTGGATTATCTAATAGGATATCCACTTTGTCTTTAAACCTGCTATAGAAATCCTCGAGAGTTGTTGGATCAGACCCATAACCCCAGGAACCCTCAACCGAGTCTGGCTGAGAGTTTGGAACCCACCTGAATCCTCCGAATTCACTTACCCAATAGGGCTGTCCCTCATACTTGAGTGAAATGGGTTTGTCGTTATGAGTGTTCATGTAGGGTTTTCCCTCTGCAAGGTGAGAGTGATGTTCCCTGAAAATCTTTATCCCTTCGGTATAGTCAGATCCTGAGATGTAATCATGAGAGTCATATATATCTGTAAAACTCACTCTGTGAGAATACCCAGAAGCATCCAGAACTGGACGCGTGGTGTCCATAGCTTTGGTTGCCAGGAACATTCCCATAGTAACATCGTCTAGCTGCGTAATTCTGTCTGTTATGTTTTGCCATGTCTCATTAAGTGGGCACCAGCCAATGATGCAGGGATGTGAATAGTCCCGCTCAAGTGCTTCCAGCCACTGTGTGATATATGTTGCTGAAGGCTGCTGAGGTTCAGAACTGTTATCACTATATGCGCCCCAGTCTCCAAATTCTCCCCACACAAAATAACCTAACCTGTCTGCATGATAGAGAAATCTCTCTTCAAACACTTTCTGATGCAGTCTGGCTCCATTAAAGCCTGCTTCCATACTCATTTTGATATCATCTATGAGTGCCTGGTCACTTGGAGCTGTCATAACACTTTCAACATAGTAACCCTGGTCAAGAACCGTTCTCTGGAAGACAGTCTCGCCATTTATTTTTACTTTTTTACCATCTATAGTTACACTCCGCATCCCCGCGTAGCTATCTGCCTCATCCAGTAGCTCTCCTGTATCATTCAGGAGTTGAAGGTTGATACTGTAGAGATAGCCCTCCCCAGGTTTCCAGAGTTGTAACCGGTCATCAGGAATCTTTAGAAACAGATTCGGTGTGAAATTACCGTCTGTGGCTGTAGTATCAGTGCTAACAACTCCATTAGTATCTGAGAGTGTAGCTTTCACCTGGTAACCAAGTCTATTTTGTGTAACCGGAACTTCCAGGTGGAACTGTGAGTTGGCAAGGTCAGGTGAAATTCTGGGCCGTTTCATATGTATTTCGTTCACTGGCTCCATCCAAACTGTCTGCCAAATCCCGGTGGTGCGAGTGTAGAAGCAGGCATAGGGAGCGTACCTCTCAGACTGCTTCCCTTTAGGCTTTTGTGTTCGCCAATCGTCTCGTGCGCGTACTGTAATTGTGAAGGTGTCGCCTCCAGTTTTACCATCCAGTATGAATGAAAATGGGGTAAAACCGCCTCGGTGACGTTTGCCCTCCACCTCATCTATCCAAATCGTAGAATCATAATCCACTGCACCGAAATGAAGAACTACCTTTTTTCCTTTCCACTCTTCAGGAATTGACACGTTTTTTTTGTACCAGACTGCCAGCATGAAGTCGGTATTATTTATTCCTGACAGAATTGATTCAGGGCAGAAAGGAACCTGGATTTTAGAAGATAGGCAGCTATTTAATAAACCTCTTTCAAAGCCAGTATCTGAGTGATCAATTTCAAAATCCCATTCACCATTCAGACAAAGCCAATCTCTCCTGACAAACTGGGGTCTTGGATATTCGGGACGGGGGCAGTGCATTCACATCTCCTGGTTTTAACGATGGAAAGGATAGTACCAGACTGTGTATTGATTTGAGAAGATTGAGAATACATAATCACCCAATAGTTTAAGAATGATATACCAGAATGCAAGAAAAAATTCTTGGTGGTAATTATATTTGAGCAAACTATGCCTGCATATGTTAGCTTTGCATGTTCTGGCTAATTGAAGGAATAAATTGACAGATTTTGTAATTAAAATTTTAGCATTCTTGTGAGATTTATAAAATAATGATCATACACACTAATATAACTGGTACACTCATATATATCTCTTCGGTTTTGTTATGTGGTTTCCAGGGTGGGGGGAAATGTAATGATAGTCTTATTAGATTTTGATGATACTTTGAGTGAGTTTGACTCCTTCATTGAACAGTTTACCTCCACACTCGCTACTCTTCTTACAGACAAACTGGGGGGGTCTATAGAAGAGTGGAATAGAAAAGTTTTAAACATGATGATCGCTGTTGAGAATGATTACATTCAACATTTTATTCAAAATCCATTGGCTGGCTACAGGCAGTGGCTGCCTACCTCCTACCAGTTAGCATCAGAGTTCCTGTTCGATTCAACCATCCCCCTGAAAAAACGCGAGAAAGTACGGCTGCTAAAAAGAGTGCGCAAGCAGGCACTACTGTCGGTCAATGCCTGTTTTCCCGGCATGATTCAGTTAGTTAAAGATCTTCACAGTAACAATGTGCAGCTGGTGATGGCATCTGGAAACGACTCGGAACATCTTAACCATGCCCTGAAGGCAGCTGGAATTCTGAACTGTTTTTCCAAAGTTTACGGTCCTGATTTAATTGATTGTGCAAAAGAAGGACCCGAGTACTACGCCAGAATTTGCGATGCCCTCTCGATTACACCCGATCAGGCAGTGGTGGTGGATAATGATGCTGTTGCATTAGGATGGGCAGCGGATGTAGGTATGAAAACGGTACATCTGAAAATACTGTCCCGTTCTGATGATCTTAACAAACCTCTCGATTCCACGTCTATTACAGCTCCAGAAGCAGTGATGGAAGCAATCCGCAATCAGATGGGGTCGCATTTCAACCAGTAGGCCAATCATTATTACTGAAGGTCTCTTCTGGGAATTCTGCCATGTCATCCCACGGTGCTATTCGCTAGTTCCTTTTATTGGTCCCCATCTTCACGTTAATACTAAGCCAATATATGGCATAAAGCCCTTCACGTTTACGAAAATCTGATTTCTACTAGTGGAGTTTTCATTGCAACAGAATCGCCCAAATCGTCTCATTACTCAATCAAGTCCCTATCTTCTCCAGCATGCCTATAATCCAGTAGACTGGCATCCATGGGGAGATGAAGCTCTACAGCTGGCAAAAGATTCAAACCGTCCTATTCTTCTATCCATTGGATATTCCTCCTGCCACTGGTGCCATGTAATGGAGCATGAGTGCTTCGAAAACTCCAAAATTGCAGAGATGATGAATAGCAGCTTCGTTTGTATAAAAGTAGACCGTGAAGAGAGGCCAGATCTGGATGAAATATATATGGAAGCAGTTCAGATGATAGCTGGGCAGGGCGGGTGGCCCATGACTGTGTTTTTAACTCCAGACTGCCATCCATTTTATGCAGGAACATACTTTCCTCCAACAGATATGTATGGCCGACCTGGGTTTCCCAGAGTATTAAAATCTGTCTCCGATGCCTGGGCAACCGGGCAAGATGAGATTGTGAAGCAAAGCCAGGATATCCTGGAGGCTTTGAAGCAAACTGTGGTGTCAAATGCCTCTGTACAAAAGGATAAAATTAATGACAGTATTCTGAATCGGGCTCTCGCACATATTTTAGATAGAATGGACACAAGGTATGGAGGAGTTGGTCAGGCGCCAAAATTTCCGATGCCGTCCTTGGTAGATTTTCTGTTACGAAGTTATATTCGAACTGGAAACGAGACAGCATTAAGGGAAGCACAAAGAACATTAACCGCGATGTCTGAGGGCGGGATCTTTGACCAGCTTGGAGGGGGATTTCACAGGTATAGCACAGATTCAGAATGGCTGGTTCCTCACTTTGAAAAAATGCTATACGACAATGCCCAGCTTGTTACGGTCTATTTAAATGCATACAGAATTACAGGTATGAAAGAGTATTTAAGTGTAGTGACCAAAATCCTGGATTATGTGATGAGAGATATGCAGGATAGTGAAGGTGGCTTCTACTCTGCTCAGGATGCAGACAGTGAAGGAGAAGAGGGTAAGTTTTATGTTTGGAAGCAGGAAGAAATAGAAAGTGAGCTGGATGAGCTTGATGCCAAGCTCTTCATTACGAGATATGGTGTAACGCCTGAAGGGAACTTCGAGAGTGCCAATATTTTGCACCCAGTGATGAAGTATTCAGAGTTAGCTTCTGCTTTCACAATGGATGAAAACCAAATAATTCAACGCTTGAATGTTTCTGAAAAACGACTTTTGGAGGTTAGAGAATCAAGGAATAAACCTCTGAGGGATGATAAGGTTATCACCTCATGGAGCAGCATGATGCTAGAAGCGTTCGCAGAGGCAGGAGCATGTTTGAACAACTCTCTCTATCTGGAAGCAGCACAAAGTTGTGCAGACTTTCTGATTAAGCAAATGGTAAATGTTGACAGTGAAGGTAAGCTGAAACTGTTCCGCACATGGAGATTAGGTAGATCCGGTAATGAAGGAACTCTTGAAGACTATGCTGCTTTTGGTTGTTCTCTGATAACGCTTTATGAAACAACGGGCACATTTAAGTACCTCGAGATGGCAAAACGGCTTGCCAGGACCATACTCGAGCATTTTGGATCAAATAGTGGTGGTTACTACTCTACAAGTGATTTTCATGAAAGACTTATTATTCGACCCATGGAATGGCAGGATGGAGCTATCCCTTCTGGAAATGCCCTGACTGCTGAGCTGCTTCTCAGGTTGTCAAGACACCTGGATTTACAGCAGTATGCTGATAAAGCAGCAGAAATTTTTGAAGTGATATTGAGCAAACTGGATCAATATGCTACCTCTTTTGGTAGAATGCTGTGCACGCTTGAAATGTTTATTCAACCTCATACAGAAATAACCATTTTAGGTGAAGAAGAGATTGATGAGATGAAAGCTATCAGATCTGTGGTGTATGAGAGCAAAATCCTGAACAAAATTGTTACATACTCAACTTCCCGGAATATTTTCAACAGTGAATTACCATTAATTTCAGGAAAGCGAATAGTACAGAGCTTACCGACTGTATACATATGCAGAAACTTCGTATGCAGCGAACCAATAACATCTTTAGTAGATGTACGTTTACAAATCAGTTCTTGATTAAAAGTAAATTAAATTACTGAAACCTCCCGTGTATCAGCACGTCTTTATAATATAACTAAAAAAACTTAGCAAATTTCCACTTGATGGGATATAAAGCGGTTTCAAATTTGTTATGAGATTAAGGAACTGAAAAGTATCAGCATTCCCCCAGTCATTAGTGACTATGAGGAGAGGAGTGCAGACTTTTCAAATTCCTGATGATGTGCGTTCCAACACAGAGAACGTGAGAATGGTACCCTCCCTGGGGCTGTATGATACAGCCCCAAATTTTTTTATGTTAGGCTTTATTCGCGTTGAAATGGCCTATTTTAACTAGCACCACCCCATGAATAGGTACTTTGAATGATATGCCCCTTTTATGCATACCTTCGTTCTTATGCAGCCAGAGATCCCTCACAGCTAAATCCCCTGATAGATGAAGCTGTTTCCAGGAAACACTGATCGTTTTGTCGGAATATCCCATATTGAGCAGTGCGACTGCGTGGGTTCCATCCGCAAGGGGACGCTCCCAGATCTCAGTATTATTAGTCTTGGAGACAAGATACGCGGTCTTCCCCAGGGGATCCTGATTGATCGCGAGTACTTCGGGGTTTGTAAGTATTGCCAGTGTAAATGGGTCCAGTTTAGTCATATCGCACCCAATAAGCAGTGGGGCTGAGAACATGCTCCACATGCTGATATGCATTAACTGCTCATTCGGTGTAAGGTGCGTAGGGTGTGGATCTCCCCAGCCTACACGTCCGACCACAAGCATGTCTGGATCATTCCAATGTCCTGGACCGTTATACTTCTGCAGGCCAATCTGAGCGTTGATGATGCTGCTCAAGCTAGACCAGCTATCTCGGATATCCCCGGTGTCTCTCCAGCAGTTACCGCCAGTTGCAGCGCCCCATTTCCAGACATCATCCATGCCATACTGACAAAAACTGAACAGGATGTCTCTGTGTACCTGATTAAGAGCTCCGCGCATAACTGCATATGGTAACCAGTAATACTCCAAACCGGTCCCCTTTGCCACACTTGTATAGGAGCACCAGTCGTACTTTAAGTAGTCAATTCCCCACTTGCTGTATGTCTGAGCATCCTGAAGTTCGTGTAGATAACTTGCCGGGTAGCCGGCGCAAGTTGTTGGACCAGGAGAAGAGTAGATTCCCAGCTTGAGGCCGTAAGAATGCACCTTGTTTGCCAGTGCCCTCATACTTGGAAATTTCTGATTAGCCATAATTTCACCGTCAGGTGCTCTAGGTGCTTCCCAGGTGTCATCAATATTGATGTAAGTATAGCCATAGTCTGCTAATCCAGTTTGCACCATCTCTTTTGCTGCATCAGCAACTTTTGACTGATCAACTGCACCTGCCCAGCAGTTCCAGGAGTTCCATCCCATGGGGGGTGTTAGGGCTAATTTATGGCTTCCACCTACAATTGTGAACATCTCGGAGGCTGTTCCCAGTGCATTTTTTGCAATCAGCTTAACATTCCATTTTCCATCATGGGGAAGGGCACCTGTTATGATTCCTGTATGCATATTCAGCTTAAGGCCAGGTGGAAGTCCTTTAGCGAAGTATGTCATAGGCCGCTTGCCAGAGACGGGAACAAGAAATCTGAATCTGTAGTGGGGAGTGGCACCGGTTATGGTTGCGCCATGAATTTCAGGTTTGGCAGGTGTAACGGGAATGATCATCCTGGCAGGTTCGAGAGGTGTTGTGGCGGATTGAGGGGTTGTGGTTGCCCCAGGTGCCAGCTCAAACTGAGCGTCAGCCCAGTCAGCGTGGTCAAAGTTTATGCCATCTCCTGCAGGACGAACGATGAGAATCATGCGTTTCGCGTTTGTGAGGTCCACACTGATCGGTACTGCTGCATCCCCACCATGCATTACTGGCGACTTTGCAGCGATTTTGCCATCTACAACGACTTCGAAAATCACCGCACCCTGCCCTTTAGTGGCATCATCTATTCCAACCATCGAGGTAAATTTTACCGCTGATCGATTAAGATTAATCTGTAATACAGATTGAGCATGGGTACCAAATCCACTTTTGTAAACTACTCCATTAATAGTAAGTGGGGTTTTATCCACGCTTAGATCAGCTTCCGGTGAACCCCAGCCCTGAGAACATTTGCTCAGATCCAGCTTGTCTATAGGGAAAATATTGCCACTTGTAGATACATCATAAATTGATGTACTGCCCGTAACCATATTCAACTTTGGTTGAGCTGATATAGCATTGGAGTAAGAGGACGAGGATAGTGCTACTAAGCTTGTATATCCTAACAATAAGGATAGATATGGTTTTGTACTATGTTTCAAGGTTTTCGCTTTCTACCAGTCGGTTATGGAGTATTCTTGAAGTATCCGGGTATATACGTCATGTGTTTCTTCAGCAATTTTTTTCCAATTGAACAGAGCATTGGTTCTTTCGAATGCGTTGTGTGCCAACTGATGGGCTCTTTGCGGATTGAGGATTATCTGTAGAATTCCCCAAGCCAGACTATCTGAGTTGTTAAGCCAAGTGGTAATGCCAGTCTCATTATGGATAACAACCTCACGAAGACCGCCTGCATCAGACACGATCACAGGGCAATGAGCTGCCATTGCCTCCAGTGCAACGATACCAAATGGCTCATATAAGCTAGGGAAGCAGGCTGCATCTGCAACCCTATAGAGACGCAGCAGATCGTCATCTGGCGTAAAACCAGTAAAGTAAACGTTGTCCCAAACACCTAATGCACGTGCCTGGCTCATCAGGTGATCACGGTAACCACCACCACAAATAACAAGCTTGGTATTGGGGTTCACAGCGCGCACTTTTGGAAGAGCATCTATCAGTACCTGACAACCTTTTTCCCGTACACCTCGTCCTACAAACATTATCAGCTTTTCTGAGGGGTGAGCAAACTTGGAACGAAAATGAGCCGCTTCGTCCGCGGAGAAATCAAATGTGAACTTGTCTACTCTTACGCCATTATAAATCACATCTATCTTGCCGGGAGGTGTTAGCAGGGCATATTCCACTTCGCCTTTCATAAAATCTGAGCAAACTATCACTCGCCACGCTTCAGTAATTAGCTGACGTTCGATGTGATCGATGTATCTGGAAATTTCTGAATGTATACCGCTGTTTCTTCCAAACTCAGTTGCATGAATAGTTGCTGCCAGAGGGATTTTATACTTGTGCTTCAGTTCCACTGCCGAAAAGTAGGTAAGCCAATCGTGGGCGTGAAGGATGATTTCAGGCTTTGCAGGAGCAGTTTTTGCTGACTTGGAGCGTTTTGATTTCACTGATGGCAACCAGCTCTCAATAAGAGTATGTGCTCTATCTCTCATTGCATCATTCAACCTGTGTACCCAGTGTATAAAATCTGCGTAACCACCTTCTGCTTCTGCTGGGTCTACTCTGTGAATGTGCACTTTTTCCTGGATCTCTTCATTGGGTGCACCGTTGACTGAGCATGTAATTACATGCACCTCAACATCGGACAATGCAGCCAATTCCCAGGCAAGCTCTTCAACATGTCTGGCTATCCCTCCCACAATTCTGGGAGGATACTCCCACGAAAGCATTAAGACACGCATTTAATTCCTTTCTCTATGAGAATGAAGGTAACTGCATTGAAGGTCTTACTCCTCAATGAGCTCTCCCGCCATTTCATAACTTGCGAATACTGGAATGGTTTTTCCGCAGAACGCTTGGTGGGTTAGAGGATATCTTCGCCGCTTTCACCTGTTCTGATTCGGTATACATTCTCTACAGTTGAAACAAATATTTTGCCATCACCAACTTCTCCAGTCTGTGCATTCTCCAACATTGTAGAAATGACATCATCCACTCTGGAATCTGGAACAATCACCTCGATTTTCACTTTAGGCAAGAGATTAACTACATAAGTGTTACCCCGATACTTTTCTGTGCGACCCCGTTGTCTTCCATATCCTCGCACATCCACAATAGTCATACCGACAACACCTATTTCTGTGAGCGCTTCTTTAACCGCATCCACCCTTGTGGGCCGGATTACGCACTCAATCTTTTTCATTCCCGTGAAATCCTGGCAAGTACAGCCTCTGCCATCTCAACTGTGCCAACAACAGTATCGCTTTCAGATCCGATATCTGCAGTGCGATATCCTGCTTCAAGAGTGGAGATTACTGCCCTATCAATTGAATTTGATGCTTCATCCTGGCCAAGGGAGTGTTTTAGAAGCATCGATACTGAGAGTATGGTTGCCAGAGGGTTTGCAATATTTTTTCCAGCTATTGTGGGAGCTGAGCCATGGATTGGCTCATACAGGCCGAAAGTGGTGTTCGACATACTTGCAGAGGGAAGCATTCCCAAGCTGCCAGTAAGCATAGACGCCTCGTCACTCAGGATGTCACCAAAGAGGTTTTCAGTTACTATAACATCAAACTGTGAAGGATCCCGAACCAGCTGCATTGCACAGTTATCGACCAGCATGTGGCTTAATTCAACATCTGGATAAGTGCTGGCAATCTCCAAACAGATCTCTCTCCAGAATCTGGAGGTCTCAAGCACATTCGCTTTGTCTACGGAACAGACTTTTTTGTTTCGCTTCTGTGCCGCTTTGAAACCAACATGTAAAATCCGTTCAATCTCATTTCTGGAGTATGTACAGGTATCAGTGGCTACAGTTCCATCTTCGGATCTGCCGCTAGGTTTGCCAAAATAGATTCCACCAGTCAACTCTCGAACCACCAGGATATCCAGCCCATCCTTAACAAGATCTGGTCTTAATGCTGAGATGGAAGCAAGAGAAGGAAACAGACGGGCGGGGCGTAGATTAGCAAAGAGCCCCAGTTCTTTGCGAAGAGGAAGCAGAGCACCTACCTCCGGACGCAGGTGTGTAGGCAGAGTATCGTATTGTGGGCCTCCTACCGCTCCAAGCATTACAGCGTGGGAGGATTTACATAGTGTGAGGGTTTCAGGCGGAAGTGGGTGACCGGTTGCATCATAGGCAGCCCCTCCAATTAACCCACTCTCCAGGGAGACCTCAAACGCATACAGGTCAGCTACAGCCTGTAATACTCTGCAGGCTTGGGAGATAATTTCAGGTCCAATTCCGTCACCCGCTAAAACAGCTATTCTATACATAATCGACTTTGATTCACTTTCTTGTTTGCAACGCTAATTATGAGATACTATTAGCAAGTATAAGAATACCCGATTCAGGTTCTGAGATTGTGAAGTGTGAGGGATTTTAGGGTAGACTTCAAAAGTTGTGGCCGATATTGCGGCCAGCGAAATTATCAAATTTATTGTACAAGGAGATACGTTATTGAAGATTGGAATGCTGACAGGTGGTGGCGATTGCCCCGGTCTTAATCCTGCAATTCGGGGTTTTGTGATGCGAGGTCTGGATTATGGGTTTGAGATGTATGGCGTTCGCGAAGGCTGGAAAGGTTTGGTGAAGGGGATTGTGGAGCCTGAGCCACTATCTGTCTCCCGCGTGGAAGACCTCATCCGACAGGGTGGCACAACATTGCGTTCATCCCGCACCAACCCATACAAGGATCCAGCACAGCTGGAGGCGGTGAAGGAAAACATTAAAAAATTTGGTTTTGATGCAATTGCAGCGCTGGGTGGAGAAGATACACTTGGCGTAGCAAGCAAACTCTTCAAGGATGGCATACCGACTGTGGGCATTCCTAAAACCATGGATAATGACCTTAGTGAGACAGATTACACATTCGGTTTTGACAGTGCTGTGCAAGTGAATGTGGATGCTGCTGACAGATTAACAGATACCGCACGGTCTCACAGCCGTGTAGTTGTGCTCGAGGTTATGGGAAGGCATGCCGGATGGGTGGCACTAAATACGGGCATCGCGGCTGGCGCAGACTACATACTGATACCTGAAGTTCCCCTGGACATGCCG
>JAJZFJ010000257.1:18730-25932 GCA_021805395.1 bacterium
ATCTGATTGCACAGATTAAACGGGCATACGCACGAAAAGGGTATGCGATTGTGGTTGCATCCGAGGGAGTTGAACTGCCTGGTCTGGATGAGAGTGAGCAGAAGCTGGATGCATTTGGTCACATGATACTTGGCGACAGAAACGTGGGTGAGTGGCTTGCAACTGAAATCGAAAAGTTAACAGGTTTTGAAACGAGATCTGCAGCTACGGGACATATCCAGCGAGGTGGTGCCCCAAGTGCCTTCGACCGCGTGCTGGCATCGCGATTAGGCATACGCGCTGCCCAGTGTGTATATGAGAAAGATTTCGGCAAGATGGTTGCTATAAGAGGTACTGACATTGTTGCAGTGGATATCCAGAAAGCGGTTGGCACACTTAGAACTGTTCCTGTTGAACTGTACCAAAGTGTGAAAACCCTCTTCTGCAAGTAGATATGCCTCTTCCGGCTCTGCTTTTCCTTACTGTTGCGAGGGAAGAGCGGAGCTGGTTATCGTTTGATGCACAACTTCTCCAGGAGCGTTTGAAATGAAAGACCCTAGATTCACCAAATTGGCTAATGTGCTTGTGAACCATTCCATACGTGTAAAAAATGGCGATAAGGTACTTATTGAAGTGTTCGATATTCCCTCCGACTTCACAGTTGAGCTTATTAGAGTTGTCTCTGAAGCGGGTGGACTTCCACTCGTAAGCACATATCATCAGCCGGTACTCAGATCTCTTTTTCAAAATGCTACTGCAGAGCAGATGCAGACGATAGGGGAGATTGAACGAGCCAGAATGGAAGCTGTTCAATGCTACATAGGCGTGAGAGGCAGTAACAACATAAGTGAGATGAGTGACATCCCTTCGGATCGAATGTCGCTGTATGAGAAGCATTGGTGGCACTATGTCCATTCACAGGTGAGAGTCCCGAAAACAAGGTGGGTGGTATTACGATGGCCTAACCCAAGCATGGCGCAGTCGGCTGGGATGTCAACGGAAGCATTTGAGGATTTTTACTTTAAGGTGTGTGCAGAGGTGGATTACGCTGAGATGGCGGCAAGTATGGAGCCATTGAAAGAGCTGCTTGATAGAACAGACATGGTACACATTACCGGGCCAGGCACCGATCTGACATTTAGTATAAAGGACATACCAGCAGTTGGTTGTGCTGGGTCATCTAATATCCCAGATGGAGAGATGTTTACCTGTCCTGTAAGGAATTCTGTGAATGGCGTCATTCAGTACAATGCAGAAACGCTCTACCGTGGCACCGTATTCTCGGGTATTCGTCTTGAATTTAAAGATGGCAAAATAGTAAATGCTACAGCAGGTAGTGAGACTGGCAAACTTAATGACATCCTTGATTCTGATGAGGGTGCGAGATATATCGGTGAATGGTCATTAGCTTTCAACCCGGGAATAAAGCATCCGATGAGGGATATTCTCTTCGACGAAAAGATTGCAGGGAGTTTTCATCTAACACCTGGCCAGGCTTATGAGGAGGCTGATAACGGTAATAGAAGTCAGGTTCACTGGGACATGGTATGTATCCAGCGGGAAGAGTATGGTGGGGGAGAGATTAGTTTTGATGGAGTGCTAATACGGAAAAACGGAGTCTTCTTACCGCCTGCCCTGCATGGTTTAAATTTCTAAATACGCTATTTGGACACAATTGCCATCACGCCCAGTGCGATAACAGCCACCATGGCAAACCAAAGCCATCCACGTCTCAATTCCGAAATGCTTCTATGCTTGTTGCTCCACGCATAACATGAAAATAGTGCAGATCCTGCCAGGAAGATGATGAATATATGCGGTAGAATTCCTTCTACCGAGGCCATTATGCCCGTGAAATGCCCAATAATGGTAAAGAGTATTCCAAATAGCTCCAGCCCTCCGGGAGCCGTATGGTAGCCAAATGAAGAATCCCGTTTCCTAAGGGTGCATCTGGAACGCGTGGCAGCACCAATGTGAAGACTTATCACACAGATTACCAGAACGGCTGGGACAGAATGACTACCTAACGTACCTCCACACTCCAGTCGGAGGGCTGGGTTGATAATCCCGCTAAGAAGGAGTGCACCAAACCAGTATCTTTTCACTCGGAATGGGTTCAAGCAGTATATCATCTGCCCAAGCGACATTAGAAGCAGTAGTAATCCAGCATAATGACTGTAAGCACTGGCTAAGGCACAGATAAACAGGCTCGTGAAGATGAGTAGTCTGGACTGCCATAAGGGCAGGTTTAAACGCTGTTCCTCACGAAGATCTGTCCATTCATTTAGTGCATACAACGCAGCCCAAAGAAATGTACTGAGTGTGAGGATTGCAATGGTTTGAGGACTTCCTAGATTGCCTCCGGAAGAAAAACAACCTATTGCAACTATTGCTGGAGTTTTTAGCAGGACTGGTAATCTATGAGAGGGCAGAAGCCAAATTGCCTCAGCCCTCTCTATATTCGAAGTATGAGTGTGGTCGCTAGTTTCCATTTTACTGGCACATAGTACCACTATCTTCTTTAAATAATCATTATAAAGTGACTATTTCGCCAGATTCTGCTGAATTCCATGCGGCTTCAGTTAATTCAATTACCCTCAAACCCCACAGCGCAGGGCTGCCTATTGGCTTTTCTTTTCTTATGGCCTCAATAAAATTGACATCCGGGTTGCTGCCGGCAGGAAGGTCAGACGCATTCGGTTTGAATCGCTTGCCATTTGCATCACATACCTCCAAAACGCCATTTCGCATAAAGAATATGCCTTTAGCACACCATATTGTAATATCTTCGTACCAGCATGGAGCATTTCCAACGACTGAGATGTTCCCCTGAGCGCCACCTTTGAATCGAATGGAGATAGCCGAATTTATATCCACAGGGACATCCAGGTTATCTATAAAGCTTGCAACGCTTTCCACAGACAAACCCGTGATAAAGAGTAGAACTGCTAGAAGATGGGAACCCGAGTCATTGAGCTGTCCTCCTCCGCTAAGAGCAGGGTCGTGACGCCATGAACCAGCACAGTTTACATACCACTCCTGACACTGCAATCCTTGCACAAATTGTACTTCCCCATACTTGCCAGATTTTATTTCGTTATGAATATAGAGGAATTCTGGCTGATAATGGCGCTGGTAGTTCAAAACAAACACCTTTCCGCTTTTATCTATCTCTTCAATCACATCATGTGCATGAGCTATAGTGCATACAAGTGGCTTCTCGCTCAATACATGCTGCCCGGCTTTCAGACACTGAATACTCTGGTCGTGATGCAGTGTATGTGGAGTGCAGATTACCACAGCATCAGTTAACTTTGAGGCAAGTAGAGCCTCATAATTTTCGAATGTGGGAACATCATGCAAAAATGGATGCTTTGATTTAGTGCGTGCCAGTGCTTCGGGCCGAATATCGCACAGGGCGGTTATACTTACTCCGTCAATCTTGTTCAGTCGTTCAATATGACCCTGGGAGATCCCTCCCGTTCCTATTATTCCAACTCTTATCTCATCCATTCAGTTTCTCCTAAACAATAGTCCTTCTCTATAATTTAACAGAGTTATCTATGTTTCCTTCATAGTGTTATAAATATGGGTCTAGATTTCGGTGAGGCCATATCAAATAAGATACCGCCCACTTCTTCAAGAAATGTGTTGAGATGAGAGAAACCCTGAGGATTGCAAATGAGCCGTCTTGCGCTTTAAGGCTGTACAAATTGAAAAGCTGGCAAGTGAAATTTCACTTGCCAGCTTTTAATAGACACTCAAAAGAAAATCAGACTGCGCGAGCGCGTCGATTCCTTCGAAGTGAGATGAGTCCGCCACCAAACAGAAGTGCGCTCATTCCAATGACTGAACTTGCTTCAGGTACTGCAGGTGAGCTGAATGTACCTGTGAAGCCGTTTGATGTGACACCATTCCATCCAGAACCTACAAGTCCAAAGGATGTTCCAGGAGTGGCCATCTTAGGATTTGTGGTGCTCTTCAGGACTGTGAATGCTCCACCTGCTCCAACCAGGGTTCCACTTGGTGAAGTTCCGAATGACAGAGTTGATTCTGTTGCTGCTGTCATTGAGAAGATGTCACCAGCTGCTGATGGGGTGGTTGACAGTTGAGTGGTAATATTCGACAGTGCAGCGAACGATGGGTTAGCTCCACCTGGGGCTAAACTTCCTGAGGAAACAGTGCTGCTTGTGTTCAGGTAGTATGTTCCAATTGGAACACCATTTAAAGATACAGGAACCTTTTCCCAAGCGCCATCTGTTCCAAAAGTACTATTCATTGAGTCATAGGTCAAAGTTGCACCAGCATAGGACAGCTGATTGCTACCTGCCAATGCACTATGAGCTTGCGTACCCAATAGGCCCAGTGTCAAAACTGCTCCTAAAGCGAATTGGCTATTAAATCTCTTCACATTTCCCTCCAGTGTTTCGAGATATCAAATTAATTATTTGGTTGACCGCGGATGATACGGTTTCCAATTATAAAGATAAAGCAAGAAGCGTGCCAAAAGATGTCTGAAAATGTTTTAATGATCGGGATATTTTTATTTACAAGTAGATATACTGGCATTTAAACAGGTTCACAATTTTAGCCTTCGCTTTTTATTATACCTTGGAGAGATTCATAATCTGGCCAGAATATCTGCACATTGGACTTCTTTACCCAATTTATGAAGCCAGCATCCGATTTGACCGCCATTGCGGGCGTAACTCGGCTTAGAAGAACTCCTATTGTACACTGCTCTTTCACTGCATCAAAAGGAGCCTTGAACATAGGAGACTTGTCGAGACATCTCACAATCCAGTAAGTTTTATGTCCTAATACAGTAACAGGCATCGGGTTGGATGTCTGTCCTATTCGCAACTGGAAGATACTGTTAACAAAAGCTGCCTGCGACGGGTTTTTAGCATGGTCCTGAATAGGTGATCCCACCAATCCACCTTGCTGTTTACTAGGATCTACGCTGTACTCCTTGGCGACTTGCGAAAATGATACGTTTGAATTCAAAGCACGCTGTGCATCGAAGATAGCTGCTTTGGATTTACAAACTATAATCGCAACCTGCATCTCTTCAGGCATATAAAACAGTGCCTTAGGGTTGTTAGGATCTATGTTTGTTTCATAGTAATTCAGCATCTGCTGGTTAGTTACAGGGGCACCATGGGTCAAAATCTCAGCTCTGGCAATTTGCACACGCAGATCGTGTTCGATCTCTTGAGGATTCAACCCCGTCGCTTCAAACTGTTTCTGATACATTGGAAAATGCATCATTAGGTTATATGTTTGATCGATATAAGATCTGGGAGGCATTACTTTGAGATATTTTGCATACTGGATTGTTAGATCTCCAGTAATGAGCGTCTGAAGAGTTTGTCTGCCCAGCGTCACCTCAAGTCTATGATAGAACTCTGGTTTAACAATTAATTTGCCACCCACTACCGCAACAACATCCTTTGCATGATGCTTCTGCCTGTAAATTAAAGCCCCCAGGAAGATTCCAACCAGAAATACAACAATCAAAATTGCTACCCATTTCCGATTGTTCCTTTCTGCTCGTTCAGGTAACGGCGCCGGTGATGCCATTCTTCTGCTTTGTGATGAAGCTGCCTCACGACGCGGTGTGGCTTCGGTATTTTGGGTACTCAAATCAAATTCTCCTATCAGGATCAAATATGTGCTATTCGTTATCTAAAGCAGTATTCAAGATAATATATGCTTTATAATTGTGTATATTATCATTATTTTACAGATAATGAGTGAATTGCATTTCGAATATTTCCAGCATTTTTCGATATCTGTTCTCTTGCTTCTTCTGGACCTATATTATTCATGATCATCACGATTGCAGTCTTGCAATCTCCATCTGCTTTCAACAGGGCTTCAAGCGCGAAATTCAGGTCTTTACTGGTTGCTTCTTTCACAATTCTTGCTGCTCTGTCTTTCAGTTTATAATTGGTTGCATGAACATCTACCATCAGGTTTTCATATACTTTTCCTAATTTAATCATAGTGCCTGTAGATATAAGATTTAAGATAAGCTTTTGTGCTGTGCCAGCATTTAGCCTTGTGGAACCGGTTAATGCTTCAGGGCCGGTAATTGCATGCACTGTAAGGTGAACGATGTGGGAAAGAGGAGACTTACTGACATTCACAACCGCAGCAGTGTAAGCACCTTTCTCTTTTGCTCGCAATAATGCCCCAATCACAAATGGAGTTCTTCCACTGGAAGCCAGCCCAACTACCACATCTTTGTCTGTTATTCCATACTCATCAATTGATTCACTGCCAAGCTCAGGGCGGTCTTCAGCACCCTCAACAGCATGAGTCAATGCTTTCGAGCCACCTGCAATTATTCCTTGAACCATTTCTGGATCTACCCCGAATGTAGGTGGACACTCACTTGCATCTAGTACGCCTAATCTGCCGCTTGTTCCAGCACCAACGTAGAACAGACGCCCAGATGACGACAGTCTGTTCACAATCTCATCTACTAGATACGTAAGCTGAGGCAGGACTGTTTGAACTGCTGTAAATGCATTCAAAGAGTGGTTATGAAGGAGTTCAAGTAATGAAGATGTACTGAGTGTGTCCATCATTATGGTTGATGGGCATCTCTGTTCTGTTTCAAGTTGCGAAAGTACTACCGAATCCTCAGAACCGGAACTCATACCACGCCTCTTCGCAGCTCATCCAATGGATATCGGGTTCCGCGCCATATAATTCCATCCTGTCTGTAGGCGATGACAGTAGAACGGATAATGATATAGATGAGCAGTAAGCATGCAAGAGGGTATGCCACTCCATAACGGGCACCAGCACCCGAGAGAGTTTTTACAAGTCCAGCACCAAGCATCATACAAAGCAGAGTGGACAGTGCTTCAACTCGAGCATGAATATTTGGAGATAACAGTGCAACAACCGGATAAAGTGATGTGATTGCCAGAGTAAGAATGCCGCCAATTTCTGCAAGGAGTCGGTATTCAAAGCCTGCAAATGCATTTTTAGATAGACTGTTTACCACGCCATCCAGTCCAGAAACCCATCTAACACTGAGGAGATCGCCTCCATTAAGCAGGCAGGTACGAAATCCGTTCTGTTTAATAACTTTCCCCAATTTCACATCATCTGCCACTTCCATGGGGAGTGCCCTATGTCCGCCAAATTTCCTGTAAGCCTCTGACCTGACAAGATTGAATGCGCCTATTCCCACATACGAGTCGGGT
>JAJZFJ010000257.1:25942-34956 GCA_021805395.1 bacterium
AGTAGCTTACAAACAGCTTCTCCCAGAAGCTGCGTGTATCGCAGCTGGGAGTGACAACCAGGTGATCAAATTTCCTCTTTACAGCAAATGCTACTGCTTTCCGCAGTGCGCTTGGTGCAAAGATCACATCAGCATCCGTAAACAGTATCCATTCTCCTGTGGCAATCTCTGCTGCCGTTTGGAGGGCATGGTTCTTGCCTAACCATCCATCAGGAAGCTTATTGATGTGAATTACTTTCAACCGGCTGTCTTCAGAGGCCAGTTTCTCCAGGATTTCACCGGTTGTATCTGTCGACCTGTCATTAACTGCAATAATTTCTAAACTCGAATAATTAATTTGAAGCAGACTTCGCATGCCTTGTTCTACTGTGGTGGCTTCATTACATGCTGCGACTATGATTGAGAGTTTAGGTAATGATGTCATATCTGAATTTGTGAATTTCACACTGCTGAGCTTTGGGTAGTGTCTGCTGCCCAATATAAGCATCATTATTAACCCTGCCCAGATGAGCAGAACACAAAGAGATATGATGGAATTTGCAATGCCTAGTGAGGGTGAAGTTAACAGAAAATGTAGCTGAGGCTGCATGTTTTGGTCAGTCTCCCGGATTTGTCGAATGCTTTAGTTCAACGTGAGTTCGATTTTCTTCGAAAACGGTGATGTTTATCCGTTCCGTGGGATGCATTTCTTTGAGGTGGCGCATCTCTTCCACAAACGGTTCAACATGTATGCTGATATGAATGAATGGAATTTCGGTTCTAATTTTATCTTCAAGCTCTTCTGCAACAGAATGTGCTTGCGAAAGAGTGTAAGCATCGTCCATCATCACATGTACATCTGCATCTCTGTTCATACCAGACATTCTAGTTCTTAGTTTATGATACCCCAGTACTCTGGTATCGGTTTCAAGTACCGCACGTATTCTTTCCTCTTCGATGTTCGGCAGGCGTGTGTCCAGTAGGGGATGCAGTGCTGACTTGAGAATTCCTATTCCTGCCCACAGCATTAGCGATGCTACCAGGAGGCCGACTATCACATCTGGCAGGTAGCTACGAGTAGAGCTCGCAATGATAAGAGCAGTTAAAACTCCTGTTGATGATATTACATCTGTTAAAAGATGTTTACCATCGGCATCCAGCGCTTGAGACTGGGTAACCTTGGCAGTATTTCTGAGATATAATCCTACTCCCAAACTTGTGATTACAGATAACACCATAATCTCTTTCGCAGATACTAAACTTTTAAAATCAAGAAGGGTAGGATGAAGGAGATGCTGAACAGCCTCCACTATTACTAATGACGCTCCAACAAAGATGAAAATTGCTTCCAAAAAGGCTGAGAGGTTCTCAAATTTGCCATGGCCATAAGGATGAGACTGATCTGGAGGTGCGTTAGAGATTTTAACGGATATCCAGGTGAAACCCACAGCAAGAAGGTCCGTTAGTGAATGAAGTGCTTCAGACAGTACAGAAACTGATCCGGAGTAGAGGGCTACAGAGAATTTGCAGATGACAAGTATGGTGCAGCTGAAAAGTGAGACTGCTGCGGCTCTAGATTTACGCTTATTGAAACCCGTATCCATAATTGCACCTAACAGCATAAGTATAGTTGCTCTGCATTATACCTTCTGAGTGCAGTATGTCTGCTTATATTAACTGTATGTTAACATCAAGACTTAATTCAATTGGCAATGTTATCTTGAAAACTTAAATTGCATCATGCAATTTCAAAAGAGAGATTGTATGAGAGAAATTACTGTTTGCCTAAATGTTAAGCAGAGTAATTTCTCCCAATAACTATAGTTGTATCCTAACTGGACAACAACCCTAGTAGATACTCAGTGGTTTCATCGATGGATTTTGCGCCTAAATCTCCTTCGCCCCTTCTTCGTACGCTCACAGTTCCTGCCTCAATATCTCTGTCGCCACATACAAGCATAACAGGTACCTTTTGCATTTCAGCTTCTCTTATACGTTTGCCCATCTTTTCGTTTCTACCATCCACCTCAACTCTAATTCCAGAATCACGAAGACGGACTTTGAGTTCTTGTGCATATCCATTGTGCCTGTCTGCGATTGGGATTATGCACACCTGTTGCGGTGCCAGCCAGAAGGGAAATGCTCCTGCATAGTGTTCAACCAGCAAGCCAATCATTCTGTCCAGCGATCCAAAGGGAGCACGATGTATCATGATAGGACGATGTCTCTGGCCATCTTCTGCAACATACTCAAGTTCGAATCGCTCCGGCAGATTATAATCAACCTGAACAGTACCCATCTGCCATTCCCTATGCAGAGCATCTCGCACCATTAGGTCTAGCTTAGGTCCATAGAAGGCTGCATCACCTTCAGATACCTCGTAATCCATGCCCATTTCCTGAACCGCCAGAAGTATGGCTTCTTCTGCAGCTTTCCAGTTTTCATCTGTACCAATATACTTGTCATCCTTTGGATCTCTCACACCAACTCTAACCCGATAATCTGTTAGGCCCAGGCGATTGAGAGTGAATAACATAAGATCCACAACACCTTTAAACTCAGGCTTAAGCTGCTCTGGTGTAACGAACAGGTGGCTGTCATCCTGAGTAAAGCCTCTCACTCTCAGCATCCCTGTGAGTTCACCACTCTGCTCATATCTGTAGACCGTTCCAAACTCTGCAAGCCTTACTGGTAAGTCCCTGTACGATCGCAGCTCATTTGCATAGATCATGATGTGGTGAGGGCAGTTCATGGGCTTGAGAACATAGGTCTCTCCCTCTGCCTCATCCTGCATAAGCGGGAACATTTTTGCATTGTAATTCTTCAGGTGTCCGCTTTTCATATAAAGTTTGGCATTCGCAATATGAGGTGTAACTACTCCCTGATAACCTCTGTTCAACTGCTCTTTTTTCATGAAATCCATCAGGGTATCGCGTAGAGTAGCTCCTTTGGGGAGCCATAATGGCAGACCCTGACCTACCTCGGATGAAAACATAAAAAGTCCGAGTTCACGACCCAATACTCTATGATCACGTTTCTTTGCTTCCTCCAGCCGGTACAGATAGTCATCAAGCTCCTGCTGAGTTGGCCATGCTGTTCCGTAGATTCGTGTCAGCATCTTGTTTTTTTCATTACCACGCCAGTACGCACCTGCAATATGGAGCAGATGAAAATGCTTTATATGGCCAGTGTCCGGGACGTGAGGTCCCCTGCAAAGATCAATCCAGTCACCTTGACGATAGAATGAGATCTCCTCATTTTCAGGCAGGTCATTTATAAGCTCAACTTTGTACTGCTGATTTCGAGCTGTTTCATGGGCAATTGCCATTTCCCTGCTAAGTACTGAGCGTTCGATGGGGAGTTTTCGTCCACTAATTTCGTGCATTCGGTTTTCAATCAGCAGTAATTCCTCTTCCTTAATAGGTTGGGGGAATTCGAAATCGTAATAAAAGCCCTCTTCGATTGGAGGTCCTATTGCATACTTAACACCAGGATATAGTTCACCCACAGCCTGTGCCAAAAGGTGAGCTGTGCTGTGGCGCAGCATATAAACCGGATCAGATGAATCAGTGCTCAAATCGTTACCTCCAATGGTAGTGGTCCACAAACAAAATGCCGCCCCTGAACATGCAGAGGCGGCGCTGTGTCTTGCCTTACTAAGAGAATGAAGGGTTAATGTACGGAAACGACCTTCACCGGGCGACGCTCAGCTGCGCCACCCCGCTTGGTATCAACCAATGCGGGCGATGCCTCCCGGTAACAGGTAAAATTTCTTAATGCACACATCCAACACCTCCAGCAACAGGTCATGGTTGCTAATAAAATTATAGGCAATAAATGAGATTCTGTCAAGTACTTTTGCTGTGATTATTTATTTGACAGGTTTTGTGAGGCTGTGCTATATTATTGGGGTCGCGTGAGGATCTCACATTTTAGTGAGTAGCTGTCTACTTACAAAAAAAGACTCTCCGGGCGGGTAGCTCAGTCGGTAGAGCGCTTCGTTTACACCGAAGATGTCCGGGGTTCGAGTCCCTGTCCGCCTATGTTTGCAATGGGGGTGTAGCTCAGTGGTTAGAGTGCCTGCCTGTCACGCAGGAAGCCGCGGGTTCAAGTCCCGTCATCCCCGCTCCACAATGTAAAAAAGCCAGATTTCCTTTAAAGGATTTCTGGCTTTTTTATGTCAGGATTTAGTGAATTACGAAGCCTGGATCTACAAACACACCTGAAGACACAAGGTATACATAAAAATCGGCAAACGCTACTGTAAAGAGGCTGAACCAGAAAAACTGGCCATGATAGTTATTCAGCTTGGAGACAGCAGTCCATAATCTTGTTCGTGCTGGATGCTGTGATAGTCGGTTGAATGCACCGCCAATAAGATGTCTCCATGAATGACATGTGAAAGTGTAAGCAGTTAGCGCAAATGTATCAAGCATCAACACAAAAGTACCCAGGCCTATGTACAGATGTTTGGAGTTGTTCTGTGTGCAGAAGAAAGCCTCATAGAGTGTCACCCAGTGTAGGATTACAAGTATTACAGCAATATAAAAGAGATACCTGTGATAGTTTAGTGATTTTGCAGGTAATTTAGTCTCTCCAGTGTACTGCCTGCCAGCAAATCTTTCCCTCACCGCACATGCTTCAGGATCCTTGAATACTGCTCTGTAATATGTACGTCGGCAATAGTAGCACGATAATCTGAATAGTAGAGGATAAATGAGTACATAGAGAGAAGCCGAAATTGGCCACGATCCCAGTTTCCAGTTTCTAAGAAATGGCAGATACTGTGGCAGATACGGGTCATAAAAAGGCGACCAGTAGTGTGGACGAATCGCACCCGGATTTGTCAGTGTGCTTGCCAGCGTCCAGTTTGTAAATATATTTCCATCGGTGTAGGTGGCGAAGTACTTGCCCATGAAGGCTCGCACGGTGGAATATACTATGAATACAATAAACGTGACCAGTACTGCGGTTGGAGTGACCCAGTATGAGTCTTTTCTGGAGTTATCTGGAGAGGATATCCGCACAGTACCACGAGGTGGGGCAGTCTCAGTTGCCATCAGGTGCTCCGTTTCTTCCTATAATAATGTGAAATAGCACAGACTTATCTGGTGTGCTTATGATTATGTAATTCTAATAGTATCACATATAATTGTAGAAGTGAGATGAAAACTCTGTCTTTTTTCTATAAGTGGTACTTATATTTCATTCAGAATGGAAACAAATGCACACATATAAAGAGTTGCACAAGCTTATAAAACATGAGATAGCATATTTCGAGTTTGGTTCAAATGTTCTCACTAAGGACGAATATATAGCATTGTATTGTGATGAAATTCCAGAGTATCGGGATTGCAATCGACTGTTGAGACTCCGTGATACTGGTAAGGGACCCGAAAAGACTGTTGACCAATTTCTCAAATGGTTTCACAACTCTGGACGAAGGGTTGTAGTGGATGTGGACTATGTGGCTGAAGAACAGAGGCTAGGCTCTGAATTGAGAAGCAGGGGTGTGCTTCCTGTAACTGATAACTATATTTGTCTCAGGATGGATGCGTTAAGCACTTCAGTCAAAAGCAGGTCGGAAATCAAGGTAGTGAAAGTTGATAAAAACTCGCATGTTTTAGAAGAGTGGATTTGGTTGAATGGAGCGGATGAAAGTAATGAAAAAGAGGCTGAATTCTGGCGTAGAGTAGCCCGACTTGAAGCAATGCATCCTCCATGCAAGCTTCTGCTGGCTCTCTATGACAATTTACCAGCAGGGGCATGCAGTCTATTCAGTTTTGAAAGTTGGGGAAGGATTGACAGTGTAATCGTTCATCCTGAGTTCAGACGGAAGGGAATTGGTACTGCTCTCATTCTTGAAGCTATAAATCTCTCGAAACTCGATGGAAACTCCTGTACCTATCTTTTCACCCAGATGTACAGTAGTGGGCACTCTCTATATAGCAGCATCGGATTTACAGAATGGTTTGTTAACCCGCTACGGAGACATTTTGGACCTGTTAGAGACTAACAAAACCGGGATGTAAATTTACAGATGTTTGTAACAAAGTATGAATGTAATCGTCTAAATATTTCAGCTTACAATAATATTCAGCTTTCTTAATTGCTATGGTTCGCAGTTTTAATTTCAATTCCATCTCGAATTTGTACTGAATTTTGAAAGTTTGGAGGATTGCAGTCGTATAATGTCTGTGAATGGTTTATACTATGTTAGCTTGAAACTACCTTGGGAGGAATAGTGCAGTATGGGTTCTCAACCAATATGCAAGATGTTCTATGCGGGATTACTGGTGTTGTGCTGTATGTTCATGCAGACAAACGGCGCACATGCAGATGCGAGGAGTGCCCTTCCGAAAAGCCTTGGCAACTTCAGAATGCGTGGTAAGCCCACCATCTACACTTCTCAAACCCTGGAACAGCATATTGATGGTGCATCGCAGGCAGTTCAAAGATTTGAATTTAAGAACTGCATGTACGCTGTCTATGCTCCTGGAGGTGTGGGTAGTAATGTTATCACAGTTGATATCTACACAATGGGTTCTCCACTGGATGCTTTTGGATACTATTCAACACAGCTAAGCCCCGAAGTTGGAAGTGTGAAGATGTTGCACTATGGTGCTTCTGCATTTGCACAAAGTACAAATGTAACATTCTGGAAAGGCGATTACTATGTTTCAGTTACACTCGCCGCTCCAAATAGTGCAGTGTTTCACAAGGCAATGTTGTCTCTAGCTGGTTATGTAGCAGCACATCTGCAGGGCAGTCTCTCTGAGCCCGCGATGATTAAGCTATTACCACCTGGTTATACGCCTCATACAGAACAGTTTCTGAGAAGAGATGTGGCTGGCGAGAGATTCCTTACAGATGGAGTGGTTGCCAAATACCCTGCCGCTGGTGAACAGGGACAGACATTTGTTTGTAAATATGCGTCTCCTTCGGCTGCATCTTCTGCTTTCAGGAAGTATATATCTTCCCTGAGCAAGCCATTTTTGCTAGCCCCAGGGTCATCCGTCAAAATGGGACGCGGTATAGGATCAAGTTCATTCTCGGTGAAAACAAGATTTAGTGGTTATGTACAAGTTGCTCTGAAAGGCGATTATATTGTGGGATGCATTAGAGCAACCAGTGCAGCGGTTGCACTTAAGCTTGTGAAGGAAGCTCTGCAAAGGGCATGATGATTAAATAGGCACATGAGGACCTGATAACATGGAAAATGACAATTCAAATTCTCCTTCAGACAAGGGGCAATCCAGACGCAAGTTTCTGGAGCTGACGGGTGGAACAGCTCTTTTAGGAGGGCTTTATGGAGTAACTTTTTTTGAGCATCAAGGTTTCGCAAAGCCCTCAAATATAAGACCCGCTGTAAAACCTTCACCCTCCACACCGGACATCGCTGCAGTTGAGGGAGATCCTTCCAGCTATGGAGATATCACTGAAAGGGCTGTAAATGAGGTCGGCGGCATAGAGCATTTTGTGAAGAAGGGTGACAGGGTAGTAATAACCCCAAACATGGGATGGATGAGAACCCCTGATCAGGCAGCTACTACCCATCCAGATGTAATACGAAGACTGGTTCAGTTGTGCGAGCGAGCAGGCGCATCGCGAATAACCGTGCTGGACTATGCACTGGACGACTGGAAACTGGCATTCAAAATTTGCGGTGCTGAGGATGCAATCAAGGGAACATCCGCCAGACTTCTGTCTCCAAACCAGTCGACTATGTACAAAAAGGTGAATGTTGCATCAGCAGTACCAGACAAAACAACGGACGGTGTTGATTATGACCCCATGCATCATTATGACCGTATTGAACAGTTCCTCCCTCGTGATATTATTGAGGCAGACGCATTCATAGTCAATCCTGTCGTGAAAAATCACGAAGCAGCAGTCATCACAATAGCTATGAAGAAGCTCATGGGATGTATCTGGAATCGAAAAGACTATCACAGGTATGGTCTTCATCACTGCATTGCTGAGCTCAATATGTACCTGCGTCCTACTCTAATAGTAACTGATGCCACACGTGCACTACAAACCCGCGGTCCTAAAGGGCCAGGAATAGTCACCACCCCCAACAAAGTGCTCGCAGGATTCGATCCAGTAGCTATGGATTCCTACTCCTGTCAGTTTCTGACGGTTGAAGGTATCACTCCCGATCAGGTTCCTCATTTAACCTGGGGTTATGAGCTAGGTCGTGGTCAGATAGATACAACCCAGTTAAACATAAAAGAAATTGCAGGTGCGTAGGACTACCGCATTTGAACTAATGTTTGGTGATCCTCGCTGCTGGTAGTTTGGAGATATACATGGCTGATATTCCGATGGGAACAAGTGGTTCGGGAGCTTGTGGGGGCTGTGGATCTGGATGTGGCTGCAAGGCTAAAGCAACTCCAGGTCTCATCTCACTACAGGATATCAAAGCCCGTGTGAAATCGAAAACGGAAAAGGCTACGGTTGATTCCCGTATTGCAGATCTTGCGGTTGTGAAGTCTGAAGATCTCACGCAAACTGCATACGCACGATTTACTGCTGAGCAGAAAAGGAAGATGCGAACGGAGCCTGGAAATCCTTCCGCTCATCGCATTGTAAAGATACGGCGGACAGTTCAGATTGCCACGTTTTTGCTGTTCGTCTCTTTCTTCTTCCTTACAACTAACACCTCAGACAATCTATTTGGAGTGCCAAAGAATCTGTTTATGACAATGGATTTTTTGAATACTCTCAAGAACAGTATCGCCTCGCATACCATCCCCATCTACGCAATTGGACCAGGGCTGTTTATTTTGCTGCTCACGTTATGGGGTGGAAGAATCTTTTGTGGCTGGATCTGTCCTTTAGGCACACTGATAGATATTTCCGATAGACTGCTCTATCGTAAGGGCAAACTGTTCTATTCCAAAAAACGAAGCGATACCCGCAAATACCGAAACTGGAAATATCTCTATCTTCTTGTAGGGCTGGGTGCAATTGTATTCGGAGTTGATATCCTGGCATTTGGGGATCCCATCTCCCTCATAACCAGAACATTT
>JAJZFJ010000259.1 GCA_021805395.1 bacterium
ATTATTGTTTCTGCAGATCACGGTTCGCTTTTCTGGTCCAAACGAGATCGCAACCGCATGGCCAACCGGATAAGGTTTCGGCAACCCTCCCGCAAGTGATATGGAGTAGACATGCTGTTCACGAAATGGGTGTCCATAAGATGAGCAAAACAGGATTTCAGAACCATCGGGAACCCACCCAATCACCATACAGCTCTCACCAAGGTATGTCATACGTCTGGCAGGTCCACCGGCTGCATCCATGACATATACTTCATCCGATCCCTCTTCTCTGCTGCTGAAAGCAATGAGAGATCCATCTGGTGAGAAGAAGGGGTTTGAGACAGCACCCTGATTCGCTGTAAGTCTTCTGGCATTGCCTCCCGATGCTTCAACAGACCATAGGTCGTCTTCTGAACAAAATAGTATTTTATCCCCTGAAATATGAGGGTAGCGGTAGTAGCCCATTTGCGGCATGAATGATTGCTCCATTGTGTTTTAGGATTTCAGAACAGAGTATACACTCTATAATTGTGTGAATCCTACTCAAATGCAATTGTAAATGATACAATAAGATAGTATTAGACTTGGAGGATAGCGAATGAGTATCAGAATTTCTTTAACTGCAGAGCCAGGTACCATTGAAGAAACCGGTGTGGATCCTCTACTGCTAGATGAAACAGATGACAGTCTGGACGGTAACTGGTCAGTAATTCTCTATGATGATGAGTACCATTCTATGCTTGAAGTGGTTGTGCAGTTACTGAAAGCAACAGCACATTCTCGATCAAAGTGTCACCAAATTACGCTGGAAGCTCACACTAGAGGTAGAGCAGTTGCATTCACTGGCACAGAGCTGCTGTGCACACGCTGTGCTGCCATATTGCGCGAGATCGATCTCAAAGTTGAGGTTGACAGGTTTTAGCTGATATACGGAATTATCTTGATCGCATATTCAATCCGGATATGGTGAGTTATTCTGTTATAATCCAAAGATTTCTTCACATGTCCTTGAATTTTATAATGCGGAAGCAACCATCCGCAAAGCTGGACATTAGCCAGTTAATTCTCAGGCATTGCTTTAATCCTAATGAAATCTCATAATATCAGATCTCTAGAAGCCAAAGCGTATAGTTACAGCTTCTCGCATCTATGTAGCAGTGCTTTTGCTTTCTGAATATGATGATGAATTATTAACTGGAAAAATGGAGCAAGTGCATGCTCTGCAACACTGTTGTGTTGATACTTTTTACATAGCAGATACCATTTAACAGGCAGCCTAAGATCACTGGAAGTATATGCGCCGGCATTGGATCCATACTTCTTGCTTAGCTGTTGTGTTATCTCAAGATCCTGGTAGCCCTTCTCTACTGAGGGTTCTATCTGTGTTCCTTCACCCCAGTCGTTCCACGTCACAATCTGAATGATGCTCGCCCGACTCTGGAATGCTTTAGTGAGAGTAGTGCGATATGTAGCCCCGTGATTCCCCTTCACAACTCCCAGGGAAGGTGACACTCCGGCCTGAGAATAGATATCATGAAAGCGTGGAAAAGCAGCTGCGATGATGAATGGCCATTTATCCGAACGCTGATAAAACGTATCCTGCTCCTTCAATGCTGCTTGCGTCCCGCCTTCTGGAATGGGCCAGTCAAAAGCACCACAAGAGGCAGCAATCCCATGTCTGTTTGATTCTGTGATATAGAGTGGCTTTTGGGGAAGTACTGAGAAAATCTGCGTCCACTGGCTGCTGGTGTAGAATGGATTGCCAAATGATAGAACAACTGGTTTTCGATCTATTTTCAGATAAGCCGACTGAGAAAAGAGATGTTTCTGCATCCACCTGAATAGCAGCTTACCATGCTGAACTGCCTGAGCTTCACTAAAAGCACCGCCTTTAATTTCAAGAGCCACTGTATGGTCTTCATAACACACAGCGAAATGAAGATCCGCTGCCTGAACGAGTGGAATTAGCTTTTCCAAATTCCTGTTTATATTTGAATAGTCATAAAAGTTGTCTGTGCCATACCAGTCCACCACCAGTCCACTAATGCCAGACATTTTCATCAGCATAAGCTGACACTTCAGAGCATTGGGATCACTGGAGTCGTATGGCCCTATTAGTGGATAGTAGTGTGATGCAATTTGTCTGTGGCCATGCTTCCTGATATCCGGGTTGTAGTGATTCATGGTCCAGTGCCATCCCCACTTGCCACTTATGGGTTTAGACTCAAACCAGTCCATATAATGAACGAGGAGCAGCTTCTTCTGCACATCATTTTCCGGAGATTTTATTCTCAACACATGATCTACTGGCTGATGTGCCTTGGCAAAAGGAGAAAGCGTGATGCTGGTAATAATTGCTAAACTGAATAGTTTTATAGTTCTAAATGCTGATGAAGCCGTTTTCATGCAATGAATTCCCGTTCGACTAATGAGTTTGAATGCAGGGCACTTCATGTTCTAAAGCGCCCTGCATTGGATGTGCAGCCACCGTCTAACTCTTCTTGATATACCTATTTAGAAGTAGGTGGCTGGATAGGATGTGCCTGCTGCATGAGCATCTGCTGACTTCTGCCCATCTGCTGTTCCTGCATTGCCTGCTGCTTTGCTGCAGGTGTTGCCTGTGGATTGTTGAGTATTCCGCCACTTGCTGTAACTCCGGGTGGGGGAGTGGTGGCGATGCTGCTTTTGCAGCCAGAGATCAGCATACTCATTCCTGCAACAAGAAGTATCCAGAACGCTCCAGAGCAATATCTTTGCGTTGTCATCGGTTTAGTACGCAGCACCGAACTGATAGTCGGCGGGCACATAGATATTGATGTACCAGTTCACAGAACCTCTAGCCATCGACTTCACATGCCCGTCACCAAACAGGAAATTGCTTTGCAGGCTGTGTCTATAACGGGGCATCATGGAGCAGCCATTCCAGTTTGCATAAGATGGGTAGCTGTTGCTGTACTGATAGTCGCAGTCGTGACTTGGCAGAATGTCGAGATGGTCCGGATATGCATAGTTGTTCGCTGCGGTACCCCCTCCAATGGCTGTCCAGTTACCTTCCCAGGTCTGGAACTGCAGCCAGCTGGAGTTGCCATCATTTTCACCCTTTTCACATACCTCAATAGTCTGCGTAGGCGTGCCCAGAGAGGCAAGAGTGATTGCCTCGGGAGTGCCGTAGGGAGTGCCATCTCTAAAGAGAGAGTAGTTCACGCCATATCCACCGGGTTGGGGTGCAGGTGCTGACGGGCAGCTCCAGATTCCACCAACTCCACTGTAGTATCCATCGTAGGCATAGATGTTGCCATTCTTGATGTATGGTCCCACCTCGTTATACCATCTAACCTCATTTCCTTTGGCATCGTTGTAGTGAGTCATGGGGAATGTTTCGTCATAGTCCTGCTGATACATCATAATTCCCAAACCTATCTGTTTGAGGTTAGAGACGCACGTAATCTGACGGGCCTTTTCCCGGGCCTGGGCAAAAACAGGGAAGAGTATGGCAGCAAGAATTGCAATAATTGCAATCACTACTAAAAGTTCTATTAAGGTAAACGCTCGTTTCATCGCTGAAAGTCCTTTCATGTTGACTCATGATCTGTGGATTGAGTTGTTCGTTCTAAGATGTAAAAAGAAATGCTGTTTGAAGAATTTGGAAAAGCTTCCCTCCTGACTTATTTTTTAGTCTGACGAATAAAAGTGGATGCCCTCGGTATAAGATGTGCTCTCATCCTGACCTGAAGCCCATTCTTGTCTCCATGAATGGCCTTCAGGAGTAGTCTGCCAGCCTCTTCTCCCATCTCTTCAATTGGAGGCCGAACTGTTGTGAGTCCCAATGTGTATGATTTGGAGTCGTCATCAAAACCTACAAGACCAAAATCGCTGCCCGGATTAACTCCCAATTCAGACGCTTCCGAAAGTATGATGTAGGCAATATCATCATTGGGAGAGATGATTCCCGTGAGGCTTTCGCCGCTTCTGTTTTCCATAACCTCTGTCAATAGATATTTGGCAAGAAGGCGAAGCATGCCATGTGACTTCTCCATGTCGTATAGGCTTGATGGTGATGCCTGTGGATAGAGATGCAGTGAATCTTCAGGAAAACCTGCATGCCTCACAGCATCGCGCATACCCTGAATGCGCTCGGTTAGCCAGGAATCTATGAAGGGATTAAGAACCACAAGGTTTTGATAGCCACTCTTGATTAAATGCTGAGCTGCCTGATAGCCTGCATATCTATTGTCGTAGTAGACCTGTGCAAGCGGCGGCTGAATTTCGTGCCAAGAGATATAGACTGCAGGCACCCTGCCCACATCCAGTACAGACAGTATCTCCTCAGACATATCTCTCGAGTCACAAAGTCCAACTACCGCAATTGCATCTGCGCCTTCGCTGCAGAGAAACTGTATTGCATCCGCCATAGAGATGGCATTCTTGTCATCGAAACCGCGAGGATATGGACCAAGGCTGTCAGGATAACGGTCGAAGAAGATGGTGGTTCCACCAGCTGTGGAAATCACCTGCTCCAGCGATCTGATTGCTATTCTTGCCCATAAGCTGCCTACATCTTCCCGGAATACCGGATTGATAAGTGCTGTTGACACAATTCCAAGTCGGTAGTTAGATATATTTTTAGGTGATAACGGGTTAGAAGAGCCATGAACTGAAGCAGAAATCACTCCATTTTGTGCGGAACTGTTAGTGTTAACCAGTCCAGCAGAGCTAATAATTGCCTCATTTTCTTCTCTTCTCGCACCACGGGCAACAAAAGTTCCACGTCTATCGAACGTCTCAAGCACTCCGTCTGCTATCAAATTTGCAATTGCCATTTGCGCGGTAGATAGTGCAACACCATACTCTCTAGCCAGATTATGCCTGCTAGCGAGCATCGTTCCTGAGGGCAGTCGACCATCAGATACCTTTGCACGTATATCCTGTTCGATACGGAGGTATGCTGGCTCGCGAACTGCTTTTTTGTTGTCTTCTGGCTTGGTGTAAATGAGCGTTTCCTCTGCTGTGCGTCATCTGTATCGATATAGTTGTATCGATACAGATGAGTATACAGCACTCTTTAACGTTTGTCAAGATTAACATTTAAATTGGATTTCTGTAGCAAGTAAGTAACATAAATTTACAGTTATTTTGCTGGATAAGATCTACTGAACTGAGATGAATGGACTTTTAGCCAGGTAGAAATTGCTGTAGCAACCAACTACTTCTCCGGCGATTCTGAAAGTGTATAGACAAAGGAGCGAATTAGATGCTCCCACAAAAACGGTATCCCGTTATCAAATAGGCAAGATTGTTGCAGCTATTGATCAAGTCTGAGATATCCCGAACTATAAGCGTATGTATCAGACATCATAAAGGTTCAGTCCGCTGTCTTAGTTCGATCTGGTTAAGTATATAGGAAAAAAGGAGTGCCAAAATCCCGCCTGACACAGTGTTTACAACCCTATATACAGCAATCTCCCAATTGCCAGGTCTTGTCATATTGATTAGCAGAACGACGAAAATTGTCAGGAAAGCAGCATATTTTGTGTAGTTATGGGGCAAATAGGAGAAGGCTACCAGGCACGACAGTACCAGAAATATATCCAGCATGATGGAATTTTTACACCATGCAGCCACAAAAATTGCAATTGTGCCGCCTAAAATCGACCCTGTTACCCTTTCGAATGTGCGTGTTTTTGTTCCCAAATAGTCCTGCTTTAGAACTACAATCGCTGTTAAAGTCAGCCAGTAGCCATGTTCAAAATGAAATGATTTGTAGATTACCACCGTGAATGCAGTAACAAGACCGAAGTTAATGGCACGGAAAAATCCAGTGGAGTGATGCGATATGCTGTCAGAGACCCTGCTCCATAGCTTCAGAATTTGTAATTTTGTACGTCGAATGCTTATGTTTCTGAATTCAGAGGCAATGGTGGATGAATCCGTTTTCCTTGAATATTTCCAAAGCAGCAGTGTTAGTGGAATTGTCCATATCCCACCTGCACATAGATCAAGGATATTGTACGGTATCTGTATAACATCAGAATGTAAGCCAAGGATGATTGCATAGGAGAGGGCACATGAATTAGCACCATACTGAAAGGGATCGTTAACTTCTAATGAAAAGCCCGTGACATATCCCAGCATAAACATAATCAACACAGACAGCCATGCAATGGGGCCAACAACCATCGCGGAATATGCTACAAGAGTTACCGCTGCGCAGGTGCACAGGATGGAAGTTAAAGTTGATCCCTCCTTGTCTGCAATGCATATCCACAGTGCCCCTAGTCCTGCCATCATCCCAATTCCACCAAAGCCGGATGCCTGACCGGCAATGAGGGGGAGTGAGACAGCAACAGTGGTGCGCACAGCAGATGCTTCAATCCTTACTCTAGACATTCGTTCATGAATTGATTGTCTAAGTTCCGATATCTGTTTATGAATTTTATATGGCATTTGGTATTAAGCCCTGGTTTGTTGCCCCAATTGCAGGCGATAGATTTTTTTCTTGCTGAATTAGTTCTGGAATATACATCAATATATTTTCGCAAACGCCTGCAAAGTTTCATTGAAAGTTACAGCGAAAAGCATCACAAAAGAATCAGCACTCAGAAAGCATATCACAGCTAAATTCATACAATGACAACATTCATACCGACTAAGGCACAATAAGAGCATGTGAATTTTACCATATGGTTCAACTGTTTAAAATTATTTCGCAACATAATAGTAAGGATGGGTGGAGGGATATCTTGTAAAAACCAATGAACTTGATCGTTCCATTTGTCTGTGAATAACCCAAGAGAGGACATACTAGGATAGTGTCCAAAAAGTTAGTATAAATTTGCCTGTTATGTAATATAGCTGCCTAATTCAAATTGCTCGTATTTAATTTTTCGAGCATTCCCATTTACTATACCTTAAGTTTTTACTCCTTTCTCATCTCAATCATTCTGTATTGAATCTGTTCGAGACATGAGCAGCGACAGAAGAATATAGCACAGGCGTATTCTTCATGCAAGACACGCTCGTACCTCGCTCTTCGGTCTTGCATTCGCCTACTAACCTGTGCTTCTAAAATGCGTCGCTGCCCTACTGTCTCGAAAACGACTATGGGTCTCCTCACTCGCTGATGACTATGTAGGTGCTTTTATCACGCTATTCAAGTTCCTCTAACTGTGAGATCATCTCCTGGAGTCTTTCTATTCGTACCAGAAACTCTTCGCCTCTTTCACTCTCTTGCCATGCTTCTGAGCGTTCTTCATAGTATGTCTCCATCTCATCGGCTTCTAAAACAAGCAGATTCATGGCTTGTCCCCTCATTCTCTTCCATCTGGGAAATCCTGGTATCCCAGATATTGCAGGTAGTGAAGGTAAACCTTTGCATTGAACTAATGCATTATGTGCATTTTGAACGCGGGATCGATATGCAGCCTGCTGTTGTGCTCTAGATTCATATTTCCTTGGACGCGGCATTCGTATTCTCCACTGTTGAAACGTCACGTGACGATTCAACAGTACTTACATCAATAAAACAGTGGTATGGAATGGGGCTGGAAGAAGCTGAAACGTAGAACCCACAGCCCCTCTAAGGCAGAATCCGCCTATGAAATGCTCTCTTCAACTGTCTTATTTTTGAATGCCTTAAACTCATCCATATTAAAAAAGCGATTACAGCTGAACCCTTCTTCATGGATTTGTATCAGCAATGCGCCCATCACTCTCTCTAATGAAGCTAGATTAGGAAATATGGAGATTGCACGCTCTCTTCTTCTTAACTCTCTATTCATCCTCTCCTGGCAGTTAGTTGTTCGTAATTTCTTTTGATAATATGAGGGCAGACTCAAAACTGCGGTGCAGTCGTCATAGCCATTCTCTAGACAATCCATTGCTTTAGCTGCTTTATCTCCATAGGTGGTGAGTATGTCATTAAATCTCTTACGCGCATCTACTGGATTATCTGAATTAAACAGCAGACGAAGGTCATGAGCAAGCTCTTGTTTAATATTCTTAGGAGTAACATCCATAATGTTTCTAGTCATATGTGCTTGACATCGCTGCCAGACAGCAGACTGAAGATGAGTTTTAATGGCTTTAACAAGGCCTTTATGACTATCTGATATCACGTACTCTACGCCCCTCAAACCACGTTCTTTCAGGTCGTTAAAGCATTCTGACCAGGAAGTTTCACTCTCTTTATCGCCTGTAATGAAACCTAGGATCTCGCGAATACCATCTTCATTGATCCCTGAAACAATCAAAACACTCTTTTGTCGTACTTGACCGGATTCTCGAACACGGGTGACTATTGCATCTGCCATGACAAAGGGGTATGCCTTCTCGCTTAAATCACGCTTACGCCAGGCTTCAATTTCTGGATCCACCCGTTTGACTATGTGAGAAACGAATGATTTTGAGACTGAATGACCGCATAGGGTCTCGACTACTTCTGTCACTTTTCTGGTGCTAACACCCAGAAAGTACATCTCAATGATACAGGCTATGAGAGCTTGGTCACACCGCTGATAGCTTTCAATGACCTCCGTAGTGAAGGTGCCATTCCGAAACTTAGGAATGTTTAATTTAATTTTGCCTGATGGAGTAATGATAATCCGCTCGCGATAACCATTGCGATAGGTTAATCTGCTTTCTGAACGCTCGTGGGGATCAGCACCGATCTGCTCAGTTGCTTCGGCTTGAAGAACTGTGTTAAGAATCAATTCAATGATGGGTAATAAC
>JAJZFJ010000136.1:0-6623 GCA_021805395.1 bacterium
TCCGATCTGCCGGATATTGCCAAACTATATGCAATTCCAGCTGCTCTCACCAAAAACCAGACAGTTCGTAAATATGGTTTTCATGGAATCTCCTATGAGTATTTAACTGAGAAGTATTTCGATATGACAGGGCATCCAGTCGATAACAGCAGACTAATCATTTGTCATTTGGGAGCTGGAGCCAGCTGCTGTGCAGTGCTGAATGGCAAAAGTGTGGATACCAGCATGGGGTTCACTCCTCTTGACGGCTTAATTATGGCTACCAGATGTGGTGAGATAGATCCAGGTGTAATACTGGCACTTCTAATGGATGGTGAAACCAGTGCAAGTAAACTTGAAGGTGTCCTTAACAACGACAGTGGGCTTCTAGCACTCTCCGGTAGTAGCGGAGATGTACGCGATCTTGAAAAGGCAGAGGCGGCAGGGGATACAAAAGCTACTCTCGCACTGAATGCGTTTGCTTACCGTGTACGTAAAACTGTAGGCTCTTATGTGGCAGCGCTTGGTGGAGTGGATGCCCTTATTCTTTCCGGTGGTATTGGAGAGAACAGCTCCTCAATGAGAGACCGGATTTGCAAGGGAATGGAAGCACTAGGAATTGAACTGGATAGCGAGAAGAATCGGGTTGTTGATGTTAATGCTGGCAAAGGGATTCAGACCGAAAGCAGCAGAGCCGCCATCTATGTACTGCATACGGATGAAGAGAGACAGATAGCCAGAGATGCGTGGAAGCTGTTCAATTGATAGTTGAACAACTATTATGAACCACGGAACCGAGATATATTCTGTTATTGCTATCCCTCTTAATTGTTTACAGTGAAGATTATTAACACGAAATAAACGAAATCACGCGAAAGGTATCAGGAGGAAACAGGCTGCATGGATTGATCGGGACTAATAGCTAAATGGGATATTGTGAATACCTTTCTGATTGAGGATTATCTGTCAGCAAGTAATAGAGATCAAGCTCTCCTTGTGTATGATTTGAATAAGATTTATCTTCGCTCTACCATCGTTGTAATTCTTTTTTTAGATTTAGTAGTGCGTAGATGTGCAGTTACATGGAAGCTTCCATCTCCATTTCTTTTTTAAGAAGTCTCTTTAATACTTTGCCTGTTCCACCTATAGGTAGCGAGGTTCTGAATATGACCGACCTGGGCGATTTGTAATCTGCCAGTGTTGCTCTACAGTGAAGAATTAGATCCCGCTCACTTACCGAACAACCCTCGCGCAGAACAACTACTGCAGTAACGCTCTCTCCTCTCAGTCTGTCTGGCACTCCTATTACTGCGACATCCTGTACAGCAGGGTGTGAACGCAGCTGCTCTTCAACCTCACGAGGATAGACATTGAGTCCCGCAGTGATGATCATGTCCTTCTTCCTGTCCAGAATGAAAAGGTAGCCATCCTCATCAATGAGACCGATATCGCCCGTATGATACCAGCCTCCTGCCATTGCCTCCTCGGTTGCTTCAGGCTGATTGAGATACCCCAGCATAACATTGTCACCACGAACCACAATCTCACCGAGCTGATTTACAGGCATCTCATCGCAGTTGTCGTCCCATATTGCAATATCCACTCCTGGTAACGGAATGCCTACACTGCCTGGCTTTCTGGTTCCATGTAGTGGATTGAGAGATGTAACTGGGCTGCACTCTGTAGGGCCATCTCCTTCGAGTACAGGGGCACCAAAGCGTCTCTCCAATGGCTCTATCAGTGCGACGGGGAGTGGTGCTCCCCCAGAAATGAGTACACGAATACTAGCTGTTTCGGGGAAAGCAGATTCAGGCTGTGCCATTAGTGCCTGGAACATGGCAGGGACCGCAGGAAATACCGTGATGCGATAGTTCTTGATTAACTCTAAAACTTTACCAGGAATAAAACTCTCCATCAGAACAGTGGTCATACCAGAAGCTAAAGCCAGATTCATGCATACAGTGGCGGCATAAGAATGAAACAGTGGAAGAACAGTCAGGATTGTGTCTTGTGAAGAGAACTTAATTGCAGCAAAAACCTGCTCTACATTTCGAGTAAGGTTTTTGTGGGAAAGCATGGCACCCTTGGGCCGGCCCGTGGTACCAGATGTATAAATGATAACTGCACAGTCGTGTTCTGACAAATTTTCATTATGGAGCTGGGTTGCAGGGAATGTTGAAACCTCATCCCATGATGTATAGCCCACAGGAAGCTCTTCCTGGCTATTCACCACAACCACACTTTGAATGCCGGGAATTGTTTCCAGCACAGACTGCACCCCTTTGAGTAGAGGAGGCGTTGTGATAATCATTTTCACACGTGAATCCCGCCAGATATACTCCAGTTCAGCTGGTTTTAACAGGGGATTGGCAGGGACTGCAACTGCGCCTATCCTGGTGATAGCGTAGTAGGATGCCAGAAAGGGTGTGCAGTTTGGCATAAGCAGGGCGACACTGTCGCCCTTTCGTACCCCATTATGCTGCAGCCAGGATGCAATACAGATAGTCTGCTTCTCAAATTCAGAGTATGTTAGAACAGTTCCATTCCAAATAACCGCTTTGTTATCGGGATATTCTTTCGAAGTTCTTCCCAACATCTCATATAGAAGCATTCCTTATTCTCCTTACACTGGCTGTCAATATGGCCACTTCCAATCTTTCACTACTGGCATATCATCCCCATATTCACGAATGTATGCTGAATGATCAGTCCTCATATTTTGCATGTGCTGCCGAACATGTGCTGCCTTTGCACCCAACGATGGCACTCTATCTATCACATCCATCACCAGGTGGAAACGATCTAAATCGTTCATTACCACCATATCGAAGGGTGTTGTTGTGGTTCCCTCTTCCTTATATCCTCTTACATGAAGGTTCTTGTGGCATGCTCTTCTGTATGTTAACAGATGGATGAGTGAAGGGTATCCATGAAATGCAAAAATTACAGGTTTATCTACTGTGAAGATCGCATTGAATGCCTGATCTGTGAGAGCATGAGGATGCTCATTTTCTGCTTGCAGTGTCATTAAGTCTACCACATTCACAACCCTCACCTTCAGATCAGGGAAGTTTTGTCTTAATATGTCTACAGCTGCAAGGATCTCTAAAGTCGGTACATCCCCACAACATGCCATCACAACATCAGGCTCAGCTCCATCATCATTGCATGCCCAGTCCCAAATGCCTACACCTGCGGTGCAATGTCTTATTGCACTGTCCATATCCAGGTACTGCAAAGAAGGCTGTTTCCCAGCCACAATCACATTCACATAGTTTTTGCTCCTGAGGCAATGGTCTGCAACAGTTAGCAGGCAGTTCGTGTCTGGTGGAAGATATACCCTCACAATTTCGGCCTTCTTGTTAACTACGTGGTCGAGGAATCCGGGGTCCTGGTGACTAAATCCGTTATGATCCTGCCGCCAGACATGCGAAGTGAGGAGGTAGTTGAGCGAAGCGATTGGTCTGCGCCATGGAATATGCCGAGTAACTTTCAGCCATTTTGCATGTTGATTAAACATGGAGTCCACAATGTGAACAAAGGCTTCATAGCATGAGAAGAATCCATGTCTTCCAGTTAGCAGGTATCCTTCCAGCCATCCCTGGCAGAGATGTTCACTCAGTACCTCCATAACTCTGCCGTCGTGACTTAGATGGTCGTCGGTTGACAGGATGTTGCCCATGAAGTCCCGATTGGTCTCTTCAAACAGTGCACTTAGCCTGTTGGAAGCAGTTTCGTCTGGCCCCATCACCCTGAAATTCGATCTTGCTTCATTGAGTTTCATAACATCTCTAAGCAGTTCGCCTAGCACTTTAGTCGCTTCTGATTCACAAGTTCCTGGCTTCGGAACAGGTATGGCGTACTCTCTAAAATCCGGCATCTGAAGTTCTTTTAGCAGCAGTCCGCCATTAGCATGGGGATTAGCGCTCATGCGTCTATCACCATCCGGAGCAAGCGCTGTAATCCTGGCTTGAAGTTTTCCCGATGCATCAAACAGCTCTTCCGGTTTGTAAGAACGCATCCACTCTTCCAGCTGTTTGAGGTGATCTGGGTTGGTACGTGCTTCTGCTATGGGAACCTGGTGGCTGCGAAAACTACCCTCTGCTGGTAGTCCATCCACAAATTTTGGTCCTGTCCAACCTTTGGGAGTTTTCAATATAATCATTGGCCAGATTGGTCTGGAGGATTCTCCCTCATCTCTGGCTTTTTTCTGGATCTCTGCAATTTCATCCAGTGCTGAGTCAAACGCTGCAGCCATTTTCTGGTGCATCTCTTCTGGTTCATGTCCTTCAACAAGAATTGGTTTATAGCCGTATCCTGTCATTAATGAGAAAAGCTCATCCATCTCTATTCTTGCCAGGATAGTGGGATTTGCAATTTTATATCCATTCAGATGAAGGATTGGGAGCACTGCACCATCGGTTTTGGGGTTAAGGAATTTGTTGGAATGCCAGCTTGCAGCAAGAGGGCCAGTTTCTGCTTCACCATCACCAACCACACAGAATGCCAACAGATCTGGGTTATCTAAAACTGCACCAAATGCATGAGTCAGTGAATATCCCAGTTCCCCGCCTTCATGAATAGAGCCAGGTGTTTCTGGAGCGACATGGCTGGGAATACCACCAGGAAACGAAAACTGTTTAAACAGACGCCGCAACCCTTCCGTATCTTGAGATATATGAGGATATAGCTCTGTATATGTGCCTTCAATGTATGTGCTGGCTACAAGACCGGGTCCGCCATGACCTGGTCCTGTAATAAAAATAGCATTCAAATCTCTTGCTTTTATGGTTCTATTTGCATGCAGATATAGAAAGTTTAATCCCGGGGTGGTACCCCAGTGGCCTAGCAATCTGGGTTTCACATGTTCTGGCTTTAAGGGTTCTGATAACAGTGGATTGGCAAAAAGATATATCTGGCCAACTGACAGGTAGTTTGCAGCGCGCCACCAGGCATGCATAGTTTCCAATTCGGAAGGCTGCAGAGGGTGGTTATGTAGTGTTTCATCATCAATCATTTTGTTATGTACTCCATGTATATTCCGCACGGTGAAGCATTCACCGCTTGTATAGGCTACTGAATATCCTCCGGATTCGATATCCCTATAAAGTAGTCCCAATAAAGGTTACCCATCAATATGATTAACAATTGCACTGATTTTATATAATTTGCGTAATAATATAGCAAGACATGGTAAATCCTCCATTTTGGGGATAAGATCAATCTCACTCTATGGAGTAAAACCATAAGGTGCGAGCTTTGTAACTCTTGGCGTGCTTTTACGCCATCAACACACTATCTGTATGAGAAGGAGTCTCTCGAGATATGAACAAGATCGCTGTCCGATTTTTAGCTCTTCTTGGAATGGTTCTACTAATGAGCGGCTTTGCAGTTGCAAAGCCAATGTCTCATGGAAAGAAAGTAGAAACCAAGGCAGTATACTGCCCAGTTTGCCATATGAAATTGGCAACACATGCAAACCAGTACCGACCCGTGAAGGTCAAGATTGACGGTCACATCTATTATTGCTGCAGCAAATGCAAGATGCCTGCGAAGTATCTTGTGAAAACCACTCCCAAGCATGGCAAGATGGGGAAAATGCATGGCAAGATGGGAAAAATGGGTATGATGCACGGCAAAGCAATGATGTGCCCCTACTGCCACATGCCACTTTCACTTAAGAAGACAAAGGCAAATCCAGTTGAGATGAAGTTGCACGGTCATATCTACTACTGCTGCAAGATGTGCAAAATGCCAGCAAGTGTGCTAGTTCATCCATCCAAGATGGGAAAAATGGGCAAAATGCATGGGATGAAAATGGGTCACTAGTTTCTCCCTATAGCTGCCGTTAGAACCCGGCTCCAGACACATTGCACGTCTGGAGCTTTTTGTTTGCGTTTCTGAACGGCACATAAGTGCTGTACTGCTCACTTTGGTGGACACGGTACCCGACGTCCCTCTCCTGTGCGCTAGCATGCTCTCACTTGGAGAGGGGAGACCGCTTCCCTTTGCACATGATTAAGATTGCAAAGCTGTTATAATCTGCGCTACCCTCTGACCCATTCCCCTCTCATAGTGACTGTATGCGAACAGCCGGGAGAGTGAAGCCCGCAGGAGAGGGTGAGGTCCTCTTGGGACCTAACTACCCGCAATAGCCATGACCGGTTAAAACTGGTCGCTATCGGGCTATTCTTCCGCTATCGCGGACGAGATGCAAAACAGTGCAAACGTCATGGAATCAACTGCTGAGCTCAAAGGCAATCCAAAGCGATAAGTCCCTAATACTTAAGTGACACGTTCTGACACCCTCTTGTTGAGGGTGTTCTTTATCAGAACGGTACTTCAGTGCGATGCAAAAGGTAAAGCAGACAGCCCATTACCACGTTCCAACCCGCGATCCCACCCTCCCTTAGTGAGATGCGAGAAGAGGTACCGTAGGCAAGACAGCAGTAACAAACTGAGGAAGCAGACTGTCGCGTCTAGCCTACGAAGGTGGGCTTTGGGATGTCTGCACGGTACTTAAGTGCCGTGTATAGGGACAGCGAGCTTGCCATCTCTTGCTCGCATGGGTTATAACCGGTCGAGGCGGGCTATCCGCACACCTGCGTGGACGAAAGCTGAGTCTGCTAACGATACGATTCATC
>JAJZFJ010000136.1:6633-34914 GCA_021805395.1 bacterium
TCTGTTTGGCTGTCACGCATTCACACGCCTGGGTGCTGGCGTACATTCTGAATGTCTGTATAGATACCCCCGCCACAAAAAAATGAACCCTCCCTGTTGAGCAGGGAGGGTTCATTTTGATTGTAGTGACTACAGATCACACATCATAGTAGAGTGCGAACTCGTATGGGTGTGGTCTCAGTGCAACCTGTTTGAACTCTTCCTTGGTTTTGTAATCGATATAGGTCTCGATAATATCCTTGGAGAATACGCCTCCCTTAAGAAGGAACTCATGGTCTGCAGCAAGTGCTGCAAGGCTCTCTTCCAGGGTACCTGGTGTCTGCTGGATGCCTTTCTTCTCTTCTGGCTCCATCTCATAGAGGTCTTTGTCAACTGGGGTTGGAGGCATAATCTTGTTCTCAATGCCATCCAGTCCAGCAAGAAGAAGAGCGGCGAATGCAAGGTATGGATTTGCACTTGGATCTGGTGCGCGGAACTCAACTCGTTTGGCTTTAGGAGATTTGCTCACCATTGGGATGCGGACGCAGGCGGATCTGTTTCGTGCAGAGTAGATGAGGTTGATAGGTGCCTCATAGCCCGGAACAAGTCTGCGGTAAGAGTTGGTGGTAGGTGCACAGAATGCCAGCAGTGCAGGAGCATGTTTCAGGATTCCACCGATGTAGTGAACTGCCATCTCGCTGAGCTGTCCATACCCTTTCTCATCGAAGAACAGTGGCTGGCCATCTTTCCACAGTGACTGATGCACGTGCATACCAGATCCGTTATCCATAAACAGGGGTTTTGGCATAAAGGTAGCAGTGTAACCATTCTGAACAGCGGTATTCTTGATGATGTATTTGTACTTCATCAATTTGTCTGCCATTACGAGAAGGGTGTCGAACTTCATGTCAATTTCGCACTGACCAGCGGTTCCAACCTCATGGTGCTGCATTTCTACTTCTATGCCGCTGTCGATGAGGTTCAGCATCATCTCGGTACGAAGGTCCTGAAGGGTGTCATTTGGTGGAACAGGGAAATAGCCTCGTTTGTAAGGGATTTTGAAGCCAAGGTTTGGTTTCTCATCTCTACCAGAGTTCCAAATTCCCTCGTCACTGTCTACATAGTAGTAGCCAGAGTGAGAGGTCTGATCGTATCGTACATCATTAAAGACATAAAACTCAGCTTCTGGACCAAAGAAAGCAGTATCTGCGATGCCGGTGCTTTTTAAGTAAGCCTCAGCCTTTTTGGCAATTTGACGAGGATCTCTGTTGTACTGCTCTCTGGTGATCGGGTCTTCGATATCACATGTGAGAATGAGAGTGGAAACATCAAAGAATGGATCAATGTAAGCAGTGCCAGGATCTGGAATAAGAAGCATGTCAGATTCGTTAATTGCTTTAAATCCGCGAATGGAAGATCCGTCGAATGCTAGTCCATCTACGAAAACATCCTCTTTGAGGACTTCTACGGGAATAGAGAAGTGCTGCTGCTGACCGATAAGGTCAGTAAATCGAATGTCTACAACCCGTACTTCTTTTTCACGCGCTAGGTCAATTACATCTTTGGGCGTCATGTACGCTCGTCTCCTTAATAGAGTGGAATGGAGGTTTCTGGAAGGCTCTAATGAGCCGTTCGAGTTCTTAAAATACTAACACAACTCCGAGTCATGCTGATGGAAGAACAACAACTATAGGAAGCGATGCTCGAAAGGCCACAGAATGCACGGAATATCTCCGCAACACAGGCACTTCGTCGAGCCTGAGGTGAATTAACAAGCGGAAGGTCGCAAACTCTGCCACTTTGCAGATATGTGCAAGTAGTATAGCGTCACACAGTGCATTGTGTCAATAATTCCGTCATTAAATCCCCCCTGCTAACAGGATGCAATAAACTATTTTATATGTTGTGAAATCAGATGGATGTATCTCTGTGTACTAGGAACAGTATTCTTTCGCAGCCGATCATCACAAAATATGTGACATCAAAGGGGCATATATAGCTGGTTGAGGCCTACACTTAACATCTTAATTTGGGCTTGCTATAAATATACGTGGTTGACATAAATCCCTAGATGTGCTACTATTCCTTGCAATCATAACTACATATTGTGTTCATGAGGTAGCATCGTCGTGATGTTACTGAAATATCGGGGGAAGTCTGGTGAGAATCCAGCGCTGTCGCGCAACGGTAAATGCACTCCATCATAACGAATGGATGCACAGCCCGAATGCCCGCTCATGAGTTCGCCAACACCCTGCGCATGAGAGGGGCATGGTTCTTCAGACCTTTCGAGATTTAATTGCTCACTGAATAACTTAAACGCCTGTTCCCACAAGGGGACAGGCGTTCTGATTCCGGGCTTACAAGTAACGAAAGGATTTGGAATTCATGGAAACTACTGATGCAAAAGCATTCACTGGAAGACATGTGGGATATGCAGTGCTCAAGAGAGACGGAAGTGAAGCTGCTTTTGATGGAGAACGAATTCGGATTGCCATAGAAAAGGCATTTCGGGCTGAATTGCAACTTAAGGGAGGTGATGTTCAGCCAGCGGCAACCACTTTGAAAGTTAATGAAATTGCGGCAAATGTGATTCAATGGTGCCTAAGTCAACATTCCCCTTTGCATGTAGAAGGTATTCAGGATGAGGTAGAGCGCACGTTAATGGCGGCTGGTGAGTATAGAGTTGCCAGAAGATATGTACTCTACCGCGAACAACATGCAGAGTTAAGAAGAGCTGGCAAGCTGAACTGTCTGCTGCCTGATGGTACTCTCGAAGTGATAGACAGAAACAGTATTCTGGAAATGCTTGACACCGCATGCTCTGGCATGCAGGACGAGATAGATCTTGATCTGCTTTTGGAGACTACACTCAACTCTCTTTACGACAAAATTCCCCAAGCTGAAATCCTTCAGGCTGCCATAATGGCTGCTCGTTCTCGCACTGAGATAGATCCTGCATACTCTTTTGTGGCTGCCCGGCTTCTGCTGCAACTGCTTTTTCGAGAAATATCCAGCAGTGTTAACCTGCCCTGTAACATGAATGAATACTACCAGCACTACTTTCCCGTCTGCATTCAGAATGGGGTGAAAGCAGGTGTTCTAGACAGCAGGATGGGTGAATATAATTTGATCCTTCTCGCTGAAGCAATTCATCCAGAACGGGATCTGAAGTTTGCATATCTGGGTTTGCAAACTCTCTATGACCGCTACTTGCTGCAAATAGATGACAGAAGAATTGAGCTGCCTCAGATCTTCTGGATGCGAGTTGCCATGGGGATTGCCCTCAATGAACCGAACAGGAATGAAAAGGCAATTGAGTTTTATCATCTAATCTCCCAGTTTCTTTTCACGCCCGCAACTCCTACACTTTTCAATTCCGGAACATGTCACTCTCAACTCTCTTCCTGCTATCTCACGACGGTTAGTGACAACCTTGAAAACATCTTCAAATGCTTGCAGGACAATGCTCTGCTTTCCAAATGGGCAGGAGGGTTAGGAAACGACTGGACACCGGTACGTGCCCTTGGTGCGAAAATTAGGGGTACTTCTGGCAGGAGCCAGGGTGTGGTTCCGTTTCTGAAAGTTGCAAACGATGCAGCTTTGGCAGTGAATCAGGGAGGAAAGAGGAAAGGTGCTGTATGTGCCTATCTTGAGACGTGGCATCTGGACATTGAAGAGTTTTTAGAGCTTCGTAAAAACACTGGAGACGATAGACGAAGAACGCATGACATGAACACTGCAAACTGGATACCAGACCTGTTTATGGAGCGAGTAAAGCTGGGCAAGCACTGGACTCTTTTCAGCCCGGACGATATTCCCGATCTTCATGAACTCTACGGGAAAGAATTCCAGACTCGCTACGAGCATTATGAGCAGCAGGTTCAGAATGGGAAGATCACACTCTATAAAACCCTGCCAGCTATAGATCTATGGAGAAAGATGCTTTCAATGCTCTTTGAAACCGGACATCCATGGCTTACATGGAAAGATCCTTCCAATATTCGATCTGCTCAAGATCATGTTGGCGTGGTTCACAACTCAAATCTGTGTACCGAGATTTTACTGAACAACTCATCTTCGGAAACTGCAGTTTGTAATCTCGGCTCAATAAATCTGGCAGCTCATATTGTGGACAAACAGTTGAACCACAGCCTGCTGTCTTCCACAACCATGACAGCTGTGAGAATGCTTGACAACGTGATTGACCTTAACTTCTACCCCACAAAGGAAGCAAGACAAGCCAACCTGCGTCACCGTCCAGTCGGATTAGGCATTATGGGCTTTCAGGATGCACTTTATGCGACTGGTATTAGCTATGCAAGCGATGAGGCTGTTGAATTCTCCGATGCCAGCATGGAAGCAGTCTCATACTATGCAATCCTCGCTTCCACTCAGCTTGCATCAGAAAGAGGTTCCTACGAAACATATCATGGGTCAAAATGGCATAGAGGTCTGCTGCCACTGGATACCGTACAGCTTCTTGATGACAGCCGTTCTGTTCCTACTGGAGTACCCACCACTTCGAAGTTAGACTGGGAAAGGGTGAGACAAGAAATTGCCAAACATGGTATGCGAAACAGCAATGTACTTGCTATTGCACCCACAGCCACCATCTCCAATATCATCGGCGTTAGTCAATCTATTGAGCCAACCTATCGGAATCTCTATGTTAAAAGCAACCTTTCGGGGGATTTCACCCATATAAACTCTGAACTGGTTAGAGATCTGAAACTGTTAGGAATCTGGGATGAGGATATGCGCAATGAGCTTAAGTACTATGATGGCGTTTTGCAGGAAATAGATCGCATTCCTGATGCAGTGAAACAGAAATTCCTGACTGCTTTTGAAATAGAGCCAGAATGGTTGATTGAGTGTGCAGCCAGAAGACAAAAATGGATAGATATGGGGCAGTCACTCAATCTCTATCTGGCTCAGCCCAGCGGCAAGAAGTTGAACGAGATGTATTTCTTTGCATGGCAGCGAGGGCTAAAAACAACTTACTATCTCAGAACCCTTGCAGCCACTCAGATCGAAAAATCCACACTTGATATCAATAAGTATGGTGTACAGCCCCGGTGGATGAGAAGCAGAAGTGCCTCGATGGATATTCAGGTCACGCGGCCTGAAAAAGAAACACATGCACAGTTGAAATCAAGCTGTGATCTGGATGGCACGTGTGAGGCATGTCAGTGAGATTCACCTCCATAAGTATCTATAGGAAAGGAATATAAGATGGTTCAAATTAATTCAATTCTCCCTTCACTCTCAGCTGTTTCTAATGAAAAGAGGCTTATAAACTGTAAACAGGTAGACGTGAACCAGTTGATGCCTTTGAAGTATCACTGGGCATGGGAGCACTATGTGAACGGATGCGCAAACCACTGGATGCCCACGGAGGTACCTATGGGCAAAGATATTGCACTTTGGCGAAGCAGCCAGCTTACATCTGATGAACGCAGGGTGATTATGAGGAATCTGGGTTTCTTCTCGACTGCTGAAAGTCTGGTTGGAAACAACCTGGTACTGGCAATCTTCAGGCACGTTACCAACGCTGAATGCAGACAGTATCTTTTGCGTCAGGCATTTGAAGAGGCTGTACATTCACACACGTTTTTGTATATTGTGGATAGCCTTGGTTTGGATGCGAATGAAGTCTACAATATGTATCGTGAGGTGCCAGCTATCGCACGAAAAGATCAGTTTGAGATGGAGCTAACCAAAACCCTCCTGGATCCTGACTTCACTACAGAGACTCATGAGGGTGCGCAAAAGTTTCTGGAGAACCTGGTGGGCTACTATCTCATAATGGAAGGGGTGTTCTTTTACACCGGTTTCCTAATGATACTATCGTTTCATCGTCAGAACCGTATGACAGGGATTGGTGAGCAGTTCCAGTATATCCTTAGAGATGAGAGTATTCATCTGAATTTTGGAATAGATCTCATAAATGGTATCAAGGAAGAGAATGCCAGCCTCTGGACAAGGGATTTCCAGCACAAAGTAGTTACATTGATGTGTGAAGCGGTAGAGCTGGAAATTGCGTACGCAACAGACTGTCTGCCAAATGGTATCCTTGGCCTCAGCAGCAGTTCGTTCAGGCAGTATGTACAGTATATTGCCGACAGGAGGCTGGAACGTGTGGGATTGGCGCCTGTGTACCATTCCACAAACCCCTTTCCATGGATGAGTGAAACAATGGACTTGGGCAAAGAGAAGAACTTTTTCGAAACCAGAGTAAACGAGTATCAGTCGGCAGGTAATTTAAGCTGGGATTAGTAAGTGGATAGAGTTGGGCAGTAGGTGGTTGGGAAGGCATGTGCGGGTCCTTCTCAACCTCACCACTTTCAGAAGGTTATGGATAGTGGTATGTGGCCAGGCACAAAAAAAGGGCAGAAGAGCCATTAGCATCTCCTGCCCAATCTTCATATCAGATTCAACTAGAGAGTTGAATTAGTATCGACCGTAGCCCCCGCTACCGCCTCGATCGCCGCCGCGGTCACGTCCACCGCCGCCGCCACCATAGCTGTTGCCGCCGCCACCGCCGCCACCGCTGCGAGGTCTGTCATCGCGTGGTTTGGCTTCGTTGACTGTGAGCGTTCGCCCACCCATCTCTTTGCCATTTAATGCCGCGATTGCTGCATCTGCATCTGCATCAGATGCCATTTCCACAAATCCAAAGCCTCGTGCCTGACCGGTGTATCTGTCAGTGATCAAAGTCACTTCCTTCACCTGACCAGCTGAAGCAAAAAGGTTTGCAACATCAGACTCGGTAGCCGTGTAGGGCAGTCCGCCCACATAAATACGCTTAACCATAACTTTCGAACTCCTCGAACTCTAAGAGATCGGGCCTAAACCTAATGATCTAGTACCCAAATTGGATGTGGATCACAATTGCCGAACGTGGGCAGAAACTAGCAGACAGGGGGGCGATTTCGGAATTACGAAATACCGGCACACTCTCTAGCAAAACTTCGCTTGTTCAATGACCCTTATACTAACGCAATCAGTATAGCAGGCAAATGTTTATTTGTCAAGTTGATTGATTGATTTTATTGCTAATAAGTAATTCTATTGTGCTATTGCTAACATTTTACTCGTGAAGCAGTGGAGAAAATAGGCAGTTATCAAACTGACACTATTTCCAAAGCCCGTCAATAATCACAAAAAACAGGAGAGTGATACTAACCCAGCCATTCAGAGTAAAAAATGCCAGGTTCACACGTGAGATATCATCTGGCTTTACTAAACTCTGTTCCCAGATAATCAGACTGGAAACAATTACCAACCCTATAAAATAGAGGATGTGTAGATGTGCAAGTAATCCGATGGCAATGAGAAGACTGATCATGCAGGTGTGCATAATTCTGGAGATGATGAGTGCATTTCTTTTTCCAACTTTTTTGGGGAGCGAGTGCATGCTCACCTCTTTCAAATCATGTTCATAGTCTTGTAATGCATAAATAATGTCAAATCCACCTATCCAGAACAGTACAACCAAGCCCAGCAATAGAGGAACCAGCGACAGAGATGCTTTCACTGCAACCCATGCTCCAATAGGTGCAATGCCGGTGGCAAACCCAAGGAACAGGTGACATAATGAGGTAAAGCGTTTAGTATATGAATAGCCTAAAATGGCAAAAAGAGCTATAGGTGAAAGGGCAAAACAGAGCGGATTTAACTCAAGTGCTGAAATCTCCAATAGCAGAATGGAACATAGCATAAAAATGACAACTTGAGATCTTGTTAAAATGCCAGCGGGAATATGACGACTTTTTGTGCGCGGGTTTTTTGCATCAAGCGAGGCATCGGCTAAACGGTTAAAACTCATGGCTGCACTTCGCGCTCCCACCATTGCAAGAAGTATCCAGCCCAGCATCTCTACAGTAAATCCTCCTGGCGTTTCACGCGAAGCCAGCAACATCCCGATGAGGGCAAATGGGAGGGCAAATATCGTATGCTCAAACCTGACCATCTCCAGCATCTGCTTCGACTTGTAAAAAAAGGTGCTCAATCATCTGCTCCTTCATGCTGCCACTCCTTCATGAGATCTTGATGTATTCCCAGTTGCTGCAGGATTCTGGCGACCAGAAAATCTACCAAATCATTAATTGTTTCGGGTTTGTGGTAAAAACCTGGCGCTGCTGGTAGTATTGTGGCCCCTGCTTCAGCAAGCTGAGTTAGATTTCGAAGATGGATGAGGTTGAAAGGAGTCTCACGAGGAACGAGAATTAAGCGTCTTCTCTCTTTAAGGCACACATCAGCCGCTCGTGTAATGAGATCATCGCTTATCCCATGTGCAATTCTCCCGGCAGTTCCCATAGAACATGGCAGTATCACCATGCCATCGTGCTGAAAAGATCCACTCGCAGGAGGTGAGAAATAGTTTCTTTTATCCACTAGTCTTAAAACCTGCGAATCTGACCCTATCAGATCCCGTGCATTAAAGTCACGGAGATTAACTTTCATACCGGTTTCAACTGCCAGAACCTGCTGTGCCTGCTCGGTGAATATCAGATAGATCTCCTGGAAGTGCTTTACTGCCTCCTGTAAAAAACGTATGGCATATAAAGAACCACTAGCACCTGTGATTGCTACTACAAGCCTGCCTGTGGACTCGTTCATTATTGATTAAATTTCCTTAAGTGCCCTTAGTGCGCTCACCAGATTATCTCTATCTGTATTCAGGAACCTGCATACAGAAGCACATAGATTGGGTTGCCTTGCCATTGCTATCAGTGCTTCACGAAGCAGGATGACATCATGCTTTTGCATATTCCGTTTACATTCATCCAGTGTGAACAGAGCCCGGCTGGTGACTATTCCCGCGGGATCCCGACGAATTGGCTCCATAGAACGCACTGTGCCTGCATACAGTGCCATATAAGTGTAGGGGTGTGGATAATTCCTGCCAGGCAGCTTTTCGGTGCATTCTATCCTCATCATTCCAAACTGAATGTATCCGGGATTAATATATGCAGCAGCTTCTTCGTACACCTCTCTCGACATGGCTGCCTCCCATGACTCATCCGTCTCCAATCTCCCGCCCGGGTAACCAAATACACCGCGCCTGTCGCAGACAACCAGAACGCGCCCGCCATAGAGGGGCACCACATGCACGGATGTTACCGGTGCATCCAGTGGCATGGAACTGCTTCGTAAAGCAGTGAGCCTTACGGGTTGTGACCCCCATTGCATATCCAGTTCAAACAAAGTTATCTCACTCAATCTCTCAGCTTTCTTGCAATTTGGTCAGTGTTATCGAACTATCGATCTATGACTATCAAATATGCTGTCCGAACAATTATACTATAACCTACTAATACATCGGACAAACGGGTAGTTTCAGCCTGAACCCGATAGCATAACACTTTTGTAATCGATGATTCTTTGATTCAGATTTATTTGGCCTTATAACCTTAGAATTCTCACAGAAGAGAACTTTTTCAATATACCTTCGTCTATACTACACCTGTCACTACCTTGGTTCAAACTTTTATGATATTAATAATGCTGTGAACTAAGGAATATCAATTCAATGGAGAATTCTTGACCTGTAGCCCTTATCTTGAAAGGATCTTCCCTGCTATGTCTGTTACTCGGTACCACACGACGGGTACGAATTTTTCTGCACCTACCGATTCAGTCAAACATGTTGCAAAGGAACTTAATACCACTAACCGTGAGAACGAGAGCCCAGAAATCCTTTTAGGCGAAAATAAGGTTAAAACGCAACTCAATCCTCCATACCGTGTTCTGTACATAGATCATACTGCTAAAATGAGCGGCGGTGAAATCGCACTACTTAATATGATACGTGCACTGGACAAAGAGAGATTTACTCCGATAGTAGTACTATTTGCCGATGGAGAGCTTGCAAGAGAGCTTAAAGCTTCTAATGTGGATGTGCATATTCTTCCGCTTTCCAAACAGCTGTTAGATACCAGGAAAGATAGTTTGGGTGTTGGGTCTTTAGTTAAACTAGCAAGTGTGGTTGATTTTGTTAGATCCATCAAGTATCTCATTCCTGTAATCAAATCTATTAAACCTTCAATTGTTCACACTAATTCACTGAAGTCCGATTTTGTTGGCGGCATTGCGGCTAAATTCTGCAGAGTTCCGCTTATATGGCATATTCGAGATCGAATAGATACGGACTATTTGCCCAAATCGGTAGTACTATCTATCAGATTTCTTGCGAGATTTCTCCCAACGATGGTAGTTGCCAACTCCCAGTCTACTCTCGAAACACTTCATCTGCCAGCACGTTCACAGTCGGGTGTAGTGCATAGTGGAATTGTGCTGCCACCAGTTCCAGAAGAGCGCGATTGGAACTTTCCTGTAAAAATTGGGATAGTAGGTAGAATTGCACGATGGAAAGGCCAGCATATTTTTATACAGGCAGCCAAAAAAGTACATGCTTCCTATCCAAATACGGAATTCTCCCTCATTGGGTCTCCAATGTTTGGGGAACAGGATTACTCAAACGAGATTTCTGCAATGGTTGAGGAATATGGAATGAAGGATTGTGTTGAATTTCAGGGTTTCAGAGCGGATATTATGAATGCAGTGAGTGAACTTGATATATTAGTTCATGCTTCGATAACGGCAGAGCCATTTGGACAAGTAATAGTGGAAGGGATGGCCCTGGAGAAACCGGTAGTTGCCACTGCTGGTGGTGGTGTTCTGGAAATTGTGAAAGATGGCATTACCGGCCTACTGGTGCCTATGAACGATGCAGACACTATGGCAAATGCGCTCAACAGTCTTCTGGCTGACAAGGAAAAAGCACGCAAGATGGGTAAAAGTGCAAGAGAAAGAGTAGTTAATAAATTTACTGTTCCGCAGACCGCGAAACAGATGGAGTCACTCTATAACAAGTTATTGAAAATTTAGTCTTCCACATAAACTGCAGCATATCAGGTTCTTTTAATAGCTCCTCACACCTCTATTTCCCCCTCAATAGTTGAGGTTTATGTAACATATTTTCCAGATTTATTATCATATTAGGTGCAAACTATGGAACTAACAGTACCAAGTTATTGTTAGGTATCATGTAGTTCTAATATATTAACAGAGTTAATATGTAACACAACACATTTAAAATCATTAAGTGTGATATCTTATTTTATTTATAAAAATAAATTTCAAGCTCAAGATCAGGGTGAGGAAGAAGTAGATAAATGTTTTTCGGAATCAATTTGTTGCGCTCAACTCACCTGTCAGGCATGAATTCTGACGGAATAAAAGATACAGGCACGCAAGATAATTCTACATTAGAACTGAATTACAGTGTTGTTGACAGCGTTAATATTGGGTCACATCAAAGCTCAACATTTAAAAAATTAGTTCGAGTTCTGTTTGTTGATCACACTTCCAAATTAAGCGGAGCAGAAATAGCTTTATACAATCTTATTGTTACTTTAGACAACACAAAGTATCTTCCAATCGTTGTGCTGTTTACCGATGGTGATTTTGCTGAAAAATTACGAAGTGCTGGAGTTGAAGTACATATCCTTTCGGTTCAAAATAATATTGTCAATACCCGCAAAGAGAAAATAGGGCTTCGATCACTAACGCGATGGTCCGATCTAAGCGCTTTTCTATCAACCACACGAGATCTCAGCAGGCTGATCAGCAAATTAAATCCCGATATTGTTCATACAAACTCTTTAAAATCGGATGTCATAGGTGGATTTGCCTCCAAAATAGCCAGAAAAAGACTTGTATGGCATATTCATGACAATATTACTCCAGAATATCTACCCAAATTTGCCGTAGCTGCCATAAAGGTGTTAGCACGCCTGCTGCCAAATGTTGTGATTGCTAATTCACATGCTACACTCTCAACTCTTAATCTTCCGAGTTCCAAAGCTTCAGATGTGATTTACTGTGGTGTACATATTGAACCTCTGCCACCGGAGAGAGGCTGGCATTCGCCGATTCGTATTGGTATAGTCGGAAGGATTGCCAGGTGGAAGGGTCAGCATGTTTTCCTTGAAGCTGCTTCCAGGGTTCACGCCAGATTTCCTGATACAGAGTTTGTAATCATTGGCTCTTCCCTTTTTGGTGAGGAGAGCTACCAGGAGGAACTGAACGAGATTGCCGCTAGAAACGGTATGTACAGTTATCTGAAATATGAAGGATTCAGGACGGACATCTCTACGGCAATTAGTGAGCTGGATATTCTGGTGCATGCTTCCATCCTTCCGGAACCTTTTGGACAGGTGATTGTGGAAGGACTGGCAGGAGGAAAACCTGTCGTGGCGACTGCAGGCGGAGGTGTGCTTGAAATTATTACAAATGGTGAGACAGGATATCTTGTGCCAATGAATGATATAGATGCTATGGTATCCTCCATTTGTGATATTCTTGAATTTCCCGAAAAATCAAAAAACATGGCAACCCGTGGCAGAGTAATGGTGACAGAAAGATTCGACCTTGCAGTAACTGCCAGAGCATTGGAAACTCTCTACACTCAGCTCTTGAACCGGTAGCTCTTTGGTTGAATTCATTCCTGTTATTTCAATGTTTGATAAGCTGCGCTGTCTGCATGAATTTTAATGGACTGATGCTTTAGATAATCGTATAATAGCTGAACCAGCATTAACAGCACGGAGATAAACAGACTCAATATCACCACTCTTATTAATCCAGGCACTCCAGTTTTAGGAGGAATTGCCTTGTCCAGCTCTGTTACCCTGCTGGGGCCAGGGACGGTAGATAACCTAACTTTTACAACTTCCGTTTGAGTTTGAGTTAACCAGCTAAGAGCAAGTTTTTGCTGGGTTTGCAGAAGAGAGAGTTGAAAAGATCTTTCCCTCTGAGTAGGAATATGGCGGGTAGCATTTTTAAGTTCGTTTTGAATTGCAGCAAGGCTAGCCTTCAGATTACCAATTTCATTGGTAGCTTCCAGACCATTGGATGTAATGTTGGTCTTGTAACCCTTTTCTTCCAGGTCTAAAGCATTTTGAGCACGTTTCAACCTTTCAGAAGCTTCCACCACCGAAGGATTTTCAGGTGCTAACTGCTCCACATCCACCAGTTCATGATAGGTTTGGGCAGCTTCCTGAACTCTTAAACGTTCCTGTTGAAGAAACGGATCTTCTATGGGAAGTTTTTGAATATTTCCCAGCTGGTGTTTTATACCATTCATCCTGTCGGACTGTGCTGCTTCAGCACCCTTCAACTCTGCTTCATCTTTAAATTCAGTTGCATACAACTCATTCACAACAACAAAAGGCTCTGCTTCTGGCTGGGATAGAGGAGAATCCTGTTTTAATCCAGAGATGTAATCGAACACAAGATTCGATTTATTGTCAAATCTCTCCTGTGCCTGCTTCAGTGCAGCAGTTGCATTTCTGCGCAGTACACTATCCCTGCTATTATCATGTAAAGAGTAGTAACGTTCCAGCGCCAGTATATACAGATTGGTAACCTTTGCGGAAAGCTGGCGCACCTCTTCTCTGCGTGCAGACTCGCCAAATGCGAATCTCGCTGGGCCTAATAGTGAGCAGGATACATTAATTAAACCAGTGCTGGAATCTGTTTTTACAAGGATAGACTGCTGCAGCATTTTGATCACATCATTCAGTTTTTTGACGTGATATAACTTCTGTATATCGCAGTGTTTTGCAACATCTTCAGCAAGTCTGCGGCTTTCCAGTATTCCAACCACGTCGTTATTTTGAGAGGACTGACCAGTAAGTACAGCAAGAGATGATTCACTTGGCTGGTTTTTTAGCTGTAACAACAGCGATGCTGTAGCTGTGTATGTCTGGGGCTGTAAAAACAGCTGTATGACTACAAGCACAAAAAATACAATGGGAGCAGAAATCAACCAGGTACGCTTTCTCCGTTCAGCCAGATGAACCATCAGAGCAGGATTGATCTGAATGTCGGAGTCAATTGGATTTAAGTTCATTGTCATGTTGTGGTGGATATCTCTCCAAGTAAACTAAAAATGTAGGGCACTCTTAGCCAGACCAAAGATAATCGCACCACTTGTGAGTTCTGAGAGGAAATCTCCCACAGAGTTCTTGTGACTTGCTATTTGGGCAACTAGAACTTTTGTGGGAACAAAAATCACATCACCTGCCTCCAGATTGCCTGCTTTGTTTGCAGGTACCAGCGCCCCATTAGCATGAATGACTATCATGTGCGTCAAGTCAGCATCTGGTGCAGCTCCACCAACATTGGTGAGATAGTATGGTACTCCTTCGCCTTTAACCCAGATTACACTTCTGGTATTGACTACTGCACCTTCCACCTGAACAGTGGTTGGGATGGTTGGAACTGTGAGTACGTCTCCAGCCTTCAGCAATATATCCTGAGGTCCATTCGGGTCATTAATGGCATCTGCCAATTTTACTGCAATGTTTCCGCTGGGAGTGAGGTCTGCGGTGTTCAGATCCCTTGCTGGCGTTACCAAAGACTCTTTGGCAAGATCTACTGCGAGAACAGCTGCAGCTGGGTTAGGCGGCGCAGCTGCTGATAGTCCACCAAGTGAGAGGAGGGAGCCTCCAGTGGATACCTGATTAGTAGCTGTTATTTTGTCCAGATCGGATAGTGCTACCTGACGCTTGTAGTCACTTGCATTATAAACCTGAGTTAAGTCGTTAACAATCCTTGCTATTTCCTGCTGTTCGGGGGAGCTCATTTGAGCTGGATCCCGGTTTAATTGAGCACCAAGAGGAAACGCATCCTTTCTCAGGCCACCCGCCATCTTCACCAATTCGCTAAGACGTGTGTTAGGTGTAATGAAGTATGGTCCTGGATGGTGCACTTCACCATAGATGGTTACAACCAGGGGTTTATCCTGGTAGTCGCCTTTTCCGTCCACTAGAACAACGTCGCCGTCTCTCAGGAGGACGTCCTGCCCTGGAGGGCACCGATGTTCTGAATTGAATACAACTGTTTGTTCAGAGCTTGAAGGTTCATAGCTGGCTTCTGTCACCACCTCTCTTGCATGAGAGATTTCAACTTTGGTGCCTGCATCAGGCAGGAAGCCACCTGAGATACGAAGGAGATCAGATAATCTCATCCCCTCGCCTCTGTCGTACTGCCCCGGCGCAACAACGTAACCTCTTATAGTCACTCTATGTGGGGGGATAAATCGAGATTCTGAATTTGAGTATACAGCAACGATATCGTTGTCCTGCAGCGCTGGATCGCCTTGTGAACTTGTTTCGCTAATCTGGTGGATAGTATCTATTACATATCTGCTGGATCCGTTGCCGTGTTGATGCTCCACTACCACCGTATCGGCATCTGGCAGTGGCCCGCCAGCCTCTATCAGCAGATCACTAAGGTGCATATTCCTGTCGTAAGTATAGATGCCGGGATGCTGAACTGATCCGCGGATTGTGATAATACCAGTGCCGATAAAGCTTGCCTCATCCTGAGTATAGACCTTCAATTCATCCCATCGAGTTAGGGGGATATTCGCCTGGGGATCTCCACGCATTGCCTGAACGAGATTGATTGGTATGATTTTGCGTACCCCATCGCTTCCCCATCGATATAGGGCTGCACGCTGCAAGTAGGCTTCAGGAAGAAGGTTCCTGGCATCAGAAAGCAGGTTGTCGAGCCGCATTCCCGGTGTGTATGCATAGTCGCCGGGCTGATTTACTGCCCCCTTTACAATCACCAGATTTTGTACAGTGGGACGAATAGAGAGCACATTCACAATGTCGCCATCATACAGAACTGTGGAACTCAAACTTTTAGTATTATTAAGGTCGAGCGTTTTTATAATACGCTCTTTGCCTGGCTCCAGTGTAGTAACCTGAACGGTGTTGGATGCAAGCGCAGCTTTGGCACCACCAGCAAGATTTAATGCTTCTTCGAGTGTTTCACCAGGAATGAGTTCATATATTGCAGGATTACGTACCTCACCCTCTACACTCACCCTTTCCTGGGCATCGGGTATGTATAGCACATCACCTTGCTGTAGGGTGACATCTGGCTCATAGTAACCTTTATGTATTGGAGTTGACGCACCAGCAATCATTTTGTAGAAATCTAAATGGAGGGTTTTGTTGTTCCTTCTTATCTCAATATCCCTGAGGGAACCCTGTCTGGTTGGACCTCCTGCTGCATAGAGCAGATTAAAAGCTGAAGAGACAGAAGGGACAATATATGTTCCAGGAGCCTCTACCTCTCCACCAACTGTAACCGAAATAGTGTGCAGCCCTTTCAGACTAACCGTGACATTCAGATTTCTGAAGTAGCGTGCCAGATGCTGTTTGACAATTGCCTGCGCCTGGGAAACTTCGAGACCCGAAAGGTTCACTTCACCAAATCTGCCTAAAGATACTCTGCCATTGGAATTAACAGGTGCGACTATCTGTTGAGGTTCCATAGCGGGGTTTGAATACCGTATGCTGAGAGTATCGCCAGCAGAGATTTTATAAGACACAGGTGCCGTAGCAACCACATTGTATAGCATCTGTTGATACGGAGTTATTATTCCACTAAATGCACTTACTGAGCTGTTATAATTGGCTGCGCCGTTGGTGAATCCGCCAACTCCCTGGCTGTTAAAGGAAGGATATCCGGATGACTGCCCATATCCAAAAGGCGGATATGCAGTAGATGCGTAAGGATTATTTCCATATGGCTGATTTTCAGCGTTGACGTTGTTTGGATAAGGTGAATACGGATTATTATACAATCCTGGCTGGTTGGAAGCACGTCCATATGGAGAATTTAGTGGTGTTTGCTGATTAGGACCTGTTGTGACGATTGGGCTGTTTTGTTGAGCGTTTTCCCCCTGCCCATTAGGATTATTTTGAGGATTTACGCTGGTCTGTCTGCCAGATGCTGTCTGCTGGGTTCCATTTGTACCAGTGTTTGGACTCGTTTGAACGTTTGGCGGGTTCTGTTGATTGTTATTAGGTGTCTGTCCAGGATTATTTGTGATATTAGGTGACGTTTGAGGGTTTGAATTGGGCACACCTGTAGCAAGGCCAGGAGCATTTGTGGTGGTGGGACCTGCTGGATTATTTGTGCCGGGACCTGATGTGAACCCCGGCTGATATGGACCGTAGCCAGCATATGGCCGACCGTACTGATTTTGTGGAACTGAAGCGTTAGTAAGGTTTTGAAGCTGTGCCCTGACGTATGCCCTTGCACTTGAAAAAAAATTGTATCCGAATAGTGGCAGGTTCGGAGATGCCTTAACCGATCTGGTATCGGAAAAAGGAGTGATCGTTTTTGCATGCGTCAGTCTGGGTGTAACTGCCTGATCATTAGTAGCGCTGGGAGTGTAAGGATGTGGAGTAGGAGTTACTAATGGGTTAGTGGTTTGATCGGCAGATGCCAGATGCATCCCGAACAGTAGTCCTGCAAATCCAATGGTGCATAGAATACTGTTCATCCCCATTTTTTTCAACTGAAAGGACTTCATGTTTCTTTCTCCTACTCCATACATTCCTTAGTTCTGGTCTCCGCCTGCACCAATCATAGGTGATGGTGGGATCTCTTTTTGAAGGAGATTCACGATGTCTGCCTTCTTCTGGATGCTCTGCAAGTAGCGTGGAAGAACGTTTGACTCCATGAAGAGAAGCGCTTTGTCTCTGGCTGCCTTGCTAATCTGATCACCCTGTTTGGTGACTTCAATAAGATGATAACCAAAACGTGTATGGACCGGTTCGCTCACAACCCCGGGTTTTAATCCGAACGCTGCCTTATCGAAGGATGGAACCATTGAACCATACATAAATACACCCAGATCTCCACCCGTTGTTTTGGTATTATCTTCGCCATACTTTTTGGCTGCCTCAGCAAATGTTATTTTGCCAGACACAATATCCTTGCGAATAGCTTTAATTTTAGCAAGGGCATCGGCATCCGCTTTTTTCTCAGCAGCGGTTGAGGAGGCTGTAATGACAGGTGCTTTGATAAGTATGTGGCTGGCCTGAAGAAAATCATTTGGGCCGATTGGGTGACCGTCCTGTTTAGCAAGATAGATATTAATTAACTTAACCAGCATTGCAGAAGGCTTGTCAAGCTTTTCAAGGGCTTCCTTGCTGAAACCTCGTTCTGCCAGGAACTGCTCGTCTGTAGTACCTGCAGGGATAGCACCTGAAGCTCTTGCATTGGCAAGTTGTCTGGCAATGAAATCGTCGACATCCTGCTTTGTAACTACAACTTTTTCCGCAGCAGCTTCATGCTCTATCATCTTTCTCGTGAGATAGTTGTTAAGTTCTGAAACAAGTGTAGCTGGTGGGTTCTCTCTCAGCATTTGGAGTGCATCTGCTGGAGTGAGTGTGATGCTTGGTTTCGCAGAAGGTCCAAAGAGCTGGCCAACGATTCCCGGCGCAACTGCCTGAGATAATACAGTTTGAAATGTACCAGGTTCATCATTCTGAAGATAAGTAGTGAACTCGTCCCAAGTGATATTTTCGCCAAATACAGTGCCTATTGTAGAGCTGCCAGAGACTAATGCTGCTGGCTTGCTAGGAGCAGTCTGCGCAGGGCTAGTTGTTACAGGGGGGGCTTTCGCAATAGAGATACAGGGGGAAGTGATGCAGAGCACAGCCGCAAGAGCGGTTGGCAGAGCAGTTCTTAACATCCGGTCAAACTCCTTTCGTAGTGCCAGCTATGGCACTCACACATACCATACGGGTGATCAATAACGACTTATCTCCGGTTCAAATGATATTCCATACTTGTGGAAGAATCGATTTTGCACCTCTCTGGTCATCATTTTGCCATAGTTTACTACCTTGTCATCTTCCTTTACTGGAGGTAACGAACCAGCTACGTCCTTTAAATATGGAATTTCATCGTGTATCCTGCAGTAAACAGGCACGTCGTTGTTCAGTTCAATTCCTGAAAGGACAGATACAGCCAGTGCCCACATACGTGGAACGGTTGTGAGGTTGTATCCGCCTCCGCCAAGTGCAACAATAGGTCTATTCAGAGCAGCTACATCCCGTATCGCCTGAAGCCAGCCTTCGGCACTGAGATTGAGATGGGCTAATGGGTCTAGTGCATGTGCATCGGTGCCCATTTGAAGCACAATGGCATCTGGATTAAAGGCTTTCAAAATCGGGAGAGCCGCCTCAGTCCATGCATACAGCCATACAGGGTCATTCGTTCCTGTAGCAAATGGAAGATTGATGCTGGCACCAATCCCTTCACCTTCGCCCTCTTCAGCAATAAAACCTGTGCCCGGGAAAAGTGATCGTCCAGATTCGTGAAGAGATATCGTGAGTACATTCGGATCAGAATAGAACAACTCCTGAACACCATCCCCATGATGCGCATCAATATCTATATAAGCCACTTTGGCATAATGCGTTTTAAGCCGGTGTATAGCCACTGCACAATCGTTAAGAACGCAGAACCCTGCCGCTCGGGAACGGTGTGCATGATGCAGTCCGCCAGCAATGTTGAAAGCCAGCCTGCTCCCGTCAATTACATCCTGCGCAGCTTGTGCAGAAGCTCCTGTGTATACGAGGGAGGTTTTTAGGATGTTCGGAAATACAGGATTATCGCTGGTGCCCAATCCATAATGCATGAGAGCATTTTTACAACTGTTCGTTTCCAGAGCCTGAAGAGTTTCCAGATAGTCTCTGGAATGTGTTATGCACACTTCATTGATGTCTGCGGTTGGAGCATCTCGCAGTTCCAGCGTGCCATCAAACATTCCATAGGCGTCAAGCAACTCACAGGTCATCTGTAACCTGCGAGGCTTTAGGGGGTGATTTCTACCCATGGAGTAAGATTGCATACACTCTGAGTAGTAAAAAGGAATGACTGTCATATAATTACTTCAGATGAAACTGTTCTCAATGTAACTGTATTATACCTATGCTCAAACATAGTATGTGGCAACGTACTGCAAATGTGAGGTGATATGTATGTAAACATAAGTATTTTATAAGGTTGAAGTTTGGTATCATGACCACAAAGATCTATGCATGAGGGGCAGAATATCATATTTTGATCGGACAAGTAATACATGCTGCATCTTTATTTCCATATACTCTGTTAGGTTGTTCAAGGATTCGATGCTATGCATGTGCATTTTAAATTATGAAAAGTGTCCATATAATGCTTACAGTCTTAACAATTGACTAACAAAACCTTTATGAGTTACGCAGGAGTACCCATAAACTCGCAAAAGCTGTTAGCCGAGACATAGTTGCAAGGCTTTCACACCATCGTCAGCTGTTAGAGCAGGCTTCTCACCTCTGAGGAGGATATTTATGACGTGCATAAACAGCCCTTCAGTGGGTGTCTCACTGCTGCCCTGTGCCCTGCGCCAGGTATCCCACGTTGCAGTGATTGATCGCATGGTATCTGCAACTTGGTCTATTTTGCAGGCACCTACAGTGCCGGTAAGTTCAATAGAGCTTTCTGTATCTATATCACTCCATAATGCTTCCACCACTCCAGCACTCCACTCATTATGCATGCTCACTACTGCAACATCATCAACCGAATGGACTGGATCAGCCACGAGAGCGATACGGTTTGAAAGCATAACCTCACCACAGCATGCTCTGTAGAGATCCACTCCGTGGAGGGCTGTGTTAAGCATGGCTCCAGATGGTGGACTGTCTTTAGGATAGGCAGCTGCCAGACGACATCGGAAAAGTGATACCCTCCCGAAGTCATCCTCTTCTAGCATTTCGAGCATCTGATGAATGAGTGAATGAAAACGCAGGGAGAATGAAGGAAGGAGTAACTTTCCAGATCGTTGGGATAGATCTACCAGGGCTTGAGCTTTGTCCACACTTCCTGTGAATGGAACGGTGCAGAGAACGTTACTTCCTGCAATCAGTGCTGCGGCACAGACTTCATACTGCAGATGGGCGGGTAGGCAGACATCCACAATATCAAACTTTTGTGATGCCAGCATTGGCAGCACCTCTGTATGAACTGAGGATCCAGGGAAATGTTCTGCCGTGGCTGCTGCGATAGATGCCGATGCATCGCACACAGCTGCAATCTCGAGGTTTTCCATGTGAGACCAGGCATGCAGGTGAGCAATCTGTTCACAGCCAATAATCGCGACCGATAGGTTGGGCATCTCTAGGTCAGCCTAAGCATCTAAAGCCATAACTCTAAGAGCATCGGAGTATCGCGTACAGACATGTGAAACAATCTCACGCAGGCTGGAAGTGTGTGGGAAATGGCTATTTTCGCTGGGCTTTACAACCTCAAGGTCTTGCTTGGAGTCAGAGCCGGCAGGTTCTATTGCCAGAAGAGTTTTGCTCATGAGAAGCGCATCATCATGGGTAGAAAACCCGTTTGCTTCCAGAAACACCATTGCCGCGACAAATGCGGTTCGCCTGTTTCCCTGAGCAAAAGGGCTGTCGGTAATAAGTTTTCTCATGAGTGCTGATGCCAGATCGACAGGGGATTGATTGCTGAGGTATGTATACTGCGCTGCCATGGCTGCCTCAAGTGCAGCATAACTGAAAGGATATTTCCTGCCAGTCACAGTATAGTTTATCCACACCAGATCATGATTAGTGAGGTATCGCATGCAAGAATCTCCTGAGTTTGTTCATTGCGTACTGAAAGAGTACCTGAACGGTCTAATTCTTGTCAAAAACAGCTGGTTGACGAACGTGATTCCTCATCTTGTGAATGTAATAGAGTTTAATGTATTTGGATCACACCAATGAATTATGCAAGATATGAAGAGGGCAGAGAGTATTTAGGGTAAGATATCAGGGTTAAATTCACATTAAAGATGGATTCATGAAACAGCTATCCTCATTACAGATCTCCAATTTTAAAACGTTTCGGGATTTAAGGATTGAAACACTTGGACTTGTGAACCTCATCACTGGCAATAATAGTGTTGGTAAGACCTCTATGCTTGAAGCTTTATGGCTGCTATGCAGACATGGCAGTCCCGAATCTATAAGATATATTTTAGTTGCAAGAGATGATTATTATCTTCCAGTATTGAAAACTATTGGAGAAAGTCGACTGAATAATTCAAATCCTCGAAATTGGCAATCTCAACTGAACACAATAAAGAATATTTTTTATGGCCGTGAAGAGATTTCAGATGCTCCATTGGAAATAGGTATCGGTTCAATGAGTTCTAATTTACCTGATAGAAGCCCAAAGGAACCCAAGATTTCATTGAAGATTGAAATGTTTCATGCTGATCTTAGTGAAAATGGAGATGGTACCCAAAATATCAGATATATCGAGATACCACCTATACAGCACAGACAAATGGAGATGGAGTTTTCGCCATATGTACTCATTCAAATAAACAATGCCGTTCAGTTGAGATATAAGTTAGAAACAATAAATCAGGAATATCCTGTCTATATATTAAAAGGGCTTCCCAATATTCCATCACTATTCGTAGGTGCACATGGATTAGGAACACAAGCGATTGGTGAACTATGGGATCAAATTCAATTAACTGCTCTGCAAGATATGGTTGAATCAGCTCTTAGAATTGTCTATAAAAATATTCAGCGGGTAAGTTTGAGAGCCGATTATGAAGGCGTAGGGCGCATTCCAATCCTGAAAATAAATGGTACAGACGAGCCAGTCACTCTTCGTAGTTTAGGCGATGGGATGTCTAGACTTTTCGGCTTGGTGTTATCTCTTGTAAATTCCAAAGATGGGATACTTTTGATTGACGAGATAGAAAATGGTTTTCACTTTTCCATACAAAATGAAATCTGGCAACTTATATTTGAATTGGCCAGCAAATTAAATGTCCAGGTATTCGCAACCACACATAGTTGGGATTGCATTGAGGCATTCCAGAGGGCTGCAAATGCTGAGGTTTCGCTTGATGGAATGCTAATTCGGTTACAGGATAAAAATGGAGAAATCAAATCGACTACCTTCTCAAAAGATGAATTAGAGATAGCGACTCGGAATGAAATTGAGTTACGTTAGTAATGAAGAAAATTTTCCCTAAAGATGGCGTCCCCAAAGACAAACTCATGATGGTTGAAGGAAATGATGATTTCAATGCGTTGTACCATCTATTTACCGCTCACAACATAATGGGTATCTGTACAGTTGGAGATTACGATGGAATTTCGAATATTATGCCAGCAATCAGGGTTGAAATAAAAGCAGCTAATCACAAGTGTATTGGTGTTGTTGTAGATGCAGATACTGATATTTCTGCCAGATGGCAGTCAATTCGAAGCGCAATTATTGGGCCAGAGCATTTTTCTGAAACTTCTGTACCTAAATCTCCAAGCCCTGATGGAACTATCGTCTTTCAGGTAGGTCTTCCTAAAATTGGAATTTGGATTATGCCAGATAACAAACTATCTGGCATGTTGGAGGATTTTGCACGATTTCTAATCCCAGTTCATGACAAGCTCTATGATGTTGCTGAAAAAGCAGTTGCAGGAATTCCTGTTAGTGACCGTCTGTTTAATCCCCGACACCTTACAAAGGTACACTTGCACACTTGGCTAGCCTGGCAATCAAACCCCGGCCTTCCAATTGGGCAAGCAATTAGTCAAACATATCTAAAAGCAGATGCAGAGCATGCCCTTCTATTTATTGATTGGGTTAAAAAGCTCTATGACTGTACATGACGAATACTCATAGCTAATCCTTCTTATTCACATAATCTAGGCTTGAGACTAGCAATATAAGAATAGTTGTAATCAGAGCAGGCTTTGAAACTGGGTTTGATAGATTTTAGGCACTAATATATCTGAAACCTCATGCTCCACCATTCTTACAGGATCCAGTATTCTAGTATTCCATGGCATCTGGCTGTAGCCTCTGGTTTTCGCAGCAGTAACATGATCGGTGATCATTGAGTTAGAGTACTCTACTCCAAGAAAAGTTGAGATCTTCTGAAGGACCGGCTCTGGATTGTCGATCAATTCCTCATAAGAGACCACATGGGAGTTTGACATATTGGCAGTTTTTTCGATTGTACGACTGTAGTCATCAAGCATTTTTGAAAACAGTTCCATCGGCCACCCGATATACGGCTGCCATTCTGCATAGGTGTAGAAAGAGTGAACAGCCTTCCAGATGGACAGGATACACTGCGCTTTGTCTCTAACCAGGTAGAGATATCGTGCATCAGGGTGATACCTCTGTATGGTCTGTATTTTTGAGAAATGTTTGGCGCTGTGTTCTACCCAGCATGTTTTAGCCTCCTCATTACAACGCATATCCATCACATTTAGATAGTTTTTAATTCTTTGTGCAATGAGAGGTGCTTTACCATACTTATCCTGCCATTGGGAACCTATATGAGTTTCCATGAATTTCGCATAGTCCGCATCGTGTAGAAAGGAGGCCATGCGTGCAAGTTTTCTGTATCTTGATCGATGACAAAGCAAATTGACGTAGAAATTGGATTCGTCTACAACTTTGCAGGATGGATTTGCAGCCAGCATTGACTTCAGAAGAGCTGCACCACTTCGGGGAGTTGCAATAAGATAGCATCTGCTTGAAATCGCATTGTTCATTCTATCACTGTTCATGGATGTGCCTCCTGATTGGTCATTGATATCCTGCTTAAATCCACCGCATTCACAATATTAGTTACTAATGCCTGCTGTCCGGGGGTGAAGACCTCGTAAAACTTACTATTGTTGTAATTAGTAATTTTACTTCCTACCTTCTGATGCCACGGCTCATTATAGTGAGTGGAAGTTTTTGTGTAATTACTGAGCATCGCATCATTGTAGTCGACCTGTATAAAATCGCAAATTCTGCGCATCACAGCTTCAGTGTTCGCGACAAGATCTCCATACCTCAGAACATAGTGCTGGGGGTCAGATAAATAAGACATAGATATGTCAACTGCATCAACCCAGTTGTGTGCGATATCATCCAGTTTGGAGAATTTTGCATCCTCCCAATCTGGATTTTCCCGATTGAACTTTCTGAATGTATCCCACAAGGATGCAACTGTATCCGTACCTGATCTAACCAGATGAATGAATATCACATTCTCAACATATTTTTTGATTTCTTCTATCGCATATAGATGTCCGGGAGTTTTTTCCAGCCAGTAGCTGTTATTAGTTTTTAGTGCAGCAGTATCCATTAGATGAACGAACGCCTGGGCTCTTTCAGTTACATTGCGCGGAAGGGTATCAGGAATATCAAGTTGATGCTCTTGAATCATATAACTTAAAAATCGATTGCAGATTTGATCATGTGCAGCATCTGATATACCGAGCATCTGGCTGATTCGCGAATTAGACTGCAGAGATTGAAAATAGTGAGTTTCAGGACATGAATAGATTTCAGGATGAGCCCAAATGAGACCCTGCAACAACGTGGTTCCACATCTACCTGAGCCAACCAGGAATATTCGTTTTTTGATACCGGTACTTTTATGTGGAAGCTTATTTAGAGTAGTAGATAATAACTTGGGTTTAAAAAATGCATTTGTATCCATAATAGCTCCTTTATCTGTAATCCGTTATAGACATAAAATCCTGAGCAAAGTTCATACTGTTTTCACTGGTTTATTGTTCCCCATAAATATGAACTTTAGTTCTGTATCTTCTGAATTCTTGCAAAATTCTAAGATTCGATTAATTTTGAATAGCGATAAACACTTTATGACATTGATGATTATCAAACGATTGCATGAAATACCTGGTAATAATCCCAGATTTGCAGATATTTTGCTTTTTTGGACATATTAAGCTTTCTTGCAGTGCGAATATTCGCATCTCATAATTGCAATCTATCTACATTTGTAGAGCAAGTTTGTGCATTAGTTCGCAGGTTTTTTTTGTCTTTACAAGTATGATTCTTGTGTTTTGTTAAACGTGTAACTGCTTCATTCCAGCAATATGTCAAGTTTAAGCTTATTTTAATACTCATATGGGCGACTGTGTTGATCGTTCGGTAAGACCAAACTCTGAACTACATGGACCTCTGATGTAAAAATGGTTATAGAACAGTTCTTCTAATGTAATCCATTATATCAATGAATCAGAAAATGTAAACTAGTAAATATATTATAAAATTGACAATAAATAATCTCCATTACAACAGTACTCGGTAAATTCACCACTAGATATTCTATTTCAATTTAATTAATACACATGAAGACATCTTATGAAACCGGCCAAATTGATTTCGTCGAAATAATCTGACGCTGTTAATTCTAATTATAAATCTTGAAACCGATATGGAGCATCTTATCGTATCATCAGCATTAGTCATGAAGGCCAACCGACTGATTTGTGATACTAGTTGCCAGCTGCATGTTGTTGTACCTTGGGATAAGACACACATACAGTAGCTGTTCATTAGGGCTGATACTGCAACTCTGCACAGTAAGCTTACGTTAGTAGAGAAGTGTGTTAAACAAGACTATTTCTGTTTGGAAACTATATAACCGGTGATAAAGGATACACTCATGCCAATTTTAGAAGTTGCTCACGATATAATCTGCCCATGGTGCTGGGTGGGAAGGATCCAGGCAAAGAAGCTTCGCAACGAGTTTCCAGGGCTTTCATTTATCTGGAAAGGGTATGAGTTGCTGCCTGCTGGTATGGAGTATAACCCTCCTGCTCCAGATCCCAACGCTCCTGTTAAACCCAGGACCCCAAGCAGATTTGAACTGCTCCTCGCTGCTGATGGCCTGGTATTACCGGAAAGATTGAGTTATAGATCTGTCTCACGAATGGCACTTGAAGGGGCTGAGTATGCTCTTGAAGTTGGAAGGCAGGAGGAGTATCTGGATGGTGTTTATAACATCTACTGGGAAGAAGACCGGGATATAAGCGATCCGGGAGTTCTTGCTAAAGTTGCTGAAGACGCAGGTTTGAATGTGGACGAGTTTATGGATGCTCTCAAATCTCGCAAATATAAAGATAGCGTTGTGGAGTATGACGAACCTGCTCATGCTGCAGGCATATGGAATGTTCCAACCTGGAAATTCCCAGCCGAATGGGTGGCAGAACAGCCGTATACCGTACTACGAGAGATGATGCAACAGTTCATCAAAGATTCCAGTAATGGCTGAAGAGGTTAAAGGAAAAATAAGTGTAGCAGCCTTAAAGCGTCTGTTCTCACTTACAAAACCCTTTGCAAGGACTCTCTATGTTGCTGGCGTCATGATGTTACTCGACACTGTGCTGACGCTGAGCCTGCCCCTGGTGGCTAGACTGGCAACGAATACTGTCATCCAGACTCACAGTGCTGCCCTGCTAAACCGCTATGGATTAGTGATGCTGCTGTTAATGTTAGCTTCAGGGGTATTTCTATACATAGAGTACTACCTTGTTGCATTTGCAGGGAATCGGATCGTGACCGACCTGCGTGCAAGGCTCTTTGCTCACCTGGAGAGACTGCCTGTCGCCTATTTCGATTCCCACCGTTCAGGAGACCTCACCTCCTATCTCTCCAATGACGTTGCTCAAATGCAGCAAACCCTCACTGAAGATGCTGTCCGCATTGTTGGCAATGTGGTCACACTATTGGGAGGCATACTGATGGCTCTAGTGATAGACTGGCAGCTCACAGTGGTGGTACTTGTGATGCTGTCTTTCTTCATGAGCTACTTCATCCTCTTAGGACCCCGACTCCGCAAGCTGTCGCGCAAAGGTCTGGACGCTCTCGCCGAGGTGACAGGTACCATGACGGAAGCCATGGGCAATGTGCGCCTCGTGAAAGCTTTTGACAGGGAAGAGTATGAGGAGAGGCGAGTTCGGGAGGGGCTTGGTAATGTTCTCTCCATTAATATGCGTGCCGCAAGGATAGAATCGTCATTCGGAGCAGTAGGGTTGGCAGGTTTTGGCATGATACTGATTGGTGTAGTATGGTATGGAGGTCTACTTGTACTGTCTGGTGCCCTGAGTCCAGGCTCAATGCTGGCATTTCTGCTCACCGTGGCAATCATCAGTGGACCTATGGGTTCAATCGCCATCCAGATCTCACGCCTGCAAAGGGCGATTGGTGCATCGGAAAGACTTTTTGCAATACTGGATGAGCCTGTGGAGCAGGATCAACCAGATGAGCCAGTGCTTATACCAAGCTCGCCAGCACATGTGATTTTTGAGAGTGTGAATTTTGCCTATAACTCCGAAAATCCCGTGCTTCAAATGTTTAATCTGGAGATGCTGCCCGGTAAGGTTACGGCACTTGTGGGCCCATCAGGATCGGGAAAGAGTACCATTGCTTCACTCCTCTTCAGATTCTATGAGCCTCAAAACGGCAGTATCTTCCTAAATGGGATTGAGCTGAGCCAACTGTCTCGCAGCGACCTTCGCAGATACGTTGGGCTGGCGCCGCCTCATACCTAGCCATGAATGGCGCATCACTGGCTGAAATTGCCGAAGTGCTGGGACACAA
>JAJZFJ010000093.1 GCA_021805395.1 bacterium
GGGGAGGGTCGCGACGACAGTCGCGGGGAGAGGTAGAAGCGGCTGGCGTCACCGTAAACCGCCCGAATTTGCGGCAATGCCTAAAGACATTGCCTGGGATTCACAAGCCCTCTGAAGGGGGCTGGCTGCACGATCTCTGCATTGGGGTAACGTTACCCCATTGTGGGAAATCCCTCATACAAAGCAGTTCGCACTCCAACCCTCCCTTAATGAGCGCTAGCGAATGGCGAGGGGAGGGTCGCAACGCACTCGCGGGAAGAGGTGCCGAAGGCAAGGAAGCACTACCAACAGCTCACTGGCAGTAACGAACAGAGCAAGCAGACTGTCGCGTCTAGCCCACGCAGGTGGGCTTTGGGATTTCAGCACGGTACTTCAGTGCCGTGCGTAGCGTGATGCACTCGCGGGAGGGGTGCCGAAGGCAAGGGGTGTCCTTGTATCGTACTCAATACCTGCTTCATCCACGCACCATGAGTGAGAAAGGTAACATTCTTTCTGAAATGTTCAGGCTGCAAGTCTGGGATATTCTTCACCTACATCGTTAGCCAGCATATTGAGAAATACTTCTACAGCTTTTGGATCAAAATGTGAGCCCGACTGCTCATGCAGATAGTTTATAACTTTGGCGATTGGCCATCCGTCTCGATAGGGTCTGTTCGAGCATAGTGCATCATACACGTCTATCACTGCAAAATATCTCGCTAGCAGCGGAATCTCTTCCTTCTGCAAGCCATTGGGATAACCTGTACCATCCCATTTTTCATGATGGCAATAGGGAACGTCAGATGCCGCGCCTAGAAACTGGATGGGAGCCAGCATATCGTGAGCAACAGTTGTATGGCTGCGCATTATCACCCACTCATCTTCAGTGAGAGGTCCTGGCTTGTGGAGTATATGATCGGGTACTGCCATTTTTCCAATGTCATGTAGAAGTGCACCCCACCTGGCAAACATTACCTCATCCTCATCCATATTAAGAAATCGGGCTAAACGTACCATCAAATCAGTTACTCTCGCGCTATGTCCTTCTGTTTCCTTATCGCGCAGATCCAAAAGCCTGGACCAGGAGGCTACCGTTGCATCATATGTCTGCAGCAAGGAGTTACAAATCTTTTCAGACGCATTTAACAGATCACTACTGTTCTCTCTCAAATTACTTTGAATGAGTTCACTGAATGACTGAATAGACATAACTTCATTCATGGGATCTAAGGAAACATCTTCGAAATGTGTGACACAGTCCCGTCCATTATGTTTTGATCTGTAGAGGGCCTTATCAGCTTCCTGAACAACTGTTGCGACGTTTTTGAAGGATTGTGAAAGCGTGGAGATGCCAAAACTAGCTGTTATGACATTGTAACCAATCGGCATCTGTTTAATCTGGTCCCTAATCTTTTCAGCCATCTGTTTAGCTTCGAATACTCCAGTTTCTGGAAGTATGATGGCAAACTCTTCACCACCATATCTGCACACAATATCCATATCTCGAGTGTGTAGAGATAGTGATTTTGCGATCTCTATTAAGAGAGTATCACCTTTCGGGTGTCCGTAAGTTTCATTGTACTGTTTGAATCTGTCTACATCCAGCAGAATAACAGACAGTTCAGTTTTACTTCTGGCTGCTCTGTCCGTCTCCTGTATTAGTCTTTCCTGAAATGCACGGTGGTTCTTGATTCCAGTTAATCCATCATTTGTAGAAAGTGACTGTAGATGACTGTTTGCCAGTTCCAGTTCTATCGTCTGTTTCAAAAGCTGTCTGTTTGCTTCTTCCAAACCGAGATTTGTCTCTTTAATCAGATTTTCCTGCAGCTTCTTTTCTGTCACATCGGTGATAGAGCCAGCCATTCTAAATGGTCTACCCTTCTCATCAAAGAGCGCAACACCTCTTGCCAATATCCATCGGTATGTACCGTCTCGATGGAGCATCCTGTACTCTAATTCACAACTATCTATTTTATGTTCGAAATACGAACTAAACGTCTGACGTACATATGCTAAATCATCAGGATGAATATGTTCTTGCCATGCTTTCAGGTTTGATTCCAATCCAGAGGATGTGTAGCCCAGCATCGAAATATACGATTGAGAAAAGTAGATCTCATTATTCTCCAGGTTCCAATCCCATAAGCCATCGCGAGCGCCATCCATTGCAAGTGCAAACCGCTCTTCGCTTTTTCGTAGTGCATCTTCTCTCAAATGTTTTTCCAGTGCAATTCCCGCCAGGTGTGTTGCCTGCTGAACACATTCCTGTTCTTCATCGTCCGGAAAGTGAGGCTCTCGATGATAGACGGCGAAAGTTCCCAGAACAGATCCGTCCTTGGAAAAGATTGGAGATGACCAGCAGGCTCTCAAGTTATAAGTGAGAGCAATTGGGGCAAATGCAGTCCAGAGTGGATCTGTTGCTATGTCAGATACAATCACCGTCTGTTTTGTGTATGCAGCAGTTCCACAGGATCCAACGGCGGGGCCAATTTCCACACCGTTTACGGCATTATCATAAGCCAGCGGCAACCCGGGGGCAGAACCATGCTTAAGCTGTGTACCTTCTAAACGTAATATGGAACAGATACAATCTGGAAGCTGTGTTTCAATTAAATTTATGATGCCTTCCAAAATGGTTTCTAACGGCTCTCCCTGTGCCATTTTTTCAAGAACAGTATTTTGAGCCTCCACTTTCTGCCTTCCAATCAGTTCAGAAGTTTGCAGCTTCAATCGCATAGACACATCCTCAACAAAGACAACAACTGCCACTGTAACACCATTATCTTTTAGGGGAATGCATGAGATTTCAACCTCCACAGGTGCGCCATTCTTATGCCAATACTTAGCATGAAAAATGCGATCCGCTTCTTTACCTTGGAACATGGAGTAAAAGGAGTACAAATCAGATAAACTATGCCTTCCATCTATGGCTGCATGTTGTAGCAGCAAGTGTATGTTTTTACCCATCAACTCTTCGAAGGAGTAACCAAAAAGCTGGGTGAAGAACCTGTTAACATAGAGAGTATGTCCATGTAGATCCAGACAGTATATTCCCACTGATACTGTTTCTAGCAGAAGTTTGATATGATTCTGTATCAGTTCAATGCCTTTGTAATGATCCTGATTGGAAATCTCCTGTCCCGAGTGATCTTTGTTAGGTAAATGCTTGGACTTCAAATTATCTTCTCGTTTGTCAACAGACATCAAGTTTCCTCATGCACAAGGTTATGTAAATCCATCTCAGAAAGTATTGAAAAAACTTTCCAGAATGAGAAAGCAGCAGCAGGATGAAGCTGATCTATTATTGCCGGATTAACAAGATTTATAGAGTGCGGGAAGATCTGGAGAGAAGAAGATTGAATAGCTGCTAATACTGATCAATGTGGTTACTGAAAGCTTGCTAACTTACATTCATAAATTGATACAGCCAGCAATTCGATGATGAAATCATGCAAAGTGGCATGACGAGCATACGTCTAAATAGCAGCCTGGTACTTAACGTGATGCTGGGTTCGCAAGTTCTGATTCGGTTATGAATACGTCAGATTTGCTACCAGTATCAGCAAGTATTTTCTGTGCGATTAGTTCAGTTGCTGGTAACACCTCGCTAAAATGGTCATAACCATCAATAGGAATGGTATGTATATCTGGATTTGTGTTTATCTTTTTAAGATATAGAAGAGATTTGAGATTAGAGGGTGAATCTGTTCCTTCCATAACAAAAAGTGGCCGATGTACTGCATTCAGGAAGAATCGTGGGGAACGCAGTTCGACTTCCTTTTCATTGGATGTATCAAATGGCAGATACTCTTTTGGATATAGATTGATAAGTGTAACCGGGCCCAATGCAAACACTGCCCTGAAGCATGAACTGGATTCAGCAGCAAGTACAGCCATAGTTCCACCTGTGCTGTGTCCACCAAGATAGATACGGGTAGGATCTACATCTGGCTGTTTTGCCAGATACGCTTCCGCTGAGAGGACATCGTTTACTTCTCCATAAAAGCCTTCTTTGTAGCCCGGGTTCTGATTCCCTCCCCTGAAACTGGGATACATCGTTATTATGCCTGCTTCTCTAAATGCTCGAGCAGACTGATCGTCTGATGCTGGCTGTAGTCTCCATGGTGTATCATCCAGCGAATTAAAATCACCCCCAATGATCCAGATGATGGCTGGATATTTAACCCCAGCTTTTGGAGGTAAACTAACATAAGCTGCCAAAGGACCTATGGGAGATGGATATGATACCAACTTTAGCTGATCTGAAGGTGGTAATGGCAACGGGTCTGTGTAATAGTCGTTCTGTTTTGGTGAAATATGTGTCACGAAACCTTTGCGTGCTGCCAAAAGATTTGCGGGGGCATGAGAACAACCCTGCAATAACATCAAAGGAAACAACAAAGACAGAAGTCTCTTCATTTCTATAAACCTCCAGCTCATTATGTCCATTTTAGCACGAAATTATCCCGAATTCACAAAATTATTTCTTTGATATCTAGACTGTTTCCGCGGAGATGAGATAAGCAAGTCCAACCCAAAATATCACTCTTTATTTGTCGGATACGCACCGTATTCATACGAATGGAGTTAAGCATGACAATGACAATATCGCCCCACTCATGTAGCTGCTACCTATGCCCAAGTTGTTATCTGCCATCTCGTAATTTCATCCAGTTCATTGCTGCCATAAATTCTTTTCAATTTATCTCAGCCCACTTATGCCTTTCACTTGTTATCTTTAGCCTCCCTTCTTGCGTATCTTCTGATCAGGGCATCAACTTGAAGCAAGAGCCAGAGTTGCAGCAGAAGGTTACTCTCAACTATGTGCCAATCACATTTGCAGATCTGTTACAAATACTAAGTGGATCACAGCTTCAACTTCGCTGCGGTGGGTCTATTGCATTTCAGAAACTTCAGATGCACCTGGTGGATCAGCCAATTTACAGTGTAATGAACTCTCTGGATAAACTTATTCCGGGTAGTTGGGAGAAAGCTCTGCGTCAAACAGCTACTTTTTTACACAGAGCACATCTAATGATTTCACAAGAATTTACTTTGTGTATCTCAGAGTATGGCATGAAGGCGTGAATGCAAAACTTGCATACTGGAGAGACTGCCCTATCACCCCTGAACACCCGCACACTTTGAAAGCTTGATGTCTAGAACCAAAGATGACTTCCATTGCTGAAAGTTCATGATACAGGCTAACATCCTGCAATCGACAGTACTCTCTCAATTCTGTTCAGGACTACAGATGATGGGTTACTATCTATTACAGTTACTGAATCTACACAGCTCATATAAATTTATGATCCTGTTTTTGCAACTTCTTTCATTAGCTCTCTTCATCAATATATATATCTGTATAAACGAACCCAACCTCTATCAAATAACTCTTACATTTGCATTATCAGAGCCTCCAATACATGTTATTGAAAGCTCTATATTAGAAAATTGGTTTCAGCTCTTCTATCCAAAAGTCAGAAACTATTCCAGCATTCGAAACGAATACCATATCACTCATTTCCTGCATTTTCATGTCACAATACTCACCATGTTTACTGAAGTTAGAAATATATTAAGAGTTCTAGCTTCAATCAGATGCCATCCGCATCCCAACAGCTCCCAGAAAGGTCTCATCACATGCCCTATTCCGTCAGATTACCCGGTTTAATTCTCTCCGTTTCCTCATTATTTCTACTTTTCACATCCCTTTCAGTGCAGGCTGCCCCCACAAACACTCTTCAGAATGATGTGCTTAACAGCATGCAGTGGCGAAGCGTTGGGCCAGCCTCCATGGGCGGCCGCATCTCCGACATTGCAGTAGATCCCACCAATACCTATACCTACTATGTGGCAATGGCAACCGGTGGGGTAATTAAAACTACCGACAATGGCACCACATGGACTGCAGTATTCAACCATGAGCCCGTGGGATCCGTAGGAGCTGTCGCCATCGATCCCAGCAAGCCTTCCACGGTGTGGGTTGGAACCGGCGAAGCCAACAGCCGCAACAGCTCCTCATGGGGAGATGGCGTCTATAAGTCTGTGGATGGTGGAGCAGACTGGACGCATGTCGGCCTCGATAAAACGCGTGAAATTGCAAGGATAGTCGTGGATCCAAAGGATTCCAACAGGGTGTACGTGGCGGCTCTGGGCGACCTGTGGGGCTATCACAAATCCCGCGGATTGTACGAAACCACTGACGGCGGCAAAACCTGGAAGGATGTTCTGGCTCCTGGTCCCAAAATAGGTGTCGTGGATGTTACCCTGGGAGCACCTGGCAGCGGGATTGTGGTTGCTAGCACCTACTCTCGGCTGCGAACTCCCTGGGGCTTTAAAGGGATTAGCAGCCAGAACGGTATCTATCGCTCTACAAACAACGGCGAAACCTGGACACACATTACAGCTGGTCTGCCCACGAAAGAGATCGGGCGAATTGGACTCACTACATGCACATCGAAGCCCAACATCATGTATGCAGATGTTGAAAGTGATGAAGGAGGTGCCAGGGATCTATTCAATACGAATTCCAAGTTTGGGGGAGTGTATCGCTCTGATGATGCTGGCTTGACCTGGAAGAGAGTAAATCCACTAGCACCAAGAGGCTTCTATTTTGGACAGATCCGTGTTGATCCTTCAAATCCAGACAGGGTATATGTGCTCGGTTTCGGATTGTGCATCTCCAAAGATGGTGGCAAAAAGTTCTCGGTTCCAGGCTATGGAACCCCTGGAGTTCACCCCGATCTGCATGCCATGTGGATCGATCCCAATCACCCTTCACGAATGATGCTCGGCACCGATGGAGGTTTATATGTCTCCTACGACAAAGCAAGGAAATGGCAGTTTATAAACAACTTTCCAATGGGCGAATTCTATGAAGTGAGCGTTGATAACCAGCAGCCATACTGGATATATGGAGGTCTTCAGGATAACGCATGCTGGATGGGACCATCCAACAGCATGAACTATGTTGGAATTACAAACAGTGAGTGGATACCACTCGATGGAGGCGATGGATTCTATGCCTTTGCTGATCCGACTGATCCTAACATTGTGTATTCTGAATCACAAAATGGCTCTATCACGCGCTGGAACAGACTGACTAACCAGAGACGCGGTCTTCACCCCACTGCACCGGAAGGCTCCCCAGATTACAGGTTTAACTGGAATACTCCCATGCTTCTTTCCAGGTTTAATCACGATGTGCTGTATGTGGGAGGGAGCCATCTTTTCGAATTCACAAATCATGGCAAAGACTGGAAGAGCATCAGCCCGGATCTTTCCAAACAGGTAGGTCCACACATCAGTTCAAATGGCTCAGGTGCAGAGGTATATGGAACAATAGTATCCATCTCGGAATCCCCTTTGAAGCAGGGTGTAATCTGGATTGGAACAGATGATGGCAATGTTCAGATGACTACGGATGACGGGACCACATGGAACAACGTAACATCAACCCTGCCGGGTGATGTTCAGAACTTCTGGGTTTCGCGTGTTGTAGCATCACACTATTCAGTTAGTCGTGCTTATGTTGTCATAAATGGACATAGAAGCGATAACCTTGCTCCATACATTTTTGAAACAGATGACAGTGGAAAAAGCTGGAAATCGATCTCAGGAGATCTACCAAAGAATGGACCAGTGAAAGCACTGGTAGAAGATCCAGTCAATTCTAAGGTATTGTATGCAGGAACTGAATTTGGTGCATGGGTGACTCTAGATGACGGTGAGCACTGGGAAAAGTTAGGGGATAATCTGCCTACAGTTGCAGTAGATGACCTAACCATACAGTCTCGCGACCATGCTCTGGTTGCTGCAACTCACGGCAGAAGTATCTGGGTGATAGATAATATAGCACCAATTGAGACAGTTGACCCGTCAATCAATCAGAAGAACCCTGTGCTCTTCCCAGTGCCCCCCGGTTTAGAGTATCTTGGAACAGTTTCACAGATGGGAATAGGTCAGAGCAAGTTCATTGCCAGCAACCCTCCACGAGGCATCCTCATTCAGTTCTGGCTGCCACATCTCATGAGTGATACACCATCGATAACTATCACAAATGCCAAGGACAAAGTTGTTGGTGTTCTTAATACTGATAGATATCAGGGGATGAAGCAGGTGACATGGACCATGAGAAGCGGTGGTGGAGGATATGGCGGTACATTTGTCCCTCCGGGTACCTACAAAATTACATTATCTGTTGGAAACTGGAAGGAATCGGAGTCTGTTTTGGTGAATGGTAATCCAGCACTCTCTGTAAAACGATCAGACATGAGGCATTCCGACAGGGAAACCGAGACAGGCGGGTAAAATTTTCTGTATAATTGCAGAAAAATGTACGTTTTGGGTGCAAAATATAATGACCAACCCCTGGTTGGCTATAGGAGTGAGCTGGAAACTTGGAAACAACTCACTTCTTTATTCGATATCCACAAGGAGGATATTCATTGAAAAGATCTGCAGCTTCCTGGTCGCTGGTGGTGGGTATTCTGTTAATGGCAGTCACCCTATTCGCTGCGAAGCCAGCACATGCGCAGTTTTCAGACCAGTCAACACCGTCTCTCTCTCGCGGATGGGACATCAGACTGGGAATTTGGGTTCCTAACAGTCAAACCGCAAGGAATGTTGAAGGAACT
>JAJZFJ010000167.1 GCA_021805395.1 bacterium
AAAGCGGCAAAACTATAAACGCGAACACACAACAGTACGCGCTCGCTGCCTGATTAGGTAGCGCGTCCTCCTTAGCCCTGCCGACCGGCTAAGATTTGGGCGGAACCTATGTCGGATTACCTTCCAATAATGGTAACGGCTTGTAAGGGAAATCAAACGTGACCTGGCGATTCCGGTATCCGTGCTTCCGCGGGCACCCGGACGTAAGATGTAATCGGAAGCTACGCTCGTAGATGCGATGGCAGGACGTTAGGAACGAGAGTTCGAGTCTCTCCACCTCCACTAATCCAAAAGAGGCAGGCATCATAGCCTGCCTCTTTTTTATGGAAGGTTGAAAATGTTTATTGACGAAGTTGAAATTGAAGTTTATGCAGGAGATGGTGGTAATGGCATGGTCACCTTCCGTAGGGAAAAACACGTTCCTAACGGAGGTCCCAACGGAGGTGATGGCGGCCATGGTGGTAGCGTGGTGTTTGTTGCGGATCCTAACCTCTCAACTCTCCTGGACTATCGATTCCATCATGCATACAGGGCAGAACGTGGGGGAGACGGAGGGAGCAAGGATATGTTCGGGAAGAAGGGTGAGAATCTTATCCTTAAAGCACCTCCAGGCACTCTTATCTATGACATGGATACCGGCGAGTTGCTTGCAGACCTTAACCTTACCAACAGTGTGGCAGTAGTTGCACAGGGTGGCACAGGTGGCAGGGGTAATGCGCATTTTGCTACACCTATTCATCAGGCACCAAGATACGCTGAAAAGGGTGAACCTGGCGAAGAACGCCGACTAAGACTTGAACTTCGTCTGCTCGCAGACGTAGGGCTTTTAGGTTTTCCAAATGTGGGAAAATCAACACTTATTTCAGCCGTTTCCGCAGCGAAACCCAAGATTGCTAACTATCCATTCACAACTCTTACACCACATCTTGGTGTAGTTAAAGTGGATGAAGAGCGCAATTTTGTGATGGCAGATATTCCTGGGATTGTTGAGGGAGCCAGTGAAGGTGTGGGTTTGGGGCATCAGTTTCTAAGGCATGTTTCGCGATCTCTCATTTTAGTGCACATGCTGGACGTCAGCGGTCTTACAGGACGAGATCCGTTAACAGATTATGAGACGCTAAACCGCGAGCTAAAGCTATATGATGAAAAGTTATCTCAGCTTCCACAAATTGTTGCCATTAACAAAATGGATACCGTGTTTGAGACAGACGTAGTGGATGCACTGGAGAAGGAACTGAAAGCTAGAGGCTGTGAAGTACACAGGATCTCAGCAGCCACACGCCAGGGGCTTCAGCCACTCATCTATAGCATTATGCATCATCTTGAAGAGATGCGGGAAGCCACTAAGCTGGAAGTCGCATCGGAGGATGTGGCAATGTTCGTGGCCCAGCAGGAACAGAGTGGAAGCAGATGGGTTCTCGAAAAGAGTGCAGATGGTGTCTTCGAAGTGAAGGGCAAACGTATTGAGCGCACTGTTGCCATGACCGATCTGGAGAACGAGTATGGTCTAAGACATCTTCAGCGTTTAATGGATCGCCTGGGCATCACTAATAGATTGAAAGAGGAAGGTGCCGAGGATGGTGATACTGTCCGCATTGGTAAGATAGAGTTTGAATATGAGGATGAACAGAAAGCTGCAGACAGAATAGATGAACGTGGTAAATCACGTAAAAAGAAGACCGAGAATTAACTTAAACTATTGATGGCATCCATAATTTCTCTATTCGAAGGATTATCCGATGCATCCCTGTTCCTGTGAGCATATTTTACCACACCTGATTTATTTACCAGGAATATCCCAGGTAATTGAAGAGGGTCTGCTTTTGGTATTGTGGTGAAGTGGCCATGCAGCACTGCTTGAATACCTCTTGAAAGCACGTGGGGAGTAAGGAGATGAGGGCTGCTAACGCGTGATAATCCATACCTCATGTAAGATTCGCGAGCAGGATCAGACAAGCAGGTGAAGTGATCTCCCAGGTTTCGACTGAGGCAAAAGCGATGGGTCTCCTCCGGTCTGTTAACTGAAATGAGTACAACGTGTGTGCCAGCCTGCCTTATTTCTGCACTAATCTGCTGCAGATGCCCAACCTGTTCCCTGCAAAACGAGCATCCTAAATGCCTCATAAAAACCAAAAGAACTGGTGACGCCTTCCAGAAAGCAGACAGCATGGTTGTGGAGCAGTCTGAAGCTCTCACAAGTTCGGCTTCTGGAGCATCCTCACCCACCGCTGGAAATAGTTTGATTGCAATGTCGTTATTGCTCATGATGTTTTAGTAACCTGTTTTGCTCTCGTTTCAATTGCTTTACATCATACGTTCTTCGCTGAATATCCAGTAGCGTGATGAGCTTGCTGTTTATTCGTACCAGCTCATCATATTCGTCATCTGCATACAGGAAGTATGCATTCCACAATTCACTCTCTGCAGCTGAATGCATTCCCAATTCGCTGTATGTTTCTGCAAGCTTCTCTCGCATAACAGGATCATAAGGATCCTCAAGAAGAAATGCATTCCATAGAGGAGTATCTGTGATAGTGGATGGAATACTCTTCTGTACTCCCAACATTAAATCCACCGTAAGTTCATAGATATCCGCATCTGGATAGTCTGCGCCTAAATCCCAGGAGTCTGATCTTGTTGAATACACAACCGGCAGATTCAGGATTTTCCACCACTCATGAAAAGCTTTTTCTATGCTGTCTTCAACACGAAAAACATCTGCTAATAGATAATACGCATCACCAAACCATGGAGTGTATTTTGAGGCTTCATTAAAATGATGGGTTGCCTCATCTACTTGCCCTCTACTTCGCAAAATGCATCCTAAATGACATTGTGATAAACAGTCTCCCCGATCATGTTGGGACATTGTTTCATACATCATTTTTTCATTCATAGGGATTTCGTCAAATACCCAGGCTGCCTCTACTTCAAGTGAATTGAATAGTCCCGACCAATACTTGACATCGATATCATGCTCCCCCTCCTCATCAAGATTGTATCTGGTTGAATAGAGATGCTTGCAAAGAAAGTTCACAAAATTGGAGGCACAGGGAATGAGACAACGTTCCTCTATATTCCAGCAAACCACCTCATATTTATTTGCATTTTGACCATTTACTGTATGGAAGCAGATATAACTATCGCCGCTTGAATATTTTCCAAATAGGCGAAGATTAGGAGGCAGCCTAACTGTTCGCTCACTCTCCATTATCATCTCTTCAACCGTGAAAATATCTATGTCAGGAAGCGATTGGGAGGGTTCACGAGTCAGAAAATTCCAAAATAGATCTGGAACTTTTATTTCCCATGCATTTTCTAATTCTCTTCTTAATTCTATACTAATTGCTTTTCCATCAGTCATTATTTTTCATCTCTTAAGGAGTGGAAATATTCGAATGTTGTCTTCATGCAGCTAAGCAGTACTACTCTCATGCGGAACGATATTAGCTAACCAGCAAAACCAGATCTGAAAAACTCGAGAGAAGATAGTCAGCCTTCTCCAGCTCCAAGGCACTTCCGTATCCCCAGCTTGCCCCTGCTGCCTTCATGGAGTTACTGTGAGCACTTTCAATGTCACCTTCTCTGTCTCCCACCATCAACGATTTTTGTGGGGATATCTGCTCACTCACTACTAGATATCTTATCAGATCAGCCTTGTTGTCATAAGTTCCATCCAGTTCAGAACCATAAATCCCTTTGAACAGGTGATTCAGACGATGATGCTTCACTATATCTTTCGCATATACAGTTGGTTTAGCAGTCGCAAGATAGAGATTGAATCTGGAAGCAAGAAGTGTTAATCCGTCATTCACTCCGGGATAGAGACTATTTTCATGCAATCCAGTTTTGGAGAAGTACTCTCTGTAATGTGAAACAGCTTTTTCAACCAGTTCGGTATCATCCGACGCAAGCAGCTTCGGAAATGATTTGCGAAGTGGAGGTCCAATACAGGATGTCAATATCTCCATTGAAGGACACGGAACATTCATGCAGTTCAGAGCGAAACGTATTGCAGAGGTGATGCCAATAATTGGATCGATTAGAGTTCCATCGAGATCTAGCAGAATGTTTTCAAATTGTGATTTAATATCTAGCTCCATACATGTATTGTACAGTATGGAGCTAGATGATATAACAGAAGCAGCGGTAGTATGCCAGGATATTTCCGTGAGGGAGGGTTTAGTTCTCCAGACAGAGCGTTTCCGGATGCTACATTTTACCCATGCCGTGCATACCATGCATTCCGTGCATGCCTTTCATATTGTGCATGTGTCCCATCATTCCTCGTGGAAGAGTCTTAACCTGCGAAGGTTTAATTCCGCTGAATTTTCCATCACCTGCGTACCATCCTCCTTTGCATTCATTGCATACAGGCTTCCCCGCCAGAAGTTTCTTGCCACAATCGCAAGCCCCCATGGTGGCGGCACAATCGATGCAGGAGTGTTTAAGGCAGCAGTTATATGTGCCATTCTTCATGTCTTTCATTTTGATGCTTTGGATTAAGCTAAGAGTCTGCTCTACTTTCTTTTTGTTCTCAACTGGCATCATGCTCATTTTTGCATGGGTCATTCCAGACATTTTGTGTGACATGGAATGCATTGAACTTTGCGCAACGGAGTTCTTGATGGTCCAGGCACCCAATAGAAACACACTTGCTAATCCGAGAGTGAATACTAATCTTTTCATATCTTTTCCTCCATAGAGTTAGAATAGATGTGAGCTATAACACATCTGAAGGTAAATACACATTGTTTCTTCATATTTATGCATCAATCTTCGTCATGCAGTACTATAATATTGATGATGGACATTAGAGTGAAAAATTTGAAGGATGAGGAGCTCGCTGCTCAGGCAGCTCAAGGGACAATAGCATGTTTCGAAGAGCTGCTATCAAGATACCGAACTCCCGTTTTCAGATATTGCTACAGAATGTCTGGAAGTAAAGAGGATGCTGAGGACTGGACGCAGGAGTGTTTTGTTAAAATCTACAATAACCTTGGAAAGTACAATCCCGAGCGTCGATTTTCTCCATGGCTTTACCGAATCGTTCACAATTATGGGGTAAGTGTAATCAGGGTGAAACAGTCTCACTCCTATCAGCTTGTACCAGATCAGGATTTGGCTGAATATCCTGCTGGTAGTAAAACTGATGCTGTAGATGTTCTGGAAAAGAAGCTGAGGAGTGAGGCATTAGCGGAAGCTGTTGACCAACTTTCTCCCACTTTAAAGTCAGCCTTAATTATTTGGGCACTCGAGGATATTACATTCAAAGAACTTGGTGAGATATTGAATACTCCCCTTCCAACAGCTGCAGCAAGAGTTCGAAGAGCACTTATCCAGTTACGGCAACAATTTATGAAAACTGAGGATAAAGATACGATATGATACTTTGTATGTTTGTTCAACCCAAGCTGCTGCTATACTCATCCAATGAAACCTCAACATCAATCAAAATGCTTATTTCCTCACATCTGCGTGGCTGCAAACGCTGCCAGCAGGCACTTGAACAGTTGAAGAAAACCACTTCCGCTGTGAAAGATTTCATGAGTATAGACGTTTCTCCTGATATCGACCTGGATATTCGCATCCTAGAGTCGATCAGAAAAAATTCAGAAACTACATAATCATATTGCATCCATTGTACTATTATTCATAAATGTAATATCGTATTATGGCTCACAATTTGTACACCAAAATAAAATTTACACTCCATTTTTTGTGAATTCAAATTTATTCTCCATTGCAAGAAACCAAATATTTTGAAATAAAGTGATGTTTCCTGGAATAATTTTGCTTCTTACATCCGATTAACATGCGGTATCATGATGTAAATGGAATGAATGTCCTAAAGATTGTCAAGGAGTATCTATTGAGCAAGTGGCGTTTTGCAATTGTGATTGGGGCATCATCGGGAATTGGCGAGGCTCTCGCCAGACAGTTAAGCTCTCAGGGTTGTAAAGTGGCACTTGTTGCACGCAGAACAGACAAACTGAATGTCATTGCAGATGAACTTGGCTCTGCGGCTAAAGATAGACCATTAGTTTTTGAACACGATGTTCTGAATACTGCGGACGTTCCAGGCCTGTTTGAGAAAATATGCAAAGACCTTGGTGGACTGGATCTGTTTATATTCTCCACAGGAGTTATGCCTGTATTACCTGATGATATGTATGATACAGCTTCCGATCTCAACGTGATAGAGACCAATGTAGCAGGTGCTGTTGCATGGATTAATGAGGCAGCAGACAGGTTTCAGAAAACCAGATTCGGCACGATAGTGGGTATAGGTTCGGTTGCTGGGGATAGAGGGCGCAGAGGCATGCCTGTGTATGGGGCTTCCAAAGCGTTTCTGGAGACATACCTGGAGGCGATAAGAAACAGAACTGCAAGGTATGGAGTTAAAGTAGTCACCGTCAAGCCAGGCCCAGTAGATACCCCTATGACACAGGGGATTGGTCGTCCACTTCCCATGCTAATTTCTGCCAATGATGCAGCTGCCACCATTTTGCGAGCAACTGAAAATGATGGTGTAGTGTATGTACCATGGCAGTGGAAGCCGATTATGTGGATCATTCGACATATTCCATCTTTTGTGATGAAGAGAATAAACATATGAGTTTGGAATTGTCTTCCAAGTCACATAGAGAACTCCTCTCATCTTCTTACCTCGAACGTGTAGAAAGCTGGGGAATGAGCATCTATGCAGCCTCCTATGTCTACCGTCCATCGTGCATTACTGATCTCAAAAATATCTTCAAACTTGCCAAAGAGACGGGTAGAAGTGTTGCATTAAGAGGAGCCGGGTGCAGTTATGGCGATGCCAGTCTGAATTCTGAAAACATCACGCTGGATCTCACACGCTTCAACAGGATATTAGACTGGGATCCATACTCCGGTATCATTGCTGTTGAGCCAGGTGTAACATTGGAACAGCTTTGGAAAAAAGTGATTGGAGATGGTTGGTGGCCGCCCGTTGTGTCTGGCACAATGTATGTTACAATGGGCGGCGCTGTGGGGATGAACTATCATGGCAAGAATAACTTTAAGCTTGGTCCAATCGGAGAACATGTTTTAGAGTTTGATATTCTCCTGCCTACTGGTGAAACCATTACATGCACAAGGAAGAATGAGACCGATCTCTTTTACTCTGCAATTGGCGGATTTGGCATGCTTGGCTGTTTCACCAGAATTGTTCTTCAGATGCACCCGGTAGAAACAGGACAAGTTGAGGTGACAGCATTCGCTACCGACAGTTTTCAGCATATCTATGAGGAATTTGAACAGCGTGCAGAGGCAGCTGATTATCTCGTAGGGTGGATTGACTGTTTTGCTGCAGGGTCACAGCTGGGGAGGGGCCAGGTGCATGCTGCACGATACCTTTCGGCGCACGAAGTCTATCTCCCGGAACAGACCCTCCGCATTGAAAACCAGGATCTACCAGATACTTTGTTTGGAATAGTTCCCAAGTCAATCATGTGGAGGTTCATGAAACTTGCAGCAAATCCACTTGGAATGCGAATTATTAACAGCTCTAAATACGCATTGGGCAGAACAATCGGTAATAATAAAACCATGAATCAATCGTTAACTGGATTTTCATTTCTGCTGGACTACATGCCCGGTTGGAAACGGGTATATAGTCCTGGAGGATTGATCCAATACCAGAGTTTTATACCCAATGAAAATGCTGTTAAATGTTTTGAGCAGCAGCTAATGATATGTCAGAAACGCGGAATAGTACCGTGGTTAGGAGTCTTCAAGAAGCACAGGAAAGATGATTTTCTTATGTCTCATGCTGTGGATGGTTATTCCCTTGCGCTGGATTTTCCAGTCAATGATTCTAATAGAGAACAGCTTAAATCTCTCACTGATGAACTGAACAGTCTAGTGATTCAATCGCATGGCAGATTCTACTTTGCCAAAGACTGCACTCTTACCAAAGACATAGCTGCAAAGTTTTTAGGCGAAAAGACACTGCGATGTTTTGCCAGACTCAAAAAAAAGTGCGATCCTCAAAACATTCTCCAGACTGATCTATCCAGAAGACTTTTTGGAGACTGGACACAGTTTGCTGATGATCTCACAGGCAGCAGAATTTGAAAATTCTGGCTGCAATTATAGAATCCGGCAGGCCGCGGCAGGCGAGTAAAAATCTGTTCATTTTTACCGCCCTTCTTTTCGCAAACCGTTTCACAAATATCACCGATGTTCTTAAAACATTGTTGGCATTTCTCCTGTTTTTAACAGCTTCGGCAGCTGTCTATATCTATAACGACTTACTGGATATTGATCAGGACAAGCTTCACCCGCGAAAATGTAAACGTCCTCTGGCGTCAGGACGTCTCCCCGTATCTTTTGCATGGTTTGGAATATTCTTTCTCGTTATTTTTAGCGAACTATTATCATTTTTCTTAGGATTAAGTTTTGTTCTGGTTCTCACATCGTATTTAATCCTTCAGGTTTGCTATTGTAATTATCTTAAGAATCAGGTTTTATTAGATGTGTTTGCAATTGCTTTTGGTTTTGTACTTCGTGTGGTAGCAGGTGCATTTGCAATTCATGTTCATATATCTCACTGGCTCCTGCTATGCTCCCTGCTGCTGGCACTCTTTCTGGCATTTGGGAAAAGAAGGCAGGAGTTAGTGCTTCTGGGAGACGAAGCCCACAAACACAGATCCATCCTCGGACAGTATGGTTTACCATTTCTGGATCAGCTGATTATGGTGGTAGTCTCATCTGTAATTGTTTCTTATTCTGTCTACAGCATAGAATCAAGCACTGCACATGCTCATCCACATCTTTGGCTGACAATTCCAGTGGTGTTATTTGGCGTGTTCAGATATATGTATCTCGTCTATCAGTGTGGATGGGGTGGTGCCCCCGAAGAGGTAATTTTAAAAGACAGGTCGTTGCAGCTGACGCTGATTGTATGGGCAGTGCTACTTGTGATACTCTTCCTGTTTGACCACGCCGGTGCTACCGCTGCAACAGTACTCGTTTAAATCTGATGATCCTGATGATCGGTCGGTTTCTGCCAACACCATGGATTGCCTGTTACAGTGGTACCCATAATGATATCCTTAAACTATCTGTATGGTAACCGGTACAATAGAAACAGAAATTCATTATTGAATAGAAGAGGGGTGGAAGATGCTATCAAGGCGCATCATACCTTGTCTGGATGTTCAGGAGGGAAGGGTAGTGAAGGGGGTGAACTTCATTAACCTTAGAGATTCTGGTGATCCAGTGGAGCTGGCAGCACGATACGATGCAATGGGAGCTGATGAGCTTGTGTTTTTGGATATCACTGCCAGTCACGAGCGAAGAGAGATGGTTGTTGAGATGGCTGCCATGGTAGCAGATGCAGTATTTATTCCATTCACTGTAGGTGGAGGAATTCGTACCACAGCTGATTTCAAGAGGATTTTACGTGCTGGGGCAGATAAAATTGCAATTAACACCGTTGCTGTTGAACATCCTGAAATCATAAGTGATGCCGCGGAAAAATTCGGCAGCCAGTGTGTGGTAGTTGCCATAGATCCTCGAATGGTAGGCAGGTATCCGGATGGTTCACCACATTGGGAAGTTTTTGTCCATGGAGGCAGAACCCCTACAGGATTGGATGCGGTTGAGTGGGCGGAGCAGGTAGAGAAGTTAGGAGCCGGTGAGATTCTGCTGACGAGTATGGATAGAGATGGTACACAGGCAGGCTATGATCTTGAGTTGACAAAAGCTGTATCAAATTGTGTATCCATTCCAGTAATTGCATCGGGCGGGGCTGGTACGCCACAGCACTGTTATGATGTTGTGACGGAGGGCTGTGCAGATGCAGCTCTCATTGCTTCCATGGTACACGATGGTCACTATACCATCTCTGAAATAAAGCAGTATCTGCTCGATAGAGGTGTACCAATACGCATATTACATGAAGGGAATTGAGAATAAATGAAGGTACCTGAAGGTCTTAAGTACGACAGCAACGGATTAATTCCAGCTGTAGTTCAGGATGTTGAGAATGGCGACGTCCTCATGGTTGGCTACATGAACAGTGAAGCAGTTACAAGAACAATTGAAACGTTACGTGTCACTTTCTGGAGCAGGTCACGTCAGAAGTTTTGGATAAAAGGTGAAACCTCTGGAAATGTGCAGCATGTGAAAAGCCTTTACGTGGATTGTGATCAGGACTGTCTTTTAGTCAAAGTTGAGCAGGTTGGAGCTGCATGCCACGAGGGGTATCGTTCCTGTTTCTTCAGGAAGATTACTGATTCTGGTGATGCTTTAGAGGTAGTGGATACTCCTCTAATGGATTCCTATTAGACCAGAACATAGGTGAGAATGCTAATATGCATTCAACTCAACAAATCTATTTCTTTACAGTATGCTATCATATGTACCAGCGAAGTTCTCATTTGAGGCTTTCACATTTCTTGGGTTAAGGGGGAAAGCCAGATGCAAAGATGGCATCTTGTAGCAGTTTTCGTTTTAATTGTAACACTTCAGCTGAAGGTGTCGGCGCAATCAGGTTCGACAACATCCGTGCTCTCACCCTTATCAACATCCACTTCCTCAGCAAATCAGACAGATTTTGTAATCACTCATACCGCATGGGATAAACACTACTTCTATATTGGCATTCAGGTAAACAAACCTTCACTCCATGGCACTAATTCATCGGCATTTTCAGACCCACTTCAGGATGATTGTGCGATCATTGAGCTTCAAACAGACGATATCAGAACAGTTCAAACAACTGATTCTCATTCCTGGTTAATTGCAGCCAGTGCAATGGGTGGCTTTCAGATTTATCATGGAGCAGACAGGGTACCGCTTTTCAAAGGGATGGCTGGATTTCAGCAGGAGATGCAAAAAGTACTTAATGCGCCTGCTGCGGAAAGAGAAGCACTTCGCACTGCTCTTATGAGCAAGATACCAAGATTTCAGGTAATACCTCATGGAACACAACTAGGAACCGGAGCCTATGATACCGGCTATACTGCTGAGATAGCTGTACCATGGGTAGATATAGGTGGAGCACCGCAGGAAGGGACTGAGATGGGCTTTGAGGTGGCTGCACAGTCGATCTCTTCAGATAGCCCACCACTCATAAGCTGGAGCAAAGCTGTTACAGATGGTGACACACTTGCAGATCCAGCATTATGGGGGCAAATACGCTTCAATGCAGAAGCTGCTCCCGCCACGGCGCAGCTTGTGGTATCACCTGAGGTGACAACCGACCCTCCAGTAATCGATGGAGTGATTAGCCCAGGCGAATGGTCTGACGTGTCGGCAATCGAGTTTCATGCTGCATCTGAAACATCCCTGAATGCTACCAGAACAGAGGAAGCACGAAGTATGGTGGCGATACATCCTGTTGCACCGTACCCTGTTATCACACCTCTGGTATCACCGCTAGAGCATATCACGATCGTAACTCCCCAGGCTTTACCTCATGAAGTGATGGCGACCGTTGAGTTGAACCTTCAGGCAAATCCACGACTGAGCATTCCTGTAACCGGAGTGCTTCTGAGTGACGGAAGATCGGCAATGGCAAATCACCCTATCAATGGGGTAGGACCATGGTGTGATCCCACCCGTGTGGACTGGTGGATGAGGCAGTTGACTAATGCAAAACAGGCTGGAATAAATGTTTTACTGCCAATTCTTAAACCCGGCGTGAACGACGATACCACTCAGCTCTCACTACTGGCACTTCATAATGCACTTATCAATTCACAACTGGCAAATCAGGAAGTGCCTGACATAGGTTTTGTGATTGATCTTGGCGCTGTAACCTCAAATTCCAAACTTACTGTGAAATCTCTCTACAGGTATGTGAAATACGCTGAGGAATGCATTCCTTCTCAATCACGGTTTTCTATAGCATTATCAGAGAACAATGGAGGAGGTATAGCTTCCCCACTGTTCCTGTACCATGCAGGCGGAGTAACTAATCTCCCATCAAACTGGGTGCAGCTGCTTTCAGATTACTATTATCGTGATTTTAATCACGGAAAACTTCTAGTGCTAGGATCAATAGAGCTTGAGCAGAATAAAGCAGTAGCGGGCTATTTCTCGTTAACTCCTCAAAGCTATTATACAAAACAGGCTGGCGGCTGGATCACAATCTCCTGCATTAGCCCCGGCTACGATCCAACTGTGTCCAAACCTGACGATGTTGCAGACTACCACTCCTGGAGGCACGGATCTGAATTCGATACTGCCTGGAAACAGTCTGTAACAGATCAATCAGAATGGGTATTGATCAATGGCTGGAATAACTATCGTACAGCTTCTGAAATTGCTCCATCAATGGAGCAGGGGTATACAGGTTCTGATACCACATTGGAAAATGTGCGCAGATTAAATGGACTTAGTCCTCTTGCTGTATCCTTCTCGTGGGATAATGCGCCTTCGCAGTTGATTTCTGGCGAGAACTGTAATATTCAATTCAAGAGTTATAACTCCGGCACCATGGCTTGGGGCCTGCCACCGATAGCATCTCCTGTAGCATTCTCGTATCGCTGGATGAGGAATGGCAAGACAGTTGCCTACGGACCTCCAGTTCCTGTTACTGATTTAGTATTCCCGCTTCACACACATATCACGTCCATGTTAATGGCAGCAGTAGGAACGGACGGTCAACCTCTACCTCCTGGAGATTACATGCTGGAGATAGGTCTTTCCTCATTAAAAACTGTCAAGTCAGAGTCATTGTATGTAGGCGGAAACTCAACGAACAGTCATCTTGAGATACCCGTAAGAATAGTATCATCCTCCGCTGTGAACACCCTGAAAGCCCGGGTAATTAACTCATCACTTCCTTCAATGCTTGAAACAGGTAATTTGTACCCAGTTACAGTCACACTGAGAAATGAAGGTGACAGTACATGGCAAAAAGGTGACAGGATTTCCCTGAGACTCTACCGGGCTACATTGCCTCCATCAGGCACAAATGAAGTAGCCGTGAATGCAGCAGATTCCAGCTATAAGCTAGTTTCTGCTGTTCCACCAGGCACTGAAGTGACTGCATCCATCAATCTCAATCTGGTGAGTCCAAAAGGTGAAGCGCTGCCTATTCTTCCTCCAGGATACAGTAGTGGGTATCTGGTAAGGTATGAGGTAGCAACACCGGATAATCTTGGCGTTTCAATAGACCCAACTCCAGTTTTGCTAGTAAAACATGATTTTGGCATCGACTGGGTAACAAATAGAACTCCTCTCAATCTACCAGCGGGAAAAAGATTACCAGTTCTATTGAGTTTTAAAAACGATGGCAATGAAACATGGCTATCAGGAGGGGTAAGCGTTGGATACCACTGGTATTTCCAGGATGGTACTGAATATGTGTTCAACGATCAGCTGACTCCGTTAACAAAAGATGTTGCGCCCGGTGAAGAAGTTCATGATAAGCTATGCTGGCTGAATGTTCCACCGAACAATGGCACATACACACTGGTTTGGGATTTGAAAGTGGGAGATAAATGGAACTCTACCACACTGTCAAGTCGAGCAAACGACTCCATCATTCAGCAGGTGAATGTGATCGATGGGAAACTTACGTTTGCAGATCTGAGTAAAGACTACGATACAGTGGGCTACTCTGGTTTAGCAATTAAATCTAAACTAGCCACTGCTCCCGATCTGGCGTTCCCAGCATCTCAGATGCCTCCATTTGCTCAAACAAATACCTTCCCATGTGGTATCTGGCAGCCAAATGATAGAGTAGGTACCGGCTCTATACGCAGCCTCAGTTTTGTTGCTCCAGTACCAAATATTAAAGGCAATAATCTGGTCAGTTGTCATGGACAAGTGATCGATTTATCTACGATTTCCACCGGCTGCAAGATTATCCATCTCCTCTGTACTTCATCTACACAGGCTGTAAATACCCAGATCGAGTTGATTTTTAGCTATCCTGGCGGTCAGAGTGAAGATCTGTATGCTGTAACAGTCCATAACTGGCTAAATGGAGCATCACATCCCAATGACGTCGCATACATGACCAGATGGCATACCACAAAGCAAGGACCAGCTGCAGGTGCTCTAACACTGTATCACCTGGATATACCTCTCACCGAGCGAAGCCATCTGGCAGGTATCCAGCTGCCAAACGCACCAGATATAAAGATAGCTGCAATTACTCTTGAAAAATGACCGAATCTTTGATATAGAAGAGAAGACATAATGCTTGCAATTGTACTTGACAGTAACCTGATGCTCTCGACAAGAATCGAGAAAGGACTGCAGCTATTAGGGTATGAGGTGAGAGTAACATCAAATACTGCGGAATTACATGCTATTCTGGAGAATTTCCAGCCTTCACTTGTTGTCATCAATTATAACGATACATCTTACGATGCACTTGAAGTAACGAAATTCCTGAGTTCGTACCAAAACTCAGCTCACATTCTGGGATATGTGGCACACGGTGAGATACCTCAGCTGCGTCCTGCCGCGTACGCAGCTGGATGCAAGATACTTGTAGCCAACTCTGCCATCACATCTAAATTATCTCAACTCGTAGGCAGAGTAATGAGTGATTCCGGGACGGAGTCGTTCGAGGAATAAATTGCAAAAAGCGCTCATTTCACCACCCAGACTTCGTGATGGAGATGAAAAACATCGACACGCACGCTGGATTGAGCTGTTCTACGATTTAGTTTTCGCAGTAGTCATCTATCAGCTGGATCTTCATTACAGCCAGCACTTTCAGTTTAAGGAAACCGTCCATTTTGTTCTGGTTATAGTTCCTGTATGGTGGGCATGGGTGGGGCAAACCCTTTATTTGTCCCGATTCGATACCGAAGATGTATTTCATTCAATACTCATTTTCCTCCAAACCGTGTTTGTTGCTGAAATGGCTGTACAAATCAATGCAGCGTTAACTGGCGATCCTTCAGGGTTTATACTTTCCTATGTTGGTATCAGAAGCATTGTAGTTTTTGAATATGCATGGGCTGGATATCATAACAAACATGTACGGGCATTAGCATATCCTTATGCCGCTGGTTTTGCCGGGGCAGCCTGTCTATGGCTTCTATCGATCGTTGTACCACCAATTTGGGGCATATATATCAGGATTCTTGCACTTACTCTGGATATTATCACTCCCTTCCTCTTTTATAAAGCCCAGACCCAGTACAAACCACATTTTAGCCATGTACCAGAAAGATTCAGTCAGTTCACCACTGTGCTTATTGGTGAAGCTGTAAGCTGTGCAGTCACAGGCACAAGCCCGGGAGGGCTGTTTAGCAGTCATACTTTAGTAGGTTCTCCTGGTCTGGTTATTGCATTCAGTTTAGCCTGGACATATTATGAGGGTGTACAGGCAGCTTCAGAACGGCGTCTGACGAACTCAAAAGATGGATCAAGGTTTAGAATATGGCTGTATTTGCATCTGCCATTAACAGCTTCACTCACTGCAATCGCAGCGGGATATCGCTGTCTTATGAATCTTCCTCCATTCTTGCCTGTTGCTTACCATATAGAGGCACTCTTTTGTGTGATAAGCTTTGGTTGCATAACAGTCTTTAATTTGTTATTTATTACTCGACAAAACCGTCCAACAATAAAAAGTATTTGTAAAATATGGGTCTCTCACTGGATTGTATCTTTAGTAATTTTAATCCCACTGGTTCTACCTTACCGATTAAACCCCGTTGAACTTGCAATGATACCAGCTCTGGTTACTGCACTTAAAGTGGCAATGATTCTCAAGCATGCGGTATATACCGATGAGCGAATTCCGGTAGTACTATAATTATCTATCTTTCATCATACACAATCCCGATATCCAATTGGATTTTACTGCTATTCAGATCAGAATAAAGTAGCATGCTTTACCGAAAAAATAGCGCATGCCGGTAAGACTGCGGTAATTAATTTACCAATTCGCTATCATGTGTGGATATTTTATTTCTACTCATGATTTTAAATAGTATCACAGAAAATATACTTGATTTATTTTATACTGTTCATTCTACTCTTTTATCATTGAACTTTCTACTGGATAATATACTCAACGCATTTCTGTAATTAGAGTGTAAAGCAAGAGAAGGATATAGAAAAATGAAATTGAGTATGGCCCTCGGAGTATTTGCTAGTGCAGCATCTCTTATATTATCTACTGCCATGACGCATGCAGATTCATTAAAGTTTTTGAATGATAACGGCTCTTCAAATGTCACTGTTACCTACAATTTGGGCGGAGGACAAAGGACAGAACGTACTGCAGCAGGTTCTTACAACTTCCTTTTGAACGGCAAGGCTGTTCAGGGATACTGCACTGATTTAGCAGATAATATTTCCAACAATGAGACTTTCAATCCAGCACCCATTATCACTACTGTAAGTAATGCGGTGAATGGCTTGATCTCAACCTGGTATGCCAAAAAGGTTAACACATCACAGTCTGCAGTATATGCTATTGATTATATAAGTTCTCACTATTTGGGAACTCCTCAATCCGCAGCTGCACAGGTGGCAATCTGGGATCTATCTGTGAACAGTATTGTTAAGGATATTAACGGTAAATATACATATACAGGTGATTTTTCGGCTTCTAATACAAGCATCTCAACCAGCGCAGTATACAATGTTGAACAGGCAGCTTTGTCCCATGATACTCATGGTTGGAATTCAGTATATGCATATGAAGGACCTCAAATTGAGGGAAGACCACAGGATATTGCATTCGGAGCACCCACTGTGCCCGAAGCCTCCACAGTACTGGGCTTTGGCGGTTTGATGGCTGTTGGTGGCTTGCCAATACTCCGACGTCGTAAAATTCAGCGTAATATCTGAACCCTCTTCCTCTATTTATCATTTAGAGTTTAAGCACCCCTTACATCTATGAGGGGTGCTTTTTGTTATAAATTGGATGACATTATATACTTAAGTGATTAAGAAATTGCTTCTTTTTTGGAGTATATATGGAAACCTGCTATGTTTACTCTGATTGACACTGAAGGATAATCCAATTATATAACTGTGATAATAATAATCACTATTTTACACTTGCAAAGAAGCTATTTAATATGATATTCCCTAAAATTGAATGCACTATGATTGCATCTTTGGTATGCGTTTCTACAGGTTCAATCGTGCATGCGGATAGTATAATGTTTCTTAACTCTGGTTCATCAACTCATATATACAAGATACGATTTGAACGGCAATCATTATGGTATCACAAGTATTGCGCCTGAGGAGTTTTTGTTAAACGGGAAAACTAAAGTCAAGGGATTTAGTACAGATATTGCAGATTCTCTAGTCGACGGAGAGAGTTGGAATGCCCCTGTTACTGATATAGGAAACAGCAGAAATGAATTGGCATCAACTTGGTACGAGAAAAAAATGAAACAAAATGAAGAAAATATCAATGCAATTGATTACATTACCTCGAATTACCTGAATTCACCGGAGAATTCAGCCGCGCAAGTAGCTATCTGGGATCTATCATTGAATGGAGAAGTAATAAAAAATAGATATGGCTATCATTGGAGTAATATGTTTGCAGAATACGGAGTTAATATGATCTCTGTGTATAAAATAGAACAGAGTGGCCTGGGAAACGATACGAAAAGTTGGGGATCGTTGTTCGCAGACTCCGGAAAGTTAAGTTGTGATAGACCCCAGGACATCGCTTTTGCTCCCAATGCCATAATAAGTGGACCGCCTCCTGTGCCTGAAGCATCATCCGTTTTTAGTATGACTGGTTTGCTTGTAGCCGGGGGAATTTCAATCTTCAAAAGACGAAAGTAAATTAATTCCGTACATACTCTAATCGGCAGGATGATTTCAGTGTTGATCTTGCCGGTTAGAGTCAATCTGTTCAGAAAATTCAGTCCTCACTAAGAATATCGTTCCTGAGCAGTTCGAGAAATGCTTTGAGGGTCGCTGACAGATACTTATCCTTTCTGTAAATTATGCTAAGCTTTCTGTCAGCTTCTGAATCTACTTTTAATTTGATGAGACTAAGTTTGGCATTCTCCACTTCCGCTTTAACTGAGACAAATGGCAATAGAGAAATACCCAATCCAGCTTCAATCATCTTTTTGATTGCTTCCACATTATCTAACTCCATTGCAACTTTCCCTTTAACTGAGTGGGCACTCAGAAGACTTTCCACGTATGCCCTTAGGCTGGTTCCCTGTTCCATTAGAATGAGGTTCTCACCAGCGAGCTGCTCTATCTCCACAGGTGTATCAGAGATAGCTAGCGGGTGGGTGGGGTAGGTAACCACTCCTGTGGCGTACCCAGATAACGGAATCTCGACAATACCATGGCGGGGTGCAAAATATGCCACAACTCCAATGTCTACCGTATTCGATGCGACCATCTCAACCACATGAGATGAGACCCCTGTATGCACACTCATTTCCACACCTGGGTAGATAGATTTAAATCTGCTAAGCAGGGGTGGGAGGATGTAGGTGGCTGTGGTGTTGTTGGCGCCAATAGCCAGTCTCCCTGCAGCACCAATACTCATCTCGGTCACACTACGTGAGGCTTCTTCTGCTAATCGCATAATCTGAGTAGCATACTCCAGCAGCTTTTCACCAGATTGAGTGAGCTCTACTTTTCGACCGAGGCGCTCAAGAAGGCGTGTATGCAGCTCATGCTCCAGAGCAGCCACCTGACGGGTGACTGCTGGCTGGGTGAGGTGCAGTGCTTCGGCTGCATGCGTAAAACTTTGCAGACGGGCTACTGCACAGAAAGTTTCAAGTTGCCTGAGTTCCAATCTATGCCAGGTTGTACCGTTGAGGCATCCAACCATTCTCCACACAGTCCATAAGGCTCCATTCCTTACTGTTCTCTGTTTTTAACGTCCAGAATATCCATCCAGATGGAATTTGACTGTAACTAAGCATCTGCAGGTCTGCATAAGCACGATGACCGACTCTATTCGCATCTTGCTCAACTCCATTCCATGCACTGCCAGGTAATGCCAGTGACCATTCGCCTACGACAATGGGTTTCTTGCCAGACATTTTTTGAAGTTGCGATGGGAGTTCGTTTAATGAATATTCAAGATGCTGATTGAGTGACATATTCGTGAAGGATGCGTCGAAGCATTGATAGAGGTGTGTGTCGAGAATTACATTCTCAAACTGCGGCGGTTCCATAAAGGAGTGCCATACATCCTGCCGAAATGAATCATGGATCACAACTGCGGCTCTGTCAGCAGACAAATGATTTCTAACTTTGAGGTAAGCTCTCTGGTAGTAGTTCTTGAGGATGTCCAGCGGAACATCCCATCGCGGCTCATTCAGTAGCTCGATACCCACCACGTTCGGGTGCTGGGTACATCTGGCAGCAAGCAGATCGATAATTTCTACAGTTTTTGCAACATTATCAGGCTCAGGCCAATTCAGTGCACCCGCATGACCGCTATGATCCCATCCGTTCTGACTACCGGGTGCCCCATGCAGATCGACAAGCACAGCTATCTTGTGTTTTGCTGCCATCTTAAGTGCTCTATCTAAGGCATAGGACGCATCCACATAAGGACCATCTGGTTTGACCGCCCAATACCCAATCGGTAGTCTTACAAGATTGATACCATGAGCACTCAACCACTCAAAATCTTTGTCAGTTATCCAGTTATCCCAATGCTGATTCATTTTCTTTGAAGCAGCTTTGGGACCAAGTTCCTGGCATAGAGTGAACTCATCTGCAGCAGTGGATCCTTCAAACATCGAGGGGACGATCCACTTCTCAAGCACAAACCATGCTCCTAAACTCACTCCACGAATGGGACGGTTCATAGGAGTGTATGAATTACTAAGTCTGGAATCAGCCTGTGTAGATGTGATACTGAAATCTGATGCAGCAACTGAAAGTGCAGCAACTCCGACATTAAGAAATGATCTCCGGCTGAATCTGTTAACCTCTTCGTTTAACATCTAAGATCCTTTACATGTGGCAATATAGGGAAGATAGTACCATGAAACCGATGTATTCTGAATATCCACTCAAATTGATACAACAGTATGTGATTAAATCCAAAGGGCAGAAAATTGTATCATTCATTCTTACAGCGAAATAAACAAACTGTTGATCAAATAAATATTCTAAAACTTGAATAAAAGAGTTCTAAATATTTTCTAACTGAATAGACTTTTAATGAGACAGAATGCACAATCTTTGAATAAGGATTATTTTTATTCATGACAAGGATTCTGGCAAAATCAATGGTAGAATTACATTATGAAACCAATTACATCTTTCTCATTATTCATTGTCCTGCTATTAAATGTAATAAATTATGCAGTTGCCGAGAATGTTACATTTACCTACACCAGCTCATCATCCGCTAAAACAGTTGATGTAGCGGGAACATTTAATAGCTGGAATCAGACAGCAAACCCTCTTCAACTCCAATCTGATCATAAGACATGGAGTACCAGCATCAGTCTAAAACCTGGCGTATACCAGTTCAAATTTGTGGTAGACGGCATCTGGTACACGGCTCCAGGTTACCCAACAATCGATGACGGGAATGGCGATACCAACAGTGTTCTCTATGTGTTCCCGTCCAATTACTCGAAGTATCCTGGTAAACTCGGCGACGGTATCATCACACCCTCTGCAGTACTGTCTGAGCCAAATGCTCCATGGGTAACACGATATACTCGCAATCAGTTTGAGCTGACCATACGGACACGGGCTAATGATGTAGAAAAAGTTTCGCTGCTGATTCCCAAACATAGTGATATCGAAATGACCCTGCAGAATAGAACTCCAGTATACGATACCTGGATAGCGAGAGCAGAAGTACCATCCACTTCAACTATGAAATATGCATTTTTACTTAACGATGGATCGAATCCTCAATATTACGATTTATCAGGTATGCATGCAGCTATTGGATCACCAGACTGGTTTACTATAGATATCAAATCTTTTCCTCCGTTCATAACACCTCATTGGGCAGAAAACGCAATTTTCTACCAGATTTTTCCAGACAGTTATGGAAACGGAATAAAGTCTGCAGATTCCTCCGGGAAATCTTTATATGCACCATTAAATGTCAATGCATCATGGCATGGAGGCAATCTCCCTGGAGTCATGCTTCACTGGGCATATCTGAAAAAGCTGGGCATCAATGCACTATATTTCAACCCGGTATTCACGGCGAGAAGCAATCATGGATATGATACAACCGACTATATGCATGTTGATCCTCACTTTGGAACCAATCAGGATTTGAAGGCGCTTGTTCACAAAGCACATAGAGATGGCTGGCATGTTATTTTGGATGGAGTATTCAATCATACTGGAATCGACTTCTTCGCATTTCATAGCCTGCTGGTTGACGGGGCAAAGTCGCCGTATAAAAACTGGTATTACATCCGTCACTTTCCTTTACATGTCAGAAATGGTGAAAAGGGCTATAGAGCCTGGTTTGGGACGCCATGGCTTCCTAAACTGAACGTGGATAATCCTGCAACACGCGCCTATCTGCTTCATGTTGCAACATGGTGGATAGATTATGCTCATATTGACGGGTGGCGGCTGGATGCTGCAGATCAGGTAGATCCTGATTATTGGAAAGTATTCAGAACAACGGTTCTCAAATCAGATCCGAATGCATATCTTCTTGGAGAGATATGGGTGAATGCAAGTTTCTGGTTGCAGGGGGATATGTTTGATGCAGTTATGAACTATCCCTGGAGACAGATTGTCCTGGATTTTTTTGCACACCATTACACCTCACCCACGGTATTCGCGAGCAGATTGAGGCAGTTGCGAAACGATTATCCACCCGCAGCTACGCGTGAAATGTTTAATCTACTGGATAGCCACGACACAGAACGCGTACGAACAACCTTTGGTGGGAACTGGGATTCTGAAAAGCTGGCAGTATTATTCCAGATGTCATACCCCGGAACTCCATGTATCTATTATGGCGACGAGATTGGAATGGAGGGTGGAGACCCTATTGCAGCAAGACATCCCATGATCTGGAATCCTGCAAAACAGAATCATACTATTCTGAATTTCTACCGTGCTGTAATTGCTTTGCGAAAGCATGAACCTGCATTAAGACAGGGAAGTTTCAAGACTGTGGTAGCTGATGATAGTACAGGAGCTTATGGCTTCTTAAGAACATTAAAGTCAAAACGGATCCTGGTGTTATTCAACCGTTCCAACGCGGCAATTCAGTTGACTGTTCCCGCAGATGCGAATGATTTACTTAACCCATTACTAGAGGGAAGTGCCATCCCTGTCAAGACTGCCAATGGGGAAGAGATTACGTTACCACCACTGGGATATGCAGTTTTGGATTAAGATTAAGAGAACACTTACCTTTTAATCAACCACACACAGTTTTATTGTAAATCCAGTGATCGCAGACTCTGAATTCTGCATGGAGCGAAAACTGTGTGTGGTACAATATTTCGCACTATGCTACTCACAGTAACCCCTAATCCATGTGTTGATAGAACTTATCAGCTGGATCACTTTGAAATAAACAGAGTAAACAGACCTACAATCACATATGTGATGGCTGGTGGCAAGGGGATAAACGTTGCCAGGGTTTATAGAACATTAGGCGGTGATGCATTAGCATTAGGATTTGCAGGCGGCATAAATGCGCAGGTATTGCGAAAAGCACTCAAGATGGAGGGTATTCCTTCGCACTTAATTAAAGTACACGGTGAAACTCGAACGTGTATTGCCATGATCGATTCAGATACTGGAACCCAAACGGAGCTGAATGAAGCGGGCCCTTTGGTGAATGAACGGGACTGCCATGAACTTATACGAAGTGTGGAGCGTCTGATGGATGATAATACTGTAGAGGTATTATCCCTGTCGGGGAGTTTACCTCCTGGTGCCGATCCTTGTTTATATGCAGAGCTGATTGGAGCTGCTAACTATCATTCGGTACCAGTGGCACTTGATGCTAGCGGCGAAGCTCTCTTAGAAGGTGTTCAGGCAAAACCCTGGATGGTAAAAGTTAATAAAGTAGAAGCCGGGCAGCTACTTGGTATTGAAATCAGTTCTGTGCAACAATGTTGTAATGCTGCTGAAGAGATATGGAAGCAGTTCGGTGCCAGGATGGTAATCATCACTATGGGCAGTGAGGGTGCTGTTCAATTCAATGGGTCTGGTTTGCGAATCCTTGTGCCTCCTGCCATCAAGTTTGTGAGCGGGGTAGGTTCAGGTGATTCATTCCTTGCAGCATATTTGTACACGTTGATGAAGTCTGATGGCCATGATGCTTTTAACGTAGCAATGGGCGCAGGTGCAGCAAACGCCTCCGTCGTGGGAGCGGGATTATGCACGCGTGAACAGATATATAGCTGTTCGGCTGGCGTTAGGGAGTTATCAGGTGTAGTCCGAAACGTATAGAAGCCATAAGACAGAGTTTTTCAATCAATTATCTTTTGAGGTTATATCATGGTACCAGTAGCGTTTTTAGATAGTCCAGCTCAGTGGGCAGTGGTAGTTATAGTTGCACTCGTCCTGTTTGGACCAGACAAACTGCCAGATCTCATGAGGCAGGCTGCCAGAGGAGTTAAGGAGTTCAGAAGATATACATCTGAATTTGGAAACAGCTTCAAACTCGATGAGCTGCTGAATGATACCAGCCATGTACCTGCCACTAACTATCCAACAAAATTCGACAGTTATGGTAATCCCATCGCTCAGGAAACTCAACAGCAGCCAGTGCTTGCATCCACACCAACTCCAGCACCCATGCAACAGCCAAGAGGAAGCTACTCAACGTCGCCAGTGATAGGGGACTTCGCTGCACCTGCAATGATGTCGGAAAGCAGTGATACAATGGCATCCTCAACACAACCAACTGTTTCTATTAAACCAGCTGAAAATAGCGTAGCCCGATTAGATCAACGATAGGCATTTTCAAAGGAGATACTACTTTGTTACCAATTGCAAACATTGACAATCCCTATATATGGATAGTAATTCTTGTATGTGTAATTATACTATTTGGAAACCGCATACCTGAGGTAATGCGAAGCATAGGCAAGGGCAAGCGCGAATTTGAGATAGGTATGCGAGGTGATCATGACGACGAACTGAGAAAAGACCGTGAGAGAGAGGCGGAGATCAAGAAAAGAGTCGAAGATGAGCTTCGAAAAGAAGACGAGATGAAAAACAGGGCCCTATAAATCTCCTTCATAATATTAGAGAATTTGCAATAGAACGTAGATATGACTTATAATAAGACTACATATCTACAAGATTAGGATTAACACTGCTCATGCATGCATTTTTGATTGGTCTTGCTGTTGTCATCTCGATAGTGATGATAGTAATCGTTGCTATCCAAGACAGTACCACAGATGGATTACAGGGTCAGATTGGTTCAACAACTGCTACCAGCTTTAAAGGGAAGGCAGGTAGAGAAGACCGTCTCAATGCAATGACAAAAAATGTTGCTATTGCCCTGTTTGTCTGCTGCATTCTGGTAATGTTTTTCAAATAGTAAACTGCTGTACATATTTTTATGAAGCTGTTTCTTGTATATCTCCGTATTAACTCTATGATTCCACGGAGATAACAGGAGACTAGCTTGCAGAATGGAAGTAAAAGCAGCAGAGAATTCAGTATTGAATTATTTCTTTCTCTGGCTGTAATAGTTGTTGTTATAGTGGGTGCTCTTCTTGTTACTCCTGCATCAATTAAACCCTCACAAATTCCAGTATCGATAAACACTTTAACTGCATCTCAATATGCCTCAGATCTTTTAATATCCAGATCCCAGGCCGATGAGATGATTCACCTCCGAAACAAACAGGATGGTTTTTTTTCAGTAGGAAATCTGCTGGAAACCGGTATGAAGCATCGCTTTTTCAACACAGTTCAGGCACGCGCACTACGTCCGCTCTTAACTGTACGCTCCGTTGATGAGGTGCTTAAAAACTGGGTATTACTGTTATCTTTACTGTTGCTTATCTATCTATTTTACGGTCCTTGGTTAAGGAAGAGAGCAAAAGTGAGCGGGGATCCTTTCCTGCTTCCTGTTATGTTTTTCATTTGTGGTCTGTCAATTCTACTGCTGTTTACCCTAAGAGATCCACTTAGAGATACACCTCTTGTGTATCACCAGGCAATAGGTATGGCATTGGGGTTAGTCCTATTCACTTTTTGTTCCAGAATAAAACCTGAACTACGCAGAGAGATGCGTCGGTATCCCTACGTGTGGGGTGTTGGCGCATTAGTGCTGTTCTTATCCCTTTGTCTTGTTGGACACGGACCAGGTGGCGTGAGACTCGAGCTTGCTGGGTTTCAGCCTATTGAGATTGCTAAAATACTCCTGGTTCTGTTTGCAGCCTCATATCTATCTGAACATGCTGAGCATCTGGCAGATAGTCCAACCGATAAAACTAGGACAAGAATATTGAGAGAGCTAGGACCTCTGGTAATACTTTTCTCTTTATCACTTTTGCTATTCTTTCTGGTAAAAGATCTTGGTCCGGGGTTACTACTCTTCATGGTTTTGGTCTCTATGCTCACACTCACCACCGGTCGATGGACATATTCGTTAATAGGTGTGGTCATGGTGGCTCTCGGCGGCTGGATTGGCTACCTGCTCCATATCGGTGTCTACCCGGTTCGAGTGGACATGTGGCTGCATCCATTCCATAACAGCCACTCCCTGGGAATGCAGTTAGCACAAGGTCTTTGGGGCATGTCATCAGGAGGATGGAGCGGTAGTGGACTTGGCCTGGGTATGAGCAGTCTAATTCCCAGATGTCAGGATGATTTCATCTTTGCTTCCTGGGCAGAGCAAACGGGTTGGTTTGGGGCAATTCTGCTGCTATGTCTCTTTTCGGCTCTCATCTGGAGAGGAATGAAGATTGGAGATAGGGCTCAAACCTCATTCGACAGGGCATTGGCATACGGAATATCATGTCTATTTGGTGTACAGATCCTTCTCATACTTGGCGGCGTAACAGGTTTATTACCTCTTACCGGTCTGTCTCTCCCTTTCATTGCTTACGGAGACAGTGCGCTCATGCTGGATTTCATTGCCGTAGGTCTATTACGCTCCATATCCGCAACGCCTGGTATACCAGCTCCTGTCTCCCCTCCAATCATGAGAGCATCGGCGGTATACCGTTACATCTTCCTTGGACTCATAGTTGGTGTAGTGGGAATTGTAAGGATGGGGCAGGTGCAGCTCCTTGAATCGCAGCACTATGCCACAGAGCTGGCTTATGTTCCTGATGCTGATGCTGTTATTCGACCGCATGTAAACCCTCGACTATTATCAATTGCTAACACTATTGTTAGAGGCACAATCTACGATAGAAATAATATTCCGATTGCAACCTCCACCGCTGCAGAAATACTAAAGCTTGCACCTAATAATCGCGTGACACAAAAGCTTTTACTTGAACATGGACGCTACTATCCGTTAGGAGAAGATGGAGCTCAGCTGATAGGGATAGCAAACAATGTTGCAGGTGGACCATCTGGTATTGAGGCAGAGTATGACGAACAGTTGAGAGGGTATTCCAAATTGGGTAATCTACTTTCAGATTATCGAAACCGGTGGATGCCATGGTATAAGCCGCCACAAGGTGAAAATCTGCATACCAGTCTGGATTCGCAGGATGAAAAATTGGCATGGAATGCCTTGCAGGAGATTCTTGCTAAAAAGAGTGTCTCAAAAGGTGCTTTTGTAGTCGTAAGTCCTGCATCGGGGGATATACTTGCTTCAGTTTCGGCACCATCATTTCATCCAAATCAGATGAACTTTGCCACATACAAGTCTCTTGAATCCAATCCTGATAACCCAATGCTCGACCGTGTGACAGAAGGTTACTACCCACCGGGATCTACGCTGAAAGTTGCTACAGTTGCAGCTGCACTCGATACATGGCCGGATGCATTGAACTTTCAAGTTGCCTGCAACCATAGTGGAGTGGTGAAGTGGAGTTCCGATGGAAAGATATACAGCCGAGTTCTTCATGATGACCTGCATGATCCATCCTTCGGAACAATCCGCCTCAGGAAGGCGTTCACTGTGTCATCCAATATATACTTCGGAACGCTCGCTGCCAAACTCGGCCCCGATGTATTGAGGAATGCACTGATACTGGATGGATTTAGCAAGGTCCCTACTGTAGCTGACTTCGGACCGGATATCGCTGATATTGGATATGGACAGGGGTTAATGTTAGCATCTCCAATGGAGATGGTTCAGCTTTTAGCCGCCGTTGGCAATGGAGGAACCCTTATGAAGCCACGAATTGGGGAGAGTACCTCTTTCAATGACTCTAACGAACACGTTCAGAAGTATCCCGCAACAGTCTCAGCGCATATTATGACCAGTCAGACCGCAGCTACGCTACGGGGGCTGTTGCGGGATGTGGTATTAAGGGGCACAGCACAGGGGCTCTTTATGAACATTGGCATGAATGTAGGGGGCAAGACAGGCACAGCGCAGGTTGGACGAGGGAAGCAGCCTGATTCGTGGTTTTTAGGAGTGGCTCCATGCCCCACAACACCTCAGTACGCATTTGCCTGTGTGCTTGAGCATGCGGGGTATGGTCGTGATGGGGCAGGTCTGGTTTGCCAGACATTCTTGAAGCACCTTTCCACTACAAAATAGTATTGTAGCAGGTTCACCGGGTTGATAGCACGTGCCTTCCTGGGGGGTAGATTTTGAGTCATGGCGGCTAGGGATTTTGTGAATTGTTTTGCCTTATTGAGAACCAGCCAGAAGCCCGCGGAATGAATTCCTCGGCTAGGGGTGCTACGCACCGAGCGCCCTTCGGACGCTACGAAAGCACCTCGATTTGTGGGATGTGCGGGGGGATTGCAGGATTTCGAGCTTTGGCAGGCAATGCCTAAAGACATTGCATGAGGATTGCAAGCCCGCTAAAGCAGGCTGTGCGGTCCACATAGGGGGAACGTTACCCCTTCCCGACGTAACATGATCTGTGAGCAGTTTATCCATCGCGTCCACGGAGGTTATGAGGCGTGGGTTTCTAACCCATGCGAAACGAAGCTAGCTGGATGATGTTTCTAAAGTTTAGAATATCATCCCCAAGCCTCCCGCCAGATTTCGCAACAGGTGCGCTATACCGGCAGTTCCGAAGGGTACAATATGCCAGACGGGGCAAGTGGTCAATGCGCTTATCGTATTCCACAAACGCCCGACCGTTGTGCTAAGCTTTTCAGATGGCAGCAGCGTAACTTGCACTGCAAACCATCCGTTCTATGTGGATGGTGACGGGTTCACTCCCGCAGGGCAGCTTGTGAAAAAGCCAGATCACCTGAAATAGCATGATCTGGCTAACTTACATCTAACCTGTATTGGTTGTCCTATAACCCGATAGCAGGAGCTTCCACAGGCGTGGCAGTGGATGTCACTGTTACGGTTTTAGAAGTGCCTGAGGAGAGTTCCTGAACAGTGTATGTTCCCGCTGGTACCCAGAAGAAGTACTCTCCAGTAACGGGGTTAGTCTGTGCTACGAGGGGACCGACCGTTGGAGATAGTGTTACGCTTGTACTGAATGGGTTACCACCTTTAGTCACGAAACCATAGATTGTAAACGGTTGCCCTGGCGTAGAACTTGCAATGGGTGCACCCAGCAGGAGAGTTCCTAGTGGATTACTTCCTGTCGCCAGTGGGAACTGCACAGTAATAGGTTTGTTCACATATCCCGTTGCCTGTATGTTTCCGATGGGGGTAGTCGGATCGGTGCCTAATCCAACTGGCAGATTGGAGATAGTGAATGTGCCATCTGAGGCTGTCACTGTGGATTGGCCCCCGATTGTTACGGTAGCACCAGATATCGGCTTGTTTACACCGTTTGTACTGCTTGCCACAGTGCCAGAGGCGATAGCGGTGTATCCTGTTGAGGACACATAGATTGTGCCTAAAGCGTTCACCTGTCCTGAAGTGAGGTGAAGCGCCAGTGTTAATGGCTGCTCACCAGTGGCAGTTACAGTACCACTTGTTGCGCTGGATGATACTGATGTCAGAGTGAACGCTCCTGTCGCATCCGTGGTTGCTTGCTGACCTCCAATTGTCACAACGGCTCCAGGGCTGGGAGGAAGATTTGTTTCAACCAAGAGCACTGTACCGCTCACCGTAGTATTGCCGGTGCCTGTAGAGCCGCCCCCCCCTCCGCCGCCGCCACAACCGGTTAGCATCACTGTTACTAATGACATCAGGAGTATGATCATGCTAATCTTTGCCAACGAATTTCGACTTCTATTCATTCTTCCAGAATTTAGTACACTCATAATATTCTCCTAACGTGTAATGATGCACGGAGTGATGGCACGTGACTGTCTACCATTGGATGTGATAATCTGAACTTCCACAAGATAGGTTCCGGCAGGCATCTGTACCCCTTCATCATTTTTTAGATCCCAGATGAGGTTCTGAGTACCCGCTGTTACTGCTCTGCCAGTGTCCAGGTGCCTTATCACCTGTCCATTCAGACCTCGCAGGTCAACATTAACCTGTGCAGGTACAGAAGTATCGAACTGTATGGAGGCACCCGCTACTGCTCTACCACCTGCGCCGGGGATAATCACCGTATGGAGCCCAATAACCAGTGGTGCTAGAGCTGCAGTGCGAGATGCTGTGATTTGGAACTTACGGGTAGTTTCACCCGGAGCTGCAATGAAGCTGTAGCTAGAACTGGTGTTCAGTTCGGTGGATGCACGTGTATCCAGATCTGTCAGTGTGAGAGTGGTTCCAGAGGGTACATCAGCAAGATTTGGCCATGTTAATGTGTAGCTACCGCCAGGTTTGGGTATGTTTACCAGCACATTCCATGTGGAATTTGTCTGGCGTGGTCTGATATCAGACAAAAAGTTCGAGCCGACCATTCTGGTCTGCCAGTCTGGTTGAGAGAAGTAAATCGACAGGTTGCCGTTCTGCGTGATCGGTGGAGGCACTGCGCTGTCAAGTGATGGGACATAACGCGTAGAGCCATTGGAAGCCTGACCAAACACCGCAGTCTGCTCATGGCCATTGCTGTCCTGCAGATTAAGGTTCAATCGCCATCCACTTAGCGGCGTGCTGGGGGCAGATCGACTGTTTATAGCAACAACATGGAATGGAAGGGAAACCATACGGGTATTGGGTGAAGGATTCACGATGGTCATCGTCAAACCTTCTGGCTCGTTACACAGTATGAAATAGCCATTCCATGGCTGCAGCTGGAACTGTTGGAATGGGGAGTTTGCAGCTTGGGTCTGTGTGATATCAACATATGCATCAACAGAAGAGGAACTGTTGAATCCAAAGATTCCCGAACCCAAATATCCAGCGCTCACAGCCTGTGTAAAGGTGAGAGCACTTCCTCCCTGATACTGAAATACTGCACCACCACTTGTACCCGTAGAGCCATTGCTTGTGAGATCCACATTCGCATTGAATGGGTCTCCAATCATGTTCCATCCATACTGAAGACCTATCGTAACAAGGTTCTCATTATCAGTCCTAACTCCAGTAATCGAAATACCATTTTGTCCCGCCCCTCCGTTCAGTGCAGACTGGAAATTAGTCCATAACCCATATCCAGGCTGATAAAGGGGAAGATTAGGATAAAGCATATAGTTGAGACCGCTTGAGGAATCGATACTTTGATTCCACTGTGCTATTAGCGCTTGTGATGGAGCTACTCCAAACACAGCAGCCATGTCTGGATTAAGCGGCTTTAATGGAAGAGAAATGAGTTGCGGACCAGCAGAAAACACATGAGTTAGAGTTGTTGTTGCGCCCGGCACCTGCAATATGAACATCGGTTCAACATAGTTCAATCCTGCTGAGTTAGTTGGCGTTCTAACAAATACGTTTCTCTGGAAAGTAATCGGTGAACTTCCGGGTGCAGCTGGCTGATAGGTGAGAGTTACCTTGGTGAAACCCAAAGGCACGATTGCGGAGGAACCCAATGCCCCAAAAGCCCCTTGTGCAACCTGAGCGGTAACAGCCTGACCGTTTCCACCAGAGAATGTTGCGTTTACAGTGCCGGTATCAGATCCTACTGTGACACCATAAAACGTGTTAACGCCAAAGCCCGAACCCGTGCTGGCGTTTGCAGGATAGTAGAGATGAGTATCCATTCCACTCAGTGGGAAATCCATACTTACACGCATGACCGGATTCTGCCCAATGTTACTGAACGTAGGAGCGGAATATCCTTCACCCGTAGGTATCTGAATAGCTGTATCTGCACCTGGCAAGGTCAAACTGTTAAGGTAGGTATAGTCATAAAACACAGGATTACAGACACCACTTAAATCCTGTTCATCTCCACTGGATGTAGTGTTGTAATACAACAAAACTACATTTGCACCATCTTGCGATGTACTGGATGCTGGGGCATCTGTGACAAATGCATACTCTTTGGATCCAGGAATTACGCTAGCATCGAATATGTACTGCTGTTGAAACCACTGGCTGAATGGCTGTCCTTCTACACTGCCTCCAACAGCTTGAGAGGCTATCTGTTCCAGTTGAGGTTCGTTATCTGCTACAGAGTTATTCTGCTGCCATGCTGCTGTATAAGCGGTAGTAAAGTTACTGAAAAACGATGGGTTTTCAACATAGCACTTTGTCCATGCAGTGGAAGACATTTCCAAACGAGGGATTAGCATTCCTCCAAACTGACCAGAGATTGGCTGAGCCATCTTGGTTGGTGGAAAGAAAGTGGAGTTGCCCAGGGAAGGCTGATTTAAAATATCGTAGTTCGCCGTATAATAAAAATCTGAGATAGGGTCAACGGATGCATTATTAGGAAATCTGCCCTGCAGGGACTGAGCTACGACAACTGCTTCTGCTCTTGCCATTCCTGTTGCAAAGCTGTCGAAACCCATAACCTCAGGACCATAGAATGTTTGTGCCATAGCCTGCAATAGTCCAAGATATTCATCTTGAGGAGTATTGAAATTTGGAAGATCTATGTCAATACTTCCATCGGTATTCACTACTACCGTAACTCCAATGATTCCAGAAACCAGAGTGGGATTATCATCTTTGTTGAGAATTGTCACCTGACCATTCCACAACGGAGACCCCATAAGGTTTACAAGTGCAGGGTAGAAGAGGGTGTTGACGGTATTACTGAGTGCTGCCGCTGTAGCGGGATCAAAAGCATACTGCCCTGTTGTGCTTATCACAAAAGTCAGTCCATTGCCAGCACCCCGAGTTGCAACTCCGTTTCGTCTGGGCAGAATCAATCTTCCATTGTTTCTAAAAAGCACAGTATCGACTACTGGAATGGAATGGCCAGGTCTGAGTGCACCCACGCTTTTTAATCGACTGATTTCACTTTGAAGAGCTGCATCTCTAGCCAGCATAAGTGAATGTAACTTTGCATCCATAGCAGATATGCTTGCCGCCCGGTTATTGGGATTAGAGATATCAACTATTAAAGCAGATTGTGGACCGTTTCCCACAGCTGCAAAACGCTGGTTTACAACATTTGTGTAAGTCTGAGCATGAACACTCAATGGCAGCAGTGAAATGCTAGATAGCAGGAGGAAAAGTATTCTGGATTCTTTGGTTAATTGACAGAGTTTCAGAAACATGCTCTGGTCTCCCTCTAATGAATGAAAAGAGGCCCGGGGGTGGCCATTGTGCTAAGCAAGCACAGTAACCTCATGGCTACTGTGCTTGAATGGGTGGGGGAATATGCAAGTTATGGTACCACAAAGGAACCAATTTGGCTGATTGCATAAGAATATCCTACATTAGGAGCACTTGTAGGAGGCGTATATTGTGCGATGACATCCCAGTAATACGTGCCAGGAGCAAGCGGACTATCAGTAGGCTGAGTGAGTGTATACTGGCTGGCAGAGCCGTTCACAACATCTGAAACTATTGGATTTACCCCATTTGAATTAGATTGATAGGACGGGTACTGATTATAGATGTTAACAGTATACTGACCCACATTATTCAACGGCGTCCATTGTAGGGTTGGAAGTGAACTCAATGACTGGTTTCCGTATCCATTCTGAATGTTGATTGGAGAAAGAGGACTAACCTGGAAAGTTGCACTACTCACTGCCTGACCTTCAGTACCGTTCTGCGGAAACAGTATCGTATCAACTGGTGCCACATTGTAGAAGTAGATATCTCCAGGTGTTAGAGCTGGGTCTACATCAGCATATCTGTCTCCCAATGGGTCACGAAGCAGAGCTTCTGAGAAGAAGTTAGCATTGTTTCCATCGGATCTCAAAATATCAAATCCCAGGAGATTGTTCTGAGGAATATAATTCCAGAATAGATCTGTTTCTACAATTGAACCAGCTGGTGTACTTCTTGTTAATCCGTTTTTGGCATACTGTACTTTAACCGACTTGCTGGAAACTGATTGAGAAGCTTTCATTCCCAGCTTATGAAGTACCGAGTTGATTATCATTGGATAAGGTGAAGCGTTTCCAGTGGAAGATAAGCCAGCAGCACGGTTTGGAGTTGATGGAATTGTGAAAGTAGATACCACCAAACCTTGAACAGGAGAGATTGTTGAACCGTTATTCGAAGAATCAAGGGTGAGATTCACCTGTTCATTTTGACCTGGATTCGGTGAAATGTTGGATACGGTCTGGTTAATGTGCCCCGCAAACGATCCAGTAACTGTGTATGTAACCGGGTTGTTTGAGCCATCTTTTAAAGTGGTAGGAAGGTCTGGGATCGTATAATTTCCATTCTGATCGGTATAGGCTGTGAAGGAAGCAAGGTTAAGAAAGTACTGACTGCCATTGCTTGATACCGGACCAGGAGCAACAAAAACTCTTGCACCTGCAAGGGGTGTTCCGTTCTGATCGGTAAGCTGCCCCGAAATGGTTGCCTGGGTTGAACTGTTCGAGAGAACCACCATTGCGTCAGATGCAGGTCCAAAACCGTTCAAAACCTCAACGGTATTCTGTCCTGTCCAGTTCTGCCCGTTCACTGTCGCTCTGGCAGATACAGTAAAGACAAGAGAATTCTGTCCAGAGGGAACGGTAACATTGGGAAGAACAAAGTCGCCTTCCTGCGTGGATGTGGAGGTGTTACTGTCACCGGTAACAGTTGCACCTATGATAGGGGAACCGTTAATATCTGTGATAGTACCAGCTAACTGATTTGTGCTGGAGGAGTTGTTATTTCCTGGATTATTAATATTTATGGAATTAGATCCAGAACTACATCCATTCAAACCTATCCCTGCAACAAGAAGCAGTCCAGCAAACGAGAGGATAGAAACAACGTTTTTTCGGGGTTCAAGAGAATTCATTCTTATACTCGCTCCTGCACTCCATCTTGGAAGATAGGATATGCTGATAAGTTTAATCTAGCTAATGTTACGAGGAAATTACAGAGATTGTGACAATGTGGAATTAGTATTCTCATTCTCGTTTGGATCTATCTCTGGCTCATCTGTAATATCAACTACATCGTCGTCCAGTGAATTCAGTCCATTTG